>CAZJYB010000006.1:0-47779 GCA_964549865.1 uncultured Anaerolineaceae bacterium
AAACCGCACGCTCCGACCTCAAAAAGCCGGCACACAAGCAACCCGATTCAGAATCTGGGACGATGACATTGGAACAAGCCAAGTCCGTTCCATGCCCATTGGGTGCGAAGAGTCACCCCGAATACAAAGGGTTGTTGCTTGAAGAGGTTGCCAAAGCTTCAGACGGTATCAAGGTGCTTGAATATCTGGTCAGTAACCAATACCGTCCGAATGGCGATCAGAACGGCCACAATGCCAAAGCCGCGGCGAAGTTGCTTCTCGATTCGCTGCAACCCGTTCACTAAAAGCTCAATCCCACAATCATATTTCAACAGAGAGGAAAATAATATGTACCAATCAAATCTCATCGTTGGCTATCTGGGCAGGGATCCGGAAATGGACTACACCGCTTCCGGTCAAGCTCGCACGCGTTTTACTGTGGCCACCAACCGCAAATACAAGAACGCTGCCGGGGAAGAGTTGAAAGAAACCACGTGGTTCCGAATAACCGCCTGGGGCAAACAGGCCGAAGCGTGTAATGCCTATCTTCATAAAGGCAGTCTCGTTTTAGTTGAAGGCCGGCTTGTCCCGGACCCCGAGACCGGCGGCCCGCGTGTCTGGACTCGTCAGGATAATACACCTGCTGCTTCCTTCGAGATCAGCGCGGAGACTGTTCGTTTCCTCAATGGCCAGAATGGCAATGGAAATGGCGAAACCAGCGCTGCCCAAAAAGACGAAATCCCCTTTTAAACAATCATTCATGTCTCGCTTGAACATCAAGCGAGACATGAAAAACATATACAGAGGTTGAGATGATTGAAATTAAAGTCCAACAAAATGCTTTTGCCGCGGCTCTGAACGCTGTGACGAAGGCCAGCACTAAAGGCAACAGCTTACAGCCCGCCTTTGAGCTGATTCGCTTAGAAGTGTCCTCCAATCGTATGCAACTGACCTGCTTCAACGGCGAGTTTGCCGCACGCGGCACGGTTCCAGCTCAATGCCTGGACGCCGGCTCTGCACAAGTCAACGCGGTCACACTGCGTGAGATCGTGCAAACAATGAATGGCGAAATCACTTTGAAGTTTTCAGAAGATGAGGTGCGCCTTGAATCCGGCTCAAATTGCGCCTACCTGCGTTTGAACGCGGAAACTTTGCCCACGGTAGATAACTTAAAGACCGAGGATGCAATTGCATTGAAAGGCGCTGAGCTAAAGAAACTTGCCGGCGTTGCGTTATTTGCATCAACGGACATCTCCCGCGCTTCGTTGCAAGGGATCCATCTGACAATCATGAACGATGAAACAGGACAGCTCATTTTGCAAGCCCAGGCCGCAGATGGCTTTTGCCTGGGACGCATCCGGGTCAAGTCTGCCCTTTCGCCTGATTCTGCTACTGCAACAGCTCGCCAGCCTCGGCTTATTCCCGGCCTGCCGTCTGATTTTCTGAAGACGCTTGCGACTGTCATTGATGCGGATGACGAAGTGCTGGTGCAATTTCCGAAAAAGGGCAATCAAGCCATATTCCATGTCCACGGTGAGGATCGCGAGTTTCTCTTTGTCACGGCAATGCTGCAGGATGAATTTCCTGTCAGCGCAGTGGACGAACTCGTAGCCAAAACATTGCCGGCTATAGGTGCAGAACTCGCTATTCAGAATGGCCAGCTCGAACGCATCATCCGGCAGGTCAATGCGATGGGAACCAGGAACCTGTTCATTAAGGTCAGGAGCGGTTTGATCCGCGTGGCATCGAACAAAACCGAGTTTGGTAAGGCCAGGAACGTTTTGCCCGGCGAAGTTGCCGGCGAAGACGTACAGGTCTGGGTCAATACCGATATGTTGCTCAAACTGATCAAAGTTTGTTCGACCGAAATGTCCGTCAAGATCGGCAGGCCGACTGACCCCATCCTTTTTAAGAGTGGCGATCTGCTTGCACTGGTTATGCCGCTGCATGACACCTCCGATCCCTTTGAAGGCGAAGACGACATGCCCATCGAGTTAACGCTCGATGAGGTCTTGCCCGTCACCGCTTAAATCTCCCCCTTCTCCCAAAATTTCCAATGTGCCGCTCGTTTTGAGCGGCACGCCAGGCCGCTGGAGTTTCTCCAACGGCTCGTCGTGCTTCTCAATCCCTTTGTGCATCACATCCACTTTGCTGCTGGATGTTGAGCGAACGTTTGCCTGGCGCGGCCAGGGAATCCGTTGGCAGCATTTTCACCTTATGGAGGAAGCCTATGCACAAAGGCAATGTACTCGAATCACAGAAAGATCTAAAAGAAGCCAACTTGCAAGACTTGAGACAGGATGCGCGTGTCCTGGTCAGCGGTTATTTCTACACCGTTGACTTTGGCTATAGTGCGGACTCAAGACAACACCGAGTTGGCAAAGACCGTCGCTGTTCATGTGCGCTTGGCGTTGCATGTCCGGCAGTCCTGGCGGTTGTGGATTATCTAATGGCAGGAGGGGAACGCGCTCCCGATCCACCGCCCGGATATTTCCCGGTTGCCCCGGCAACTTGTTCGGTTTGCGGCGCGGAGGCTTATTACTACGCAAAATTAAGTAGTAAGCACCGTGGCGCTGGCTGGGCATGTTCGGTGGGAGGCGTTGGCCATTACTGGCAGGCGCAAGGAAAGGTTCTGCGGGAACAATGCCGCGTGAATGTGAATAACCGATAGCCCCTAACCATGGGGACGGACCACCGTTCCCGAACAGGGAGTCGTCCGTCCCCTTTCATTTACAGAAAGGATGGACGATGCAAACGCATCTCGCTCTCCCTCAACCATATAAGCCCACCAAACTGAAGACTCTGCCATTGCGTGAACAGCCGGCTTACCGCGTCAGTGCCAACGTCGCGGCCTGCAGCCTGGCTGAATTATTTGCCGCAGTGATCGGAGGATCGAAGCAAATCGAGACCGCGGAAAGTTTGTTGGCTTTCTGTAACGGCGACCTGCAAAGGCTTTACAACGCTCATGTGAATGAGCTTGCGGCTTTGCACGGAGTTGGTCAGCAGACAGCAGTGCGCATCAAAGCCGCTTTTTCATTGGGCCTGAAACTCAATGAGCCGGCAGGTGAGCGGTTCACGATCAATTCTCCTGCAGATGCAGCCGGCCTTGTCCAGAACGAAATGAGCCTCCTGGAACAGGAATACCTGCGAGTCATATTGCTTAGTACGCGCAACAACGTACTCGACATCGTGGAGGTTTATCACGGGTCAGTCAATTCTTCGCAGGTCCGGATCGCGGAGATATTCAAGCCGGCCATCCGGCGGATCGCTCCGGCCATCATAGTGGTTCACAACCATCCAAGTGGCGATCCTACACCAAGTCCGGATGATGTCGCTGTTACACGGGCGATGGTTCAAGCAGGCAAACTTTTAGATATAGCCGTGCTCGACCATTTAGTGATCGGCAATGGCCGCTTCGTTTCGCTCAAAGAACGCGGCCTCGGGTTCGGTTAGGAGGCTGGTATGACAAATGTCCAGCTGGCTTTTCCTGATCCTGATGGCTCTCTCTTTGGCGACTTGGTCTATTGCTACAGCCGCGCGCAAGCTATTGAAGACGGCGTGCTGGTTGACGTAACCGATATTGCTCAACAAGTTGGATTTCGGTTTCCTGTCGCCATTACATGCGCGCTCGATGGTCGCCTGCAGCCCACCAGATTTGAGGTGGATCAGGATTATGACGCCCGATTATGGGACATGCTTTGGGTGGCGGCCTTGAACACACGCTTGACCCATTACGAAACTGACACCGTTCGATTCACCTTCACACAACAGGAGATCGATCCGAAAACAGGGCAACTCCAAAACGTTGACCTCCGGTTGCGGGCAGTTTGCGGTCCTGGTGACGAAGGCGAGTCAGTGATCACCATCGGTTTTCCCCAAGATTTCTAACAGAATAAGGAGTGCATTATGAACGCACAACAGACTCATCTCGACCACCAGGTCGAGAGTATTCAGTATTTCCCTGAGCAGCGCTGCCCACTTTGTGCTGCTCCAGCTTCGACTGACAAACGTGGAAATTGGTATGTACCCTATAAGGACTACTTCGGTTCCGCATTGGGAAATTGGGAGCTGTACATTGGTTATGTCTATTTCTCTTGCCAATGTGAGCACAAACCCGGTCCTGGGATGAGGGTAGCCCGCCTTGGCGATGCCTTGATCCCTTTGGTTTTCTCTGAAAGAGAGAAAGCCCGATCGATTGGTCTGGATCTGGACGTATTGAATGCCCATGAGGTGGCGCAAGCCGTGGATTTTCTGCTAGAGAACGCGAACCCAACACGCACCGCTCAACACGATGAGCTTCGCCGCATGCTCTTTGAAGTGGCATCCGGCAAAGTCGGTCCTGATGAAGCGCATCGCTGCATCCAATCCTGGGTGTTTGATGCCGCATCTCAAAGTCAGGAGGTTGATCTTTCCAATCAATCACAGAATGTATAGGCTTTCAGGGACATGGCGCAATTGCGCCATGTCCCTCATGAAAATTTGTGGTCACATCCCTTTGCCCAGATTCCCAGAGTCTCTGATAGTGAATGCTCTGAAAACGATTTGCGGAGGGCAGGGCTCTCCGGGGTTAGGTCATCCTGCCCCATCCCATCATCTTTCCGATAAAGGGTGGACAGCATAATACTTTACCCGATCCCGGAATACTTCGAACAAAAGAAAAGGAGAAACATGACCAACAAGATCCGCAATGATCCCTCAAAGCACCCTTGGCGTAAAATTGTTTATTGGGGATTTACCCTTTCCTTAGCCATTGGTGTTTTTGTCGTTGTGCGCCGCGGGACAGCCTGCTGGCAGCTGACTGCTCTCCCCGGAGTACCGGCCGCCAACTGCTCATCCGGGCATGAATATCCGTCAGTGTTACCTGAACTAGACAGTCCAATTGTCCCAGACGGAATCATTCCATCCGAAAATGCAGTTCCTGAGATGGAGCTTCTCCAATGGGATGGCGGCAGCCGGATCAATATCGTGTTCTTTGGACTGCGGGGAGGTGATGTCGCCGGCGAAGATTGCCCGACGTGCACGGATACCATCATCCTGCTGACCGTGGATCCGGTCACGAAGACGGCCGGAATGCTGTCAATTCCACGCGATATGTGGGTCAATATTCCGGGATATGGCTATAGCCGCATCAATACTGCCTGGACCATCGGCGAGGCCGCCAAACTACCGGGCGGCGGACCCGGACTGGCAATGGAGACTGTTTCCCAATTTATTGGCGTTCCGGTTCATTATTATGTCCAAGTGGATTTTGGCACGTTTGTATCGCTTATCAACATGATCGGCGGCATCGACATCTTTGTAGATGAACGAATGGTGTTGGACCCGGCTGGCCCCGGGCAGGATCATTTTGTGCTCACTTGTTGCGACATACGTCATCTGAACGGGAAGCGCGCCCTGGCCTATGCCCGTTGTCGCGACGAGTCCCAGGGATGCAGCGACGGCGATGTGGGGCGCGCCAAACGCCAGCAGAAGGTCATCATGGCAATTCGAGACAAGGTGTTCGACCCAGCCTATTTCCCCATCCTATTGGCGCAGGCTCCACAGTTGTATCAGACCTTCTCTTCCGGCATCCACACCAACATGCCGCTTGAGGATGCCTTGAAACTGGCGGTGCTCGCAAGAGATATCCCCATTGAAAGCATCAAGCGGAGCGTGATCGACAATAACATGGCTGTGTTTGCGAATGTCACGCTTGACGGAGTCCCCGCCAGTGTCCTACGACCGGTCCCGGATCTGATCCGCATCCTGCGTGACGAGATTTTTATCCCAGGTGGACCGGTCAGTCCCTTGGCACGAGGCGACCTGGAGACTTTGATGCAAGCGGATGAGGCGCGAGTCAGGTTGGTCAACAACACCTACACGTCCGATCTGGACGGACGCACCGCTCGTTTCCTGGCAGCACAAGGAATGCAAGTGGTGGAATATGGCATACCCATCGGCGCATCCAATCACACGGTGCTCGTCATGTATACGTCAAAGGTATATGCTCTGAGATATTTGATTGAGACCTTTGGGATTGTAGGGAGTCATCAAATCATCATTCGGCCCGACCCCACCGCAACCGTCGATATTGAGGTTCGCATTGGAGAGGATTGGGTTGGCAGGCTGCCAGCCGGGTACTAACATAAATCCTGAAGTATCCAGCTTCTAGTTCACAGTGATCGCTAGTTGCCAAACCGGGCATTGCATTTTTGACGTTGAAGAATTCCTTCGAGGTCAAAGGTGTGCTGCCTTGTATGGGCACACTACGCGTTTGTACCGGTAATCTCCGGTCCTGCACGTTCTCAGTATTTTCACCCCCACAGAAACTCAATCACAGAATAGGAGGCACTAATGACCATCACCATCCGTAACGATTCTGTTGCGGCGGTTGTTCGCGGCTACATCGTGGACAGCCGAAATACCATTGTCTGGCTCGAACTTGCCCCGCAGCATCCAAAGACGATAGGAGCAATATGGGCCGATCTCGTCCAGCAGCACCCCTGGCTGCAACTCGGAGATCACACTGAAAAGCGCGGCCTTGCTGTGCGCGGATTAGGCAGTCGTTATGAACGTCTGACCGCAGATGCGCCGGACCTGGCCCTTGGCCACAGTGCCAAAGCGCGACTCCTGCGATTGATCGCCCCAAGCGCGATCAAAGCCAGTGATCGTGAGACGTTTTACGTTCTCGACTGGCCAAACGTGGATGCAGCAACGGCGCTCGCGGCCATGCTCGAACGCGATACTCGCTGGCCAGTCCAAATGGGCTGGGGCAAATATCTGCTTCAAGCCGGTTTGGATGAAGGATTCATCAAGCCACTGACGAAAGGCGGCTGCGCGCCGCAAGGTTATGAGGTCCAGCCTCCACCCTCATGGGGTGAAGTGCTGGCAACCGGCCTGCAGCGTCAACAGATAACCGTTCAGAGTTAACAACTTGTTCCATCTCTCCCGGCGGGGAGGCACTTCAATCCCCGTTTGGGGACGTCGTGTCTCTCCGCTCAATTTATTTAACAGAAGGAGATTCACGATGAGACTCGAAGCTCAATCCAAGATGGGGTATTACCCCACACCCGAAAACCAGGTCGCTTTGATCAAGACCTGGCTGGCGGGACAGAATACACGCTGGCTTGACCCATGTGCCGGCAAAGGCGAAGCATTAGCTGAAATCGCCAATGCATTAGCCGGCTCAAAGACATATGGCATAGAGCTATCCGATACAAGAGCTCGGGATGCAACAAACCTGCTGGATCACGTGCTCAACACTGCTTTTGAATACGCGGTGCTGACCCGCGGTTCATTCTCCGGAGTCCTGCTTAACCCGCCCTATGACGGTGAAAGCGAAACCGGAGGCGGAACACGTCTCGAGGAACGCTTCCTTACAGAGACAACGCCTTTGCTGGTTAACGCTGGGCTGCTGATCTATATCATCCCGCATGCACGCATCACTGAAACGATCGCCCGTCATCTCGCAGGTTGGTACACCGATCTGCGCTGCTTTCTGTTTGCAGGAGATGATTACGAGGATTTCAAGCAAGTTGTACTCTTTGGTGTGAAGGGCGAATATCGTTCGCCGTCAGCCCAGAAAGTTACAGAAATTCGAGCATGGGCTAGCGCTCAAATAACGACAGATTGGCGCGAAGAAGTCGTCGAAGGTAAACGCGAAGCTCGTCCACACTTTGAGCAGATGATCGAACTCCCCGTTGGGAACGGAGAATACGTTGTCCCGCCTACGCAAGAACGAGGCGAGCGCGGTCAAACTTTCCGTTTCAAATACCAACCTGTGACCGAAGACGATTACATAAAAGCGGCGGAGAAGGCTGCTGCCGTGCTGGACGCATCCCACGCCTGGCTGGACCTTGTCCCGCCAATCGAGCCGCCCATTATCACGCCGGCAATCTCACCCAAACAGGGACACATTGCCATGCAGGTAACAGGTGGCCTGCTCGGAACAAACGTGCTGAATCACGACGGTCAAAGGATGCTGCTGAAAGGGTATATGCAAAAAGCGACCCTCGCCATCCATCGCGATGAAATCGTCGATGTGTTGGATGAGGAAACGGACGACCGTAAGAAAGGATTGTTCAAAGTGGAAACCGAAGAACAATTCCGGCCGGCCATCGTCACCCTGTCAGAGGATGGAGTATTGAACGAATACACTGAACCATCGGATGTGGAAATGGTTCTCAAGGCACATGTTGCCGATCTCGTGGAGATCGTCGAAAAACGTAACGTGCCGCTTTACAAATTTGAACCTGAATCATGGGAATGGGAAACCGTCTCTCGTCTTTCACTTGGACGTTCATTCCCTGGCTTCAAGCCTGGCCTCACCGATCCACAGAAACATCTGGTCATCGCCGCCGGCCGCGCAGCGCGAATGCACGGCGCAGGAATTCTCAACGGCGAACAAGGCGTAGGCAAGACAGGTATGGGCGTCTCCTTAGCCGAGTATTTGTCCCAAGCTGCTGCTCAAAAAGGCAAAAAGGACGGATATCCGGTTCTGGTAGTCGCGCCCGGAATGGTTACAAGCGAGTCGGCCAACTGGTGTGCAGAAATTCCCGACATTACTCCCGGCTCAAAAGCTGTAGTGGTCAAGACGACCGCAAAACCTGTCCCCAAGCCTGCGAAGATCGTGGATTGGTATAAAGGACTTGCTGAATTGGCCGGCATTACGATTGATCTGCCAGAAGAAAGCCTGGCAGGAAAAAATGCAGCAACTGTATTCTCAGCGCTTTGTAAGATCGCGGAACAAAATAAGATTCCACTGACTGAGGTTGCAAAGGCAGCCATCCAATACTCGTTGAAGCGAGCTGAAGGAAATCCGTCTTCGAAGCGAAAAGGAACTAAAGAAACCAACCTTTTGGATGGCCGCATCGGTGGTTATCTCTGGATAGCGGTTGGCGAATTGCCTCGTGATACAGCCAATGCCGCAGACATAGCTGCAAAACGATCGCTGGTTGGTTTCACCACAGACATCTGCAAGGGCAGGTTACCTCGCAAATCCTTCGCGATCCTGTCTTATGAAACCGCCAAACTTGGGCCTGGACGGACTTCAGCGGTTAATCGCAGATTGCATCGCCTCTCGAAGTTCGACGAGAAAACTAAAAGAGTTGTATACGAATCGCGTTGGGTTCCGTGTTGTCCACATTGTGGGCAGGTAATCTCCGACGAGTACGATCAAGAAAGCGGTTCGCCAGTCCAGGACAAAGTAGTCGAAATGGAAAAACTGGAAGAATGGACATCGCTGAAGCGACGCTTCTGTCAAGCCCCTGTCAAACGACGCAGTTGGAATGCCGAGAAGGCACAACATGAAGAACTGGCCAAACGTCCCGATGGAAGCGTTTATGTTTGTGGCGCACCATTGTTCGAGAATAGCAATCTCCATCGTGAAGCCGCCGCATCCTATATCAAGAAAAAGGCGCGTTACTTTTTTCCTCTGACACTTGTGGACGAAGTCCATAAGGCCAAAGGCAAAGGCACTGGAGTTGGTTGGGCGCTTTCTGCATTGGCAGGATCATCCCGTTACAATGTGGGCCTGACTGGAACGCTATTTGGCGGCTACTCAACGTCAATCTTTTGGTTGCTTTACCGTCTGACACAGCAGGTAAGGCAGAACTTTGCCTTCAACGGTGAACTGAAATGGGCTGAACAAATGGGCCTGATCAAGAAGACTTTCTACGTTGCAGATCCTGCACGGGTTCCTGAAGATGGCGCTTTTACCGGCACGCGTTTCTTTGAGACCGTGGATGAAAAGCCCGGCATCAGCCCTGCCATTGCACGTTACATCCTCCCTTACACGATCTTTGCCGCATTACAAGATATTGGCCTGCCCTTGCCGGCTTATATCGAGCACATCGTTCGAATGCAGATGAGTCCCGCCATGCGTAAGCAATATTCACAATTGGATGGGAGTCATTCCAATCCACCGAGCGGGTTGCTGGCATGGGCCTTGAACGAACAGAAACAACCGGACAAGTCAGGAAAAGGAGCGATCAGCGTCTGGTGGAATACGATCTTCAACCGACCGGATGCCATGTTCCGTGACGAGGTGGTAACGTTCAACCGTAGAATCGCAGGTAAAGGACGGTTTGCTATTCGCCGTCCTGAGGTGATTGCACAGGCGCCTGCCATTCCGGATCGTGTCCTGCCAAAAGAAGCCTGGCTAATGAAAATGTGCCAGGCACAGCAGGTAGCTGGTCGCAAAGTGCTGGTCTATGTTCGTCAGACTGGCGAGCGCGACATCCAGGAACGGTTGGCAGATTTACTGAAAGGTGCTGGGCTGCGTGTTGAAATCATGCGGCCAACCATCGCTCCAGACCGTCGTTTCGATTGGATGAAAAAGCACGCCGGCAAGTTGGATGTACTGATTACCAACGCACGGCTTGTGGAAGTAGGCTTGAATCTCGTCATGTTTCCCACTGCGGTGTTCTTCGAGATCGAGCCATCGTTCTACGTCCTTTACCAGGCCATGCGCCGGATCTGGCGTCCGTTTGCCCCGCTGCCAGTAGAGATTTACTTCCCGGTTTATAGTAATACTGCGGAAGAAATGATCCTTGACCTGATGGGTGAGAAGATGCTTTCAAACCAATTGCTCACAGGTCAGGAAGTTGGTGGCGCGTTGGTTCCAGATGACGCTGGAAATATTCTGCAGGTGGCCGTAAACAGATTACTCAATGGCGTAAAGCCAAAACAGGTGGAAGGCATCTTCGCAATGCAGAATGGGATGACTGCTTCTCCACTTGGCTCGCCGACCGCTTCGAGCCCTGAAGTTACACCTGAACAGACATTGGAAGAGTGGGTGACCAAGTATCGCGGTCTCGCCACTCGTAAAAAGATCAATAGGTCGAAGACAATATCGCAGACACAAATAGGAATGCCTCTTTGAAACAAAGAAACCCTGGGAAACCGGGGTTTCTTTGCTTTTATGTCAAAATAATTTTGAGATTAATCCAAATCTTGGTTTGATAGCCCTTCTTGTTCGCGTGCAATAGGGCTATCAACTGATTGAATCGCACTCTTTTCCAAACAAATGCAGTGGATCAATCGAAATCAATCTTCTTCCCTATTACTGGTTTTATATCGCGATTTGTCTTAGGTTTCACCTTGGAATTGACTGCAGCGGTTTGGGGGACTGATGAAATTTGCTGTTCTGATGTTTTCTCAACTACTGTATTGTTCGCTATTAATTTTGCGCTGGTCGGGACTAATTCAAGATGGTCTCCATTTTTCACCCCATTCTCGGAGAGCTTCAGGGTCAAATCAATTTCCTTTCCGTTCTGTGCTAACCCATAATTTGCGGCCACACCGGAATTGACGGATGGCTTGATTAATCGGATTATGTCATCTAATACTGTCTGAGCAGGTCGCTCATCAATAATATCGAGGGGAATAGGATCTACGCTATCGGATGTCTTCACAAATACAATCAAACGCATGTTTTCCTCACTATGGGAGTGGAATCATCGCAGCTATCTTCCGGCTAAGACTTTTCATGGTGATCTTTGACACACGCGAGATTTTCTTCGCATCATCAACGATCTCTATCAGCCAAATATAGTGATCGTCGGCGATTATAGTGAACCCATCCACACGATTCATTTGCGGATTGTCGCGGTCAATATAGCCTATTAATGTGTAATTGACTTTAGGAGCTTGCAGCGATTTTAACAGGTGGAGCTTAGACTCATCATCACCTTCAGATTTCTCCACTAGCCTCTTGGCTGAATTTACATCTCCCGCCGCTAGCGATACCTGGATCTGCACCATGTCATCCTGAGCAACAAGTAACGGATCGGTATCGGGGGCCCAGAACACCTTCTTAGAAAAGGGTTCGGCTATGATCGATATCATATCGTTTTTATCGCCCACCTCTTGCATTAGATAATTCCCGTCGGGCAACTCCTGTAAAAGGACTGACTGAGCTCCGTTGATGTTAATTGAACGGACTGTTTCTATGTTACTGCCGTTTAGTCGAAAGGCAATCAACAAGGTGTGTCGAGGAGATGCAAAAGTGCCTACTATGTTCGTCAGCACTCCTTTCAGCTTGACATTCGCCTCGGAGTCAAATTCAATCAGGTCTTTATCGAGCAGGGATTGAGTAGCCTCTTGAACAAGGGGAAAGGCGTCATCCGTTAAGAGACCACTCATTGGATTTCGATAGCCTATGACAGTTCTTGATTGTCCTCGGGATAATAGGACCCACAATTCATAAGCTGATAGCTGAAAGGCCTTGCGCATACCAGACATAAATTCGAACCGCGCCTCCTAGATCGCACAGCTTGTCATCTTTTTTGATTGGGTTATGTACTCTAAATTTTGGATGGCCGTGTTGAGAATCTTTATGAAGGCTCCGAATAGGTTACATAATTAAATTCATCACATACTAAACAATCTATTGATACCTATATGTATAATCGGAACTATTTATTACCTTTTGAGGATCCAACCAATACTTGTCCCAGTCATCTCTTTGTGCGTCGGCATAACTTTTGCCAGTTTTGCTCTCAGCATCATACCCATCGTCTGTTCGAACCTCTAGATGTAGGTGATAACTATCACCCCAATTCCCCGTATTTCCCACCTTACCAATCACAGAATCTTTATGCACTATGCTTTCTTCAGTTAGAGATCCCGTAGAATCCTCGTCCAAGTGAGCGTACAATGTGTACAGCCTTCTGCCATCCTCTAATTCATGTTCGACCACCACGTAATGACCATAACCGTTTTCGTCATCATCAACTTTTATAACTTTACCTTCACCTATTGGATGAACAGGCTCACCTTTTTTCGCCGGAATATCAATGCCTGGGTGACGATCGCCCTTGTAAGGTCCTCCCTTATATGTGTCACCATAATGGTAATACTGGTTAGAAGGATCGTTCACCGATTTACTGGTAGGTGATTGAAATTCTGATATGTATGGTGTGGGTCGCGGTATCGGCGCAGGACTTGGTTGGGGCTGGCCAGTTGGAGACCATAAGAAACTGATCCACTTCACCAATCCACCTATTCCGAGCCCACCCGCACCCCAAAGAAAAATCGCCTTTGCTGCGTCTGCGCCAAAAATGGCAGACAACGCTCTGAAAATAGAGGAGCGCTGGAGGAACGCGTCGAATTGCTGCGAGACGGAAATCATAGCAATTCTGCCGGCTTCATTGGCGCTTTCAAATCCGGTAGCCCGTCTTAGAAGTTCATCCCTCGAATCATAGGCGCGAGTTGCCAACTGCGCTGCCGCCCGAATATCACCACCTATAATGGCCTCCAGCGCTCTCCTGAGCTGCCCGTCATAGGCATTTCCCGCCTGTCCTGGCAGGCCAGAAACTTGGGCTTGGACGCTGCCAATCTCATTTCCGGCACCATCCAGACTCGAAGAGCCAGTTCGCAAATCGCTTGTTTCGACTCGGATCTCGCTCATTTATCCTCCGCTCGCATTACCATTGCACTCCTGGGTTATAGAGATTGTGCGAACTATAATCATTTTACGACAGATTCCACACTTGACAAGTGATTAATCTGCGATTAGAGTTTGTTTGACTGAATAAATAGGAGTTCTATGTCTCAAGTGCCCGGCCATTGGATAACCCCTCCCGAGGTAGAGCAGTTTGCTAGGGAATTGCGAGCCGCGGCCGATCAGATTAGGGAGGTATTTCATACTGCTACTGCTGTAAGAAGCCAATTGGACAGCTCATGGTTTGGCAATGCCAAGAACATATTTGATTCTCATTTTGATGGCTTCCCACATGATGTGGCCTCCTTCGCTCATCGGCTCGACCAAATGGCGAGTGAAGCGTTGGCGATCCAAGTTTGGGTACCGGACGAATCGTAGTCTTTATAGGACCAACCAATGCGGGCTAATAAATCAAAAATATCTACAAAAAGTAAGGACGGCATGAAAGTATCAGTGGACGAATTACAGAAAGCATCCAGGGAGTTCAGGGTAGCGAGCCAAGAAACCGACTCGATAATGACCCGCCTTGAGAAAGTTGTGAAAGATCTGGAGGCAACCTGGGATGATGCAGGCCAACAGGTTTTCTCCCAGTATTATCGGGAATGGCTGACCCAGACGGTCGGTATTTCACAGCTTCTGAAACTTACTGCAACTGAATTGGATGCTATCGCAGACAGATATTATGCGGCAGACGGGGATCATGCTGAGAAAGCCAAAGGACACTAGGTAATACTCGTGTAAACCTTCCAAGTCCAACAGCTCTTCAAGAAGGATATTTAAATATAAGGTCAACCAAGAAATCGTATGAACGAGTAACATGCGGAGGTAATTATGTCTGGTGACGGTGAAATCAGAGTAAATTTGGCAGACTTGGAAAACGCCGCAAGGCGTTTCAAGGCTGAGGCAGGCAATATTGAAACCGCTGCCAACGGAGCAGATCAGGGTATATCAAGCCTTAGGAGCATGAAGAGTAAAAGAGTAAATTTGATTTTAGAAGCTTGGGATCGATTGCTAAAGGATTTGAGAGCCAATGTCGAGAACGTTGAGCGAATTGCTGACGAGCAGGTAGCGGCTGAGAATGCTTTCCGCGCTGCCGACGGCCAATAGTAGGAAAAGGAGAATAACATGAAAGTCCAAGTTGAAACTGCCGAAATCCAGCATGCATCAGATCAGCTGAAAGCCAGAGGTGCCGATATGGAGGCTGCCATCCAGAGCGCGGAGAATGCCATCGGCCCTTTAAGGAGTATGGTCAGCCCGCGTGTGGAGCGTGATCTGGCCGCCTGGGATGGGATTAAGGCTACATTCTTGAAAAATCTCGAGAATCTTGTCGAGGCAGCCCAAGAGATTTACCGTGCGGCTGTTGATAACGAAGCTGCGAACCAATAATCGCCGCTGCAGAGGCAGTCGAGCCACTGGCTCGACTGCCTCTTTATATCTTTCCTCTTTTCTCTGCAACAGTTTCACCGCGGGGGGATAAAATTAGATGTTTAATCGACCACCTAGAATTCAAACACCAAGGAAGGAATACGAGCTTGCTCTCATTCCTCCGCCACAAATACCACCAAAGCCTACGATCAATTGGGCCACCGTAGGCTTACCTATATTTGCAGTAGGTTTGGTGCTCGCTCTTATGATCTTTTTCTCTAAGAGTACATCTTATCTGTCTTATGCAATGTTTCTGCCTTTTATGCTGGCATCTGTCGTAGCCTCGGTGATCAGCTGGCGTAGCCAAACAAAGCAGAATCGGGTTATTAGGCAATCCCAGATTGCCGCTTTCGGGAGTGAGTTGGAAAACAAGGGGAACAAGATTGACGATTACAAGAGTAAACAACTTGCTACACAGTTGCAGATAAATCCATCGCCCCAAGAGTGCTTGGAGATTGTTTCCCGGGAGGAAACGAGGGTTGGGGAGAGACGGCCGGCGGACGGTGATTTCCTTACTTTCCGACTTGGCTTAGGCACCGGAGACTCGCAAATTCGCGTAAAGGGGATACCCACTGAGAATAGAGACCCTGGCTATGGAAGTCTGTACGATGAAGCAGACAAACTCATGGAACATGCCAAAATGCTGGAGCATGCCCCTGTCTTGTGTGATTTGAAAGAAGTGGGAAGTATTGGTGTAGCAGGGAAAGTAGATGATCTTCGCGAGTTTGGTTGGGCCGCAGCTGTTCAATTGCTAACACATCACTGGCCTGCGGAACTGAACATTGCCGCTTTCTCCAGTTTTGTAGAAACAGAAAACTGGAAATGGTTGAACCAGGTACGACATAAGAGCCCGATATTCCAACACGCAGTTATCGAGTTGCGGCAGACACAAGGCGTTAAGAAGGCACTCGTAATTCTGGAGGAGGAGCTTCGTCGGAGAAAATCTGTATTTGTAAATTTGCGCGCTATCGGCTCCGAGAGGGTGACTCATGTCAACTTGCCGGCGTTAGTAGTGATTTTTGACCGGGTATCCGGCGTATACAATCATGCAGCCTTTGCGCTGCTTCTCAAGGAAGGGCGCGAACTTGGCGTATACGGGATTTTCCTAACGGACAGCGTGGAAGAAATTCCTGCTGAGTGCGGGGCAATTGTGTTGATCGAAACAACCGGAATATCCTACAGGAAAACCGGCGAGAATCAGCAATCCATTAACAAAATTGAACCTGATAGAATGTCGGTGGCGAGTGTAGAGACCTATTCAAATAAACTCGCAAGTATCAAGTGGTTGATACCCCAACAAGTTACGGAACCCCCGGAACATCTAACTCTTTTGGAGTTATTCCCATATGCTCGGCTGGATGATCTTCCATTAGCTAGCTGGTGGGGAGGCAAGCATCCATTTGGATATCTGAGGGCTCCTATTGGAAAATTCTCTCCAACTGCGGAATTAATATTTGATCTGAATGAATCTGACACTGGACATGGACCTCATGGTTTGATTGGCGGGATGACTGGATCTGGTAAGAGCGAGCTCCTCAAGACCATGATCCTGTCACTTGCATTGACGCATCACCCTTATGATCTGAATTTCGCCCTAGTCGACTACAAAGGGGGCGGTGCCTTCGATGGTTTTGAGGCATTGCCGCACGTGGTGGGAGTGATCACCGACATTCAGAATCATGCCGATTATGCCACGCGGGTCATCCAATCGTTAGCCTGGGAAGTTAAGCGACGCGAAAGGATTCTGGCTGATGCGCGCAAGAACTTTGACCTTACAAGTGCACATATTGATGAATATCGCGCCAAGCTCAAGGTAAAGATACCTATTCCCCGGCTCATCATCATTTTCGATGAGTTTGCTGAATTCCAAGAACACCACCAAGAGGAATCCAAAAAACTGATAAATATCGCACGAGTCGGCCGATCCTTGGGGATTCATCTGATTCTTTGTACTCAAAACCCTATGGGCAAAGCAGTTGATCAGCAAGTTAGGGACAATTCGAAGTTCACGATCTGTTTAAAGGTGAAGACTCCTGAGACCAGCAAGGGCCTCGTGAATATACCTGATGCAGTGCAGCTCAGAACAGGTGAGGCCTATTTCCATGTAGATGGCCCACAGAAATTCAAAGTTGCATATACCAGATCAGAATTTTCGCTCTCCAAAGCCGTAAATAGTGACACAAATGCTACGACTCCATATCGCAAATACCAGATACAGGAAGTCAGCGAGGCGCAGGCAATTATTGAAGAGATCAGTCTCCAAGATCGCGAGCTAGCAATTCCAATCCCTCCCAAGATATGGCAGGAACCATTGCCTGACCTGCTCACTTTGAGTGATCTCATAAGAAGTTCAGGCGAGAATCCGAATTGGACGGGAACTGGCTGGGCTCAGGATAATCATGCCTCCCCCAGCCTGCCATTGGGACTCTTAGACGATCCTCTTCATCAGAAACAACCTGTGTTTGCCGTGCGGGATCATTTGTTGCTGTTCGGTGCATCTGGTTCCGGAAAATCAACGGCCTTGCTAACCGCGGCAATGTCGATAGGCATGATGTATTCCCCAGCCGAAGCCCATATATATTGTTTCGATATTAGCGGGCAGAGTCCTCTCAAGCTCTTGGAAACAAGTGGAATGCCTCACCTGCCTAGGCAAGGAGGCATCATTCATGGAAGCGACATTGAACGCTCAAATCGCTTATTCAAGATGCTCCGAACAATTATTGTTGAGAGAGGAAAGAAGATCGCCAGCAAGCAAATACAAACGTCGAAAGCGCGTATACAAGAGCCATACACATTCGTGCTTATCGATGGAATTAGCAAGCAATTCAACAACGATAATCCCGGCTTCCAACAGCAGTTGGATTTCGTCATGAGGCATGGTGCAGCTCTGGGGGTCTATGTATTGCTAACCGGGAATTTGTCAATTGATGTACCAGAAGCGCTGAGGGCAGATAGAAACATCATACTGTTGCAGGGGATAGCACCAGGGGAAATTCTTTCTCTGGTTGGCCGAGCTCCCGAGACTTACCAGAAAAAAGTAGCGGCCGGCCAGGAGCCCGGCTTAGGACGCGGAATTCTTAATGCCAATCCAGCTTTGGAATTCCAATGTGCGATGCCGTTTGCTCCCGAAGAGCAGACCTTGGAAGGCTTCTCGGCAGTACTTGAAGCGATGGGAAACGCCTGGAGCGGACCTTGGCCACCCGATGTCGAGAAACTAGCCGAATCCATTCCGTTATCTGAAATTGTAAGATTTGAAGCAGCGCCAGCGATTACAGTGGGAAAGGGGCTTGAATCCCTTGAGCCAGTGGGATTTTCCCTTGTTGATGACGGTCCTTTGTTCATGATTGTCTCTATGACTTCTGGGTTGGGAAAGACCTCGGCACTATATTTGTGTCTATCGCAAATAGTGAAAAATCACAAACCTCGAGACCTGAAGGTAATCTTGATTGATTATCATAGTCGTACGCTGAGGCATTTTGCCAAGCTCCCTCATCTCGTTAATGACGGTACTGTCCACACGCACGTTACTCAAAGGGAAGATTTAAAGGGAGTAGTGGACTGGCTTTCGAATGAAGTGAGCGAACGCCGAAATAAATTGGCGAAGGCATACGCGAATTCTCCGCAAACATTCGATGATAAGAGCATGGTTGCTAACCTTGGGAAGATCCTGCTCGTAATCGATGACTATGAATCATTTGTCACCAGCGTACCAACAGATCTAAATAGACTCACAAAAACGATTATTGAAGGGGAAGAAGTTGGTGTGAGACTGATCTTGACTGAAAACCATGCCATTTTGGGAATTCCCCCGCTGAGAAGTGACGAGTTGATTCTACGAGCAAAGAAATATGCCACAGGTATTTTACTGGGCGGCTCAGCGGGTTTGGAAGCTTTTAATAACGTTCGTCCACCTAACAATCAAATAACTGCTAATCTGCTCCCCGGAAGAGGATATCTCGTAAAGCATGGTCAGGCAGAGCTAATACAGGTGGCAGCATATTGGAAAGATGGGCAAAAGCAAGTGGATGCGATTAGACACATACTTGGCAAGGAGGCAGATTGATTCCTCCGCAACCCGGTCAACGATGGATAACGAGACTGATATATGATAATAAGAGCTAAGTACGTTCTGAGGATATACCTCGAAGGCTAGATGACACTTTGATACGCGACAACAAATCTAAAGTGAAGCACCAACAAGTCTGCTGACTAACGTCTTTATCAACATAAGCATTCTTGAATTATTGAACAGGAGAAACCATGGAAGAAACGAATCGTTACAAGAACTTAGCAAACTCTGACCATCCGGCGACTCTTATCTATCTTGTTGATATCAGTGGATCGATGGCTGCCAAGATGCCCGACGGTAAAACAAGGATTGAGGCGACGAAAGATGCGATACAAGCTCTCTATACCGAAATGTTGCAGCGATCCCTTAAACAAGGTGAAATTAGATCGAGATATCGGGTAGCAATGATTGGCTATACTGATGAACTCTTTAACGTTTACGGGGATTTTGGCACAATAGTTACAGTTGATAAGTTAGATCAAGAGGGTGTTCCTGCCTTAACAGCACAATATACAACCGATATGGACAAAGCATTCCGGTATGCCGCACACATTCTCGATGAAGACATAAAGGGCTGGAAACAAAAATGGCTGGATGAGAGCCCGGCGCCTATGGTAATAAATCTCACAGATTGTGAATTTAATGAAACCAAGGCACCTATTGAATCTGCTCAAAAACTAATGAAACTTTCAGTTCCCGATGGAAATGTATTGGTCGAGAATATATTTATAACAGATCAAATAAAAGTAAAAAACGCAGACCCTAAAGGTTGGGAAGGTTATAAATTCGATGAGGCTACTGGAGATCCCTTTGGCGACCAAATGCTACAGATGTCTTCATCACTTCCTTCCACATATGCACAAATCATGAGAGAGAGAGCAGGAATGAAAATTCAGGGTGGTAGAGCAATGCTTTTTCCTGGAATAAATAGTGATTTCATTAAAACTGCATTCGTAATGAGCACAGTTAGCGGTACACAGATAGCGAGGCCGGTAGTTCCTGAACAAAAACGAGATTAATCCCAGCAGAAAGAACAGGGCGTTTCTTATTGTGAAATCAAATTGAAAGCGAAACCTATAATATGACTCTCGTCCAATCAGAACAGTCAAGAGATATTAGACTTACTCAGCTTGTAAAAGGTCCCTTTATTTGCAGATTAGCTTCTTATAGAAAAGCTGAGGATGCAAAAAGGAATTTGCTAAACGAAGATTACCTTGTTGCAGACTTGAAAGCCAACTTGGCGTTATTCGCATTGTGTGACGGCGTTGGTGCTTCATTTCATGGGAATATTGGGTCTCAAATCTTAGGGGAGAAATTAATCTATTGGCTACGGCGTTTGTCTTTGCCTAAAGTAGATAACGTGCAGGATTATGGTCAGTGGCTTGATGATAGTCTTGGTGACCTCCGAAATGAGCTCGGCCGACTCACGCAGCTTGCAACTGAAATTGTAAACAATCGACCACTTAAGGCAAAAGAAGGGTTAGTTCGGATCGCGGAGGAAGACCAAAGGAAAACTTTTGGATCTCAATCTAATTTTGTTGCCGGAATCATTTGGCCACGATCACCGGAAATTCCTAATGGTTTGGTGGTTTTCTTTTGGTTAGGAAACGCTCGAATTAGGATATTCAATGGCTCAAATGATATTACTGAAAGCCTCGGTTGGGGAATTGACCCTGAACAAGACAGAGAGGTATGGTCAAGTAAGGATGGAGTTATTGGTCACGTATATTCATCCTTGCAGGAACTATCTTCAATCACAACGATCATAGCCTACACTGACGGTTTTGAAAGTGTTGAGAAGCAAGTTCGACCCGACTTGGGTGCCGCCGAGTTGGAATCCCTGATTAATCAGGCGCAGTCCATTAAAGATGATGATGCCACCTATATTGAGATCGCGTTCTCAGACTTTTATAATCCTAGGTTGGCAGATGATCTTGGTGGTTTTCTCCAGGAGAAATATCGCATTAATGCATCTCGCACGGTACCTGCAAAACTCCCAGATGAAGTCCCCGGTGAATCAAATAAACCTAAGGTTCCGGTCAAGAAAAAAAGGAAAGTTAAGAGAGTATGGAAATTAATTTTGTGGTTGGTCCTGGGATTTTTCCTAATCTCTGCGGGATTTTTTCTAGGGCTTGCCTTTGCAAACTGGCAAATCACCTCATCGAATCAGACCCCGACCGCCCTCCCTGCCACTTCAATAACGCCCTCGCCGTTTGTTTCACCGACTCCACAAATCATCTTGCCTTCTCCTCCAGTCGATCAAGTAAATCCCGCGGCACCAAATGAAGGAGCTAGTCCAACTGCGACTATCGAGAGTCCTATACAGAATACCCCTTTTCCATTATCAGGAAGCCCAGGCATACCTTGATATTCAGCGCATGTCGTACAGAAAAAAGGATGAAAAATGACCAAAGATCACGATGAATTCAGAGTTAAAAGTGGCCTTCCTGATGAAAAGAGACCCCAAAAAACCAAGTTTAGCTTTGTAGGGCTGTTCATCACAGTAGGGATTGTTTTCGGTTTCATGATCCTTTTGTTTGACAGTGCCAGTGCTGATGCAGCTTTAAAGCTTCGAAGTTTAGGTGCAGGTTCCGTGCCCGAGCAAGCATTAATGAATGGCGTGCTCGCGCTTCTTGTTGGCAGTATTCAAGCTTGGATTTTCAGGACAAGAATCAAGACTAGGATCCCACTCTTTATAGCTTTAGCCGTACTTGGCGGGCTGGCAGGTGGATTGGTCGGTGGCCTACTGATAAATGCTGGGGTGAACCAACCTTGGCTCATTGGCGCCTTCAATGGTGGCATTGCTGGAGCGGCGAGTAGCATAGCCCAAAATGGAATTATGGGCGACAACAAATACAGCGGTAAATGGCTGTCCTATGGCATCATCTCTTGGCTCATTATTTTCGCGATTGGGTGGACGATTGGTTGGCAGCCAGAAAATATTATGCCACTCGCGATAGCTGGTGCCTTTCTCGTGATTTCGAGTGGAGTTGGCCTAGCTATATTCCTAGGACTTGTGCCACAAATTGAATTCAAGTGAGTATTTGAGGTCTAAATGTCTTTCAATCCAACTCCTGGGATGCGCATTCCTCTTAATGGAGAAGAAATCGTATTCGCCCCTGCGGGTACAGGTAAGCTCGCTAAAGTTTCCGCATATGCTCAAACTGGTAGAGAGGGAACTGTATACAAAGTGAATAAAGGGGATAAACCCTATGCTCTCAAAGTCTTCTTGCCGAATTATCAGGATGATCGCCTTTTACAGAATACCGAAATGCTTGGAAAACTTAGTGACCAAGAAGGCTTGCATGTTGCTCAACGAACAATCATCACAAAAATAAATCTTCCAAAAGTAATCAGCCAATTTCCTGAACTTGAATATGCAATATTAATGCCCTGGATTCAAGGTTCACTCTGGTTTAATCTGATGGGAGATGGAAGTATTATTAAAGGTGACGATTATTTGCAAATTGCACGGTCATTATTAAACGTGCTGTCCAACCTCGAAATTCGCAAGATGGCTCACTGCGATCTTTGCCACAACAACTTTGTTATCGGCCCTTCATACTCTTGGGTTGAATTGGTTGACATAGAAGATATGTATGCCCCTTATATGCCCCGCCCTGTGCCTGATATTTCGTACGGCACGGCTGGATATAGAAACAGTTGGATTGCAGAGCACGGTCTTTGGGGGCCGGAGGGTGACCGTTTTGCAACCGCGATCCTTTGTGCAGAGATCCTTACTTGGAGTCTCCCAGAAATCCGAAATGGAAAATACGGAGAAACTTTCTTTAGAGAAGATGAGATTGGAGAGACGTGTGATCGTTTCCTGCTAATGGTGGACTGCTTGAGTCGCTATAATCTGGGCCTTGAGAAATTGTTCCAACGAGCGTGGAACTCAAAAGAATTAGGAAAATGTCCTCCAATTCGTGAATGGAAGGATGCAGTAGACAAAATACAATCTACGCCGTCTTCAAAACCTCTACCTCAACCGAACACCAAGTCGCCAACCACTAAAGAGGCGTTGACGAAGGCTGGGAAGGATGGATCGGTCTCGCACGGTGCACCGCCTAAAATGGATATTAGCCATACTGTGTTGGATTTTGGCATTATTGGTCAATCCGATGAGAAAATACAATTCTCCCTTGCGAATACTGGCGCCTCCGAGTTGAATGGCAGCATCGCTCCTCAGACTTGGCTAGATGTCGCGCCAAGTAAATTCTCCATTAAGCCCGGACACAAGATGACATTTGTCATTAGCCTGCGTAAGCCTCTACCAAATACCAGTACCGGAAAAGAGCTTCGCATGCCTTACGCTATGCGGGTGGAGAGCAACGCCGGAACCATCGTGGTGGGTGCTACTTACAGACTTCCTCCGGCACCTTGGTATAAGAAATGGTTGCCGATGCTGATATTAGGCTTTGTTGGAAGCATTTCATTGCTAAGCATTGGCCGAGATATATTTCCTTCAATTCCATCAACGACCCCATCGCAAATATCGATAGCCACCAAAGCAAACGAAATAGCACCTTCGAGTCAAGTTTGGCAAGTCATTGTGGAAGCGGCAGACGAACATACAAGAATTATGGACGGTCAGACTACTTTTTTGCCAATAGAGGGACAAACGTACGTCGAGTTAAGACTAAGGATCAGGGCTACAAATTCTTTAGATAATCCCTCTATCAATATCAGCAAGATAAGTATTATCGATGCAAAAAGTGCATCATCTCATGTAATTGGATACGGTTGGAATTCTGATTTCAATTTAAATCCATCTCCGTATAATATTCCGAGTATTTGCATGGAAAACTGCCCATCCGTCCTTCCTAACAGCAAAGCGTCATTAAGGTTGTTTTTTCTTGTCGATCTGGCCGCACTGGCTGGAAAATTTATTTTAAAGATCGGAGATGCGACGCCAACATCCTTTGAAGTCCAGGCTAATCCATTTTATTAGCCTATTGAGTCGATGTTTGTGATTTTACATTTGCGGTTCTTTGGTGGGAAATCTCACCAAATATTAGCTTTTAAGGATATTAATCAAAAATGATGGTTCCCCTTTCTGCGAAACTTGTGTGCTCATCAGGATTTACAAGAACTGTGATAACGAAATCGGTTTGCACACAAGGCATAACAGTCGATGAGTGAAGACTTTAGTAACATAAAGAAAGGACTTCCAGCCGAAAATACGGTGCTGAAAACCCGACTCCGTCTAATAATTATTTTCGTGGTTGTAGGATCTGTTTTGGCAGTTCTGATATTATTTTATGGCCTATTGTTTTTAATAGTTAAAAGGATGTTTGGAATTGGCGATAGCGTGGTTACAGGAGCATTTTCAAAATTACTCGTTTATATTGCAAACATTATTTCCTCTTCTTTTTATACTGGGTCTATAGCACTTTTGGTTGGTATTATTCAAGCTTGGTTCTTGCGCAAAAAGCTTCGATCTAACTCATATATTTTTGCATTTTCATTAGGACTTGGCGGCATTATTGGGGGGTGGCCAGGCGGGTTAATCTGGGGATATTTTGATAATAATAGAACAATCCTTATATCCATAATAAGCTTTGGTCAAGGCCAATTGAATTCAACGTTTAATATCATATGGGCCGTTATTGTCTTGTTCATTGTAGGATTCTGCATCGGGTTGGTTGTAGGTGCGTTTACTGGTGGTATCGGGTCAATCTTTCAAAACGTCATTTTATACAATTCAAGGTATGCTTGGTCTTGGTTCTTCTACAGTCTTATTTCTTGGATTCCTATTTGCGGCCTAGGATGGGCAATTAGCATGATCTCCGGAGAGTTTAGTAGTTTTCCTTTCTTCGGCGATGCATTAGCATCCATGTTCATGTTAATTTCACACGGCTTCGTTCTTAATTTTTTCCTCTATCTTTTCCCAAAAATCGAGTTTTCATAAATAAATGGGATTTTCTAGATCAATTGCCATATCATTCATAAACGTATTAGCTATCGTAGACTTTCTTTGTAAATTGAGAGGATGCTAGTCTTGACGAAAGAACAGATGTTCTACTATAATCCCGCCAAATGTCAACCGACTACAATTTCAAGTTGTCTAGTCGGCGGCAAATACGACAAAAGAATATATACTCCTGGGATACCCTTTCCCTAATTCAAATCCTTATTTTTGTTGCCCAGGAGACACGGTCTGCGAAAGTACCTACCGCCGGCTCCATAATTCCCCAAAGCATTGATAAATACGGTCAATGCTGTTTTGCATTTAATAGGGAATGATATGGCACCGTCATTATTCAATAAACTTGTTAAAAAAGTTAAGAAGACGAAGCCCAAAAAACGCACTTATCGTCAGGATGCCAGCCTGGTTGCCACTCTTAAAAAGGTGGCCCGTCTACAAGGACGCTCGCCGAAGGCAATTGTTGATGATATGGCAAAATGGAACAAGCAAGATCAATTGCGACAGGAGAAGGTCCGCGGTCTGTGGCGTATGATGGCACCACGCGAACAGGAGGTTACTGCACTGGCTTGTCTTGGATATGATCGAAATCAAATGGCTGATATTTTGAGCGTTAGTCCTGAAACAATCAAATCCCATCTCGATAATATATTCCGAAAATTAAATGTGCGTACTACCAAACACGTGGTTGCCATTTTTCAGGGCTGGGACTTTGCAAAATGGTGGGACGAAACACCCCACTAATTTAAGATCTACGCTCGATCACTTCTATTTTTTATCCCCCAAGGTTATCCCCCAAGAAATCCCCCAAGCTAATCAAGCTTGGGGGATTTCTTGTTTTTACTGGCTTTGATATCCTAATAGCATGGACGACCTCCTGCAAATATCCACGGCACTGGCCGCTGTACGGCACCATTTGCTACTAGCGGTGATCAATAGCAAGCAAAGGGGACAGATCGCTGAACTGATCGCCACGATGGCAATGCGTGAGCCATTTTCCATCGTGGCGGGTAGCGAGTGGTTGCCTTTGTATGACGTGGCTCGTCACCTTAGCTACCATACGAACGACTTCAAGCACATTATGGACCAGGTGCGCCTGGCCCGGGCCTTCACCTGCTACCAGCTGTTGGATATCTTGAACCATACGCCGCCTGTCCGTGAGCCGCTTCTTGTGGTCAACGGCCTGCATCCATTCTACGAAGTGGATGTGCAACCAGATGTGCGGTCACGCGTCCTCGAGGCCTGCGTCCGCCGCCTGGACGATCTTTCCTATACCCGACCGATCGCAGTCATTGTGGAACATGAGGAGGCCGTGGAGTACGAAACGTACTTCCCTAAACTGGCAGCTATTGCAGATCGCATCCTGCCGCTCACAGACCTGGAAGAAGAGCCAGCCCAACAGCTAAGGATGTTCTGACCATGGGAAAAACAAACAAATCCATCACACAACAGATTTTCAGCATCACCGACGAGGAAATGGACGGTCTGTACGACGCGCTGGATCAGACCGATCAACTCCAGTTGTGGTCGATCTTCAAGCATATGACAAAATACAAACTTGCCATTGGCAACGCCCGTCCGCTGCGTTTTATCGAGGTCGTTTGTATCCTGATGCTGCTGGTCGTTTATAAACGCACCAAGAAACTTTTCCACATGCAGTATGAAGAACTCAGGCTCCAACGCAAGGCCCTTGAAGACGCTGGATTGCTGCAGCCAGCAGAAATGAAATCCCTCGAAGAAGACGATCCTGAGGAGGAAGTAAACCTGCTGGAGATGCTTGTCCAGTACCAGACACAACTTCCCCCATGAAACAATACACAGGTTTCTTACTGGACCTGTATCAGCATCCAACCGACGGGGTGATCATCTGGCTGCTGTGCGATGATGGCGTACGCAGGTACTTTCAGCAAGACTTTGATTTTATTTTCTATATCCGCCGCGATGTGCTGCCGCTGCTCCGCGGACCGTGGACGTTTCTCATGTCGCAGCCATGTAAGATCGAGAGGCAGGATGAACGTGAAGATCTCTACGATGGCGCAAGGCCGGTGATCGAGGTCCGCACCAGGTCGTGGAAGGATCACAACCAAGTGAGCCAGAATGTGCAGCGAGCCTTCCCCAACTTTACCTACTACGATATTGACACTGCCCTGCAGCTCAGATACTGCGCTCAATATCATGTCTTCCCCATGGCACGCTGCCGGGTAGACGTGGATCACAACAAGGTCCAGAAGATCGAGCCGCTCGATTCTCCCTGGGACTTTGACCCTGATCCGCCACCCCTGCGAAAACTCTGGCTCAAGCCGAATATCGATCCCTACCACGCCGAGCCGAAATATATCTCCATTGATTACGATGGTTTCAAATACAAGGCAGACCTTTCCAAGCCGCGTGACACGCTGTTCCTGCTGAACAGCGTCCTGCGCCAGTACGATCCCGATGTAATCATGTCCCAGTTCGGCGACACATGGCTGTTCCCGCACCTGTTCCAGCTCGCAAAAGACACAGGCATTCCATTTCGTTTAAATCGTGACTTGTCTCGGGACGTGTTGCGCAAGAAGGGAAAGAGCTTTTTCAACTATGGGCGGGCACATCTAAGAGGGCCGCAGATCCACACCTTTGGGCGCATCCATTTCGATACGATGAACTCCATGCTCTACGGGAAGATCGGCCTGACCGGAACCTTTGAGCTTTCACGGATCAGCGGTATGCCTATTCAGGAGATGGCTAGGCGGTCCGCCGGCGCGGCAATTTCTGCCATGCAGGTACTGACCGCCATGCGCCGCGGCGTGATGATCCCCTTCCGGAATCAAAAGGGTGAGATTTACAAAACCTACAACGATTTGAACAAGGCTGATAACGGCGGCTTCATTGATGAGCCGGACCCGGGTGTGCAGGGGCCGGCAGCCATCATAGACTTCTCCATGATGTACCCATCGATCATGATCGAATACAACCTTTCGCCCGAAACGGTCGGTGTGGACGATGGTGGTGCATGGGAAATCCCCGGGCTGGGGATTAAGGTCTCCTCGAAACGTGGGCTGATTCCTGAAACACTTGAACCCATGCGAGATAAGCGTCTTGAACTAAAACGCAGACTGAAGGTCATGGAGGCGCAAGACCCCAAGTACCGCCGCTACAAGAAAAGGGCTGATGCTATGAAAGAGATTGGAATCGTATCGAATGGGCGCATGGGGTTTGCGAATTCGATCTTCGGGCGGATCAACGCCTTCGAGGCCATCTCATACATTGGGCGCATGATCTTGCTGCAAGCGAAAGCAATCGCTGAGAGCCAAGGCTACACCAAGCTGCACATGTACGTGGACAGCCTCTTCATCAGCAAGCCTGGCCTGGCCACCGAGAACCAGCTCAAACCATTGCTTGAAGAGATCGAAGCAGTTACCAAACTGCCCATCGACATCGACGATATCTATTCATGGATCGCCTTCGATGGATCACGGCAGGATCCCGATATCCCCGTCTCGAATCGATTCTTTTGCCGCAAACGCAATGGAGAATTCAAGGTCCGCGGCCTCATACAGCGCCGCAGAGATACGTGTCCGTTCGTCGCTGAGTTGCAAGATGCAGGGATAGCCATCCTCGGCCAGGAACCAGATCCGAAGCGGCTTCGCATCCTGCTCCCCGAGATTGTTAACCTCACCCGGGCTAGGCTTGCGGACCTTCAGGCAGGCACGATCCCGACCGAGGCACTGTTGATCACCCAATCCCTCAGTCGGGAACTAGATGAGTTCACAGCCAACACTCCGCTCCGTTCTGCCTGCGAGCAACTTGCCGTCACGGGCAAGACAGTGCAGATGGGGCAGGTGGTGCAATACATCCACGCCCGTGGTTCCGCCGGTGCCCACGCCTGGGATCTCCCTGCACCGATTGATCCGAGGAAGATTGACATTACTCACTACAAGGAACTGGCCCTGCGCGCGGTGTACGAGCTGGTCATGCCACTTGGCGTGCCCGAAGACTTGCTGCGTGACTGGATTTTCGGCAAGGCAACTTACATTGACCCTGCCAACTTCCACAGGGTTCGAAACCTCCGCTTCGATTCGGAACTGCCACTCTTCGCTCGATTGAATTCTTATGAGAAAGAGCTGATATCAATGGTTTGATGTGATCAAACCACTCGCCATCCCTAATTTGACATTAGATGACCTCTTGTCATTGCACTATCAAAACCCTAAACCACTTGGCGAGGGACGGTAAACGGGTACGCCTGTTTCATACATACAACCAGCAGTATAATGAACAACTACATCGCGGAATTTTGGCACTTTAGGTCAAGGACAGGATTCGTGCTATTGACAAAACAAATTCTGTCTATATGCGATTATATTGATCTCGTCAACTATGTCGAAGTTAAGTGGCATTATGAATCAGCCAGCATTCACCGCGAAATACATTGGCTTGGGATACGCCACAAATAGCCCGCTTAGCGGGGATTAGGAGAGACAATGAAGCTAAAAACCGTGCAAATCCAGATGTTCCGCAATATTCTCGACTCAACAGAAGTGGAGATCGATGAGAAGGTGACGTGCTTCGTCGGCAAGAATGAGTCCGGCAAGAGTGCTTTTCTGCATGCACTGTGGCGCTTGAAACCTGCCCGCAGCAATCCGACGTTCTCGATCCCAGAACAGTACCCTGCGTGGCTGGAAAAGCGTCACCGGAACGAGGGCATGGACTTGGAGGAAGTGACCCCTGTGGAAGTCTGCCTAGAATGGGAGGCTGAAGACGCAAAACTCGTAGAGGCAAAGTTCGGCCAAGGTGTCGTTGAAGTCGGAGCAAAGTTGCAGCTGTGGAAGAACTATAACAACAAATTCCGCTGGCAAAGCGGGGTCAATGAGCAACAAGCGGTCGTAAACTTCATTGGCAAGCAGAAGCTCCCAGAGCAGGAAGTTGCAACCTATGCAGCCCTAAAAGACTTCGAGACGCTTAAGGCGAAGCTCGCCGACGATGTGGCTAAGAGCGCCGAGATCCCTGAGCATCTTACTATACTCAACAACGCTGAAGCTGCCCTCAAGACGTTGCTAGATGTGAACTTCAGTTTTAGCAGCACGACATGGAGCATTGCCGAGCCGCGTTTGCCAAAGTTTTTTTACTTCGCAGACTATAGTAAGCTCCCCTACACCGTGAAGATTCAGGATGTACTAAAAAAAGAGGATTTGAGCGATCCTGAAGCCACAGCACTTGCGCTGCTGAGACTCGGAGGCACAGAGCAGGAGTATATGCTGAACCCTGATTACGAGCGCAGGAAGCGCGAACTTGAAAACGTTGCGAACGTACTTACGGATGACGTGAACAATTATTGGTCGCAGAATACCGAGTTGCGCGTACAGCCAGATATCACTCAGCGCACGGTGGAGAATCCTCAAGGAAAGCATTCAGTTCTTGATGAGATGAAGTTGCGTATCTGGGATAACCGGCACTCCCTGTCTCTTCCTTTCAGCGAGCACTCGGCCGGTTTTCAATGGTTCTTCTCGTTCCTTGCTGCATTCTCTGAATACGAGAACAGCAACCCTCCAGTCGTAATCTTGCTGGATGAGCCTGCTGTAGGCTTACACGCGAAGGCGCAAGCGGATTTCTTGCGTTTCATCGAGGAGCGTTTGACGAAGCGATGTCAGGTAATTTACACGACACATTCACCGTTCATGGTGCAGCCCGGCAAGCTAGAGCGGGTGCGCCTTGTCGAGGATCGCGGCAAAGAGCATGGGGCCGTTGTATCGAGCGATGTACTTACGCGCGACCGCGACACGCTGTTTCCGCTGCAAGGGGCGCTCGGCTATGATCTAGTGCAACACTTGTTCGTCGCGGAGAACAACATTGTTGTCGAGGGCACTTCTGATTATGCATACCTCAAGATAGTTTCTGATTTCCTCGCGTCAAAGGGCCGTACGAGCCTCGATCCTAAATGGAGCATCGTCCCCGTCGGCGGAGCTGATTTGATACCTACGTTTGTTGCGCTGCTTGGAAACCATCTTAAGGTGACGGTGCTCGTTGACTCACGCAAGGAAGGTCATCAGAAACTTGAGCGCATGGCAAAGGATGGGTACTTAGAGAAGCAGCGCATTATCCTAGTAGGAGAAGTTCTCGGTCGCAAGTCTGGGGATATTGAAGACTTGTTCGATGAGGACGAATACCTTGAGCTCTACAACAAGGCATTCGGAAAAACGATTAAGGCTAAAGATCTCAACGGCGATGATCCCATCGTGGCGCGTATCGCGCGACACGAAGGTATTGAGCGATTCGATCACGGTCGCTCGGCCGATGTGTTACTGCGTGAGCGCGAGGCAATTCTGTCGAAGTTAAGCGAAGAGACACTGAAGCGCTTCGAGAGTTTGTTTGAGCGAATCAACAACACCTTAGGAAAATAGGAGACCTGTAGCGCGAGCCTGATAGCCAGGCGCTCAGAGAGATAAGAATGACCAAGAACACGCTGGCGCAGACGACAGCGCTCCGCTGGCACTGCGCCAGATCTGCAACTTTGTACTTCACGTCGCCAAAGCTCATATCATGGATATTGACACATGGACTGCGAAGAGTTATTTAAAGATCTTCATCAGCGCATAAGGCAGGGCACCACGCATTTTCGCGCCGATGCTTTAGCAAATCAACTTAGAAATGCGATTGAGGAGTATGGCATAACCTGTGATAAATCCGTCGCTAGGTACCTTCACATATTCCTTGACCATAGTTTCAGTGATCATAGCACTGCACAGACCGTGGAGGCCCTAAAACTTCTTTTGTCGGACACTACCATTTCAGATTATGCACGCCTGAAGTCACTGATTCTTCTAGCAATGCTGACGCTACGCACAGAATCTTTTGAGCAGAATAGTTCATACAGAAAGCTAGCTCTGGACATAGCGCGCAAAATCACCCAAAGAATCGATGAAGCAATAATTCTGAATAACTGGCTCTTTGCTTGTATACAGCGGAGCAACTTTGATCAAGCAAAATTACTTTTACCAGATGTTGAATCAGCTTTCGGGAATCTATCGCCTGATTTGGAGTCGGACTCCGCTGTTTATGAAGCAAGAAGTCGTTTCGTCACTCACAAGGCAAAGGTTTTGTTCTTGGAAGCTCGAAATGCTAGTGAGCCACTAATCATAGAGCAACTTGTTGCACAGGCAATACGTGAATATGAAGCAGCAATTGAGCGGGACAAGACGAATGATCATCGAAGATCAAATGAACAGATTGAGCTAGCTGAGCAAATTATTAACACTTTTACGAGCACGGGAGTGCCGTCACTCGATCAGGCAGAAGCAGTACTGCGCAAGGCAGAGCATTCGCTTGATACCCATAGTTGCGACGCGTGTCGAGGATACTTCTATTATGTATCCTCCCTCTTTTGGGAAGCTAGAGGTAATATTCAATTTAGTAAGAATCCTACTCAAGCCATTGATTCCTGGAAAGAAGCACTTCAACAATGTCAAGAGAGCATTATTTATTATGAAAAACTTGATCACCCAGAATTACAAGTCACTAGAGAAGTAGAGATACGTATCAGGAAGGAGTTAGATATGGCAAATCGTCCGCAACGCATCTTTTTGAGTCATAGTGGAATGGACAAGAACCTTATCAGGGAGTTTAAGCTCGCGCTAGAGATCCTTCACCTTAATCCCTGGCTGGACGAGGATGCTATGACAGCCGGTGCTCAACTCGAACGCGGCTTGCTTCATGGCTTTGAGGAGTCATGCGCGGCAGTATTCTTCATCACATCAAACTTTAAGGATGAAGGTTTTTTAGCAACTGAAGTCAACTATGCGATTAGTGAGAAGAGAAAAAAAGGAGATGCGTTTGCAATTATTACTTTACTCCTCGCCGATGAGGAAGGAAAACACGGCGAGGTGCCTAAACTACTGAATCCATATGTATGGAAGAAGCCCAATAACTATCTCGATGCTCTACGTGAGTTAATCAGGGCTTTACCGCTAGAAATCGGTTATCCAAGATGGAAGGAATAGACTTTGCCGCTTTTTCATACTTATGATTTTAGGTTGATTTCCGAATAAAAGGTGCAGCTGCGGCGGGGAAGGTGATGTTTATTGGACAAGTATCAAGCCCGCCAACCGCTACACAAACCGTTCGGCGGCCAATGAGTAACACAATGAAAGAACCTGCTCACTTAATCTTCATAAAGCAATATCTCAATTGGGAAAGAGCGCGGGAGCGCCTTGACCGTTATAAAAACATTGCTGCGATTTTTCCGCTGGTGGAATTACAGAAATGCTCAGAGATAGCCCCGTTCTATTGTCACTACTTGGGTTGGAGACTTGGAACGTGGAAAAATGAAGAATGGTTTGAATTTTTCGATAAACTGTTGGGTATTAGCATGGCTTTACCAGGATGGGATAACGGAGGCCATGTTCCAGGAGGATGCGAGTTTGATAATTTTTGGGGCTTCGTTTGGGAATTACAGACTGCTGTATTCTTCGCCGATAATCTTGGGTTAAAGACAGAATGGAAAAAAGCAGGCCCTGATATTCAAGTATCAGTAGACTCAACGATTTTATTTGTTGAATGTACTACTTATCGCAAATCCTTTGCCCTCGAGGAGTTTATTGGCGAATTATTCCGATGCATTGACCCACAAATCATTACAGAGCACGCGCCATTTTTGCAGTTCAGTCTACCTAAAGACAAGGATTTCGAAATATTTCTAGGTGATTTATTCGAGCCGTATCATGATCCGTCATTCTTGCCCAGCAAAATACAGGAAGCTCAACAACAATCACCTGTTATGTTACCCATTCCGTCAACGACAAAAAACTTTTACGCGTATCTGGAAAACCTAGATGCGCCAAATCATGATTATGAGTTAGAACAAATGGTACATTCTACGGGCGATCCAGAATTGTTCTTGGAAATCGCGCTCAAGGAATCTATTGCAGGAAAAGCTTTGGCTAATGACCTTCCCCAAAGGCATCCAAACTTGCTCATGGTTAATTTCTTACTTGGAAAGGATTGGCAAATGGCCAGATCCTTGAGATCAATTCCCAGGCCTGAGTTAGGCGAAACACTCGATGGCGTCCTTTTCTGCGCTTGCGGCATCGATAGGATACCAACATTTCAAAGTTCGTTTGTATATCTTCCTGATGAAAGCCACCCGATCCAGTCTTTTTTGAAAAAGTCTGATGACATCCAATAAAAGCCGCCGAACAAAGCGTGCAGGCGAATCGGCTGCGCCTCCCGAATTCATGGGTGGCAGGCGCAATCCGCCGAGCGCCCAACGCAAACCGTTGCCACCTCCTTTGCAAACGATAAAAACATGAGCCAAATCAATGAATTTCCTCGGTCCGTAATTGAAAGGCTTGGTTATTATGTTTACTTGTTGATTGATCCCACGACCAATAAGGTCTTTTATGTTGGCAAAGGCACAGGAAACCGCATATTTGCGCATATCAACAGGGCAATAGCTTCACCAATTGAAAGCGACCGACTCGACAAAATACGTTCGATTCAAACAGAGGGCATGCAGGTCAAGCATTCGATTGTCAGGCATGGTCTTACTGAAAAAGAAGCATTTGAAGTTGAGGCATCGTTAATAGACTTTATTGATATTCGAGAATTAACAAATATTGTGATCGGTCATTATTCAGATAGTCGGGGGCTAATGAGTATTGCAGACGTTATTGCTAAATACCTCGCCCCTGAAATTGAGATTACCGAGCCTGCGATTTTGGTTACAGTTAATCGTTTGTTTAGGCGCAACATGAGTGATGATGAGCTTTATGAAATTACTCGCGGCAATTGGGTTGTAGCTGAACGAAGAAATAAAGCAAAATACGCTTTGTGTGTATACAATGGCACAGTTAGGCAGGTTTACGAGATCCAAAGATGGTTTCCGATCAAGGCGCGAAGCCAGGATTCAAGGACACAGAACCGCTGGCGATTTGATGGTATCGTTGCTCAAGGTTTGCAACATTATGTCGGCGGTAATGTTGAAAAATACATTGGGGCACAGAACCCCATTAGGTATGTTAATTGCTAGATCAGATGCCAGATCCAGTCATTAAACGCGAGCTATCGGTTCACGATACAGAGTCGCGGGCTTTTGTAGACTTTCTTATGGACTTCCTCGGAAAAGAAGAGGCCCTAGAGCGGATTAAGCGCGTGCATCGAGTCATCGCAATGGAAAGCGGCGTATATCTCAGTCATTGGGTAATCCCAAATGCTTCATTCTGGCTTGGCTTAGAGGCTTGTCTAACTGCGATTGAACATCACGGAACATTGGCTAGCCGTCTTACACCGGAGATGTACGATCCAATCGAAGTTGCCGCGAAACTTCGGATTTTCTCTAAATCAATGCCGCAGGAGAGATTGAAAGAATTCCGAGCAAGAATTCTCGCATCAGACTACCTTCCGCCTGTTTTCCTAGAGATCGACGCTGCTGCGCATTATTGGCAACTCGGTTATGAAATAGAATGGCCTCCCGCACCGAGTGGCGAAGGAATCCGCGTCCCGGAATTCGTCGCTTCCGCGGCGGGCACCTCCATAGAGGTTGAGTGCAAGTCGCAGGCTCCAGATTCCGGTCGCATGGTCGCCCGTCCGCGCTTTTATCGCGTTGCTGACGAGCTCAACACTCTTCTTGCTTCGCTAGGGCTAGCTGGAAAGGTCTTGATCTCCGTTCCCGTCCGCCTCCCAGCTTCCAACGAATGGAAGAGCGAACTCATAGAAGCTGTGGATCGAGCTGCCAAAGCAAAATCGAATATGATTACGCTAGGTGACTCAACCGAGATTAAGCTCTCGCTGCTTCCTGCAGCTAATTTCGTCGTGCCAAGCACCGATCTCACTCGTGAGGTGGCTGGCCTTCAAGTACCACATTCCCACATTGCGGTTGCTGGCTTACAGTATGCAGGTTCTATTCGATCACCGCTGATCGTCCGCGTTCAGAGCGCCTCGCCGGATCAGGTTTTGTCAAGCTACCTTGATGACCTGCGTGACGCGAACCGGCAGCTCTCCGGCGACAGGGCAGGCGTAATCATGTGCTTCATCCCTGAAATACAGTCTTTTCATGGGCTAGAGGCGGGATCCGCACTGCACAATATGACTGCTGCTTTCTTCACTAGGCACGCGAAGCCATTTGTTTGTGGGGTCTCGTATGTGTCCGATTCTTCATTACTACGGGAGGGTCTTCAAATCACACGTAGCATGCCTGCTCTTGCCTTCCGTAACCACCTCTACGAGAATAAATACGGTGAGAACTTACCGCTGCTCTCTACCGGCTAATCGGTTTTATCGGCCCAACTCGGCTCGAAGCGGACGATGGGGATATTGAAAAAGAATGTGTGGGGAAATCTAAAATGTCAGACAAGTGGAATTATATAAAATATTTGCCCACGATGGCCTCTTGATTTTCTTTTTGATATTTGGTAATATGTTTACTAAAGTTATCATGTGTGCGTTTTAGTGCTACTATTAGTAACACGAAAGAGTCGCAGAATGAAGGTCAAAAAAGAGAATTTCGCCGCCAAGCTCAACCGCCTGTTTAAAGAAAAGAGAAAGCCGGACGGTACTCTGTACACACAAACCGAAGTCATCGAAAGCACAAAAGGTGTGCTAACGCGGGTTTACTTGTGGAAGTTACGCACGGGCAGGGCCTCCAACCCAGGGTTTCTTGTTATCCAGGCCTTAGCCGAATTTTTCGGGGTAGACCCCAGCTATTTTTTTGTAAACGACAAAATGAGTAAGGAGTTTGCCAAACAGAGCCAGAAACGAGATCAGTTAGTTGATCAGATTGCATTACGGTCATCCGAGCTGGATGACAAGGGGAAACAGACAATACTTTATATGATCGAATCAATTGTGAAATCAAAAAAGTAACAAGAGGTGATTGTTAAGTAAGGAACCCTATATGAACACGAAGTTGAATGCGGAGAGAATCGTAAGGGAACTCCGTTACGATTTTCATACTTTTAGTATCGATCGGTTTATTTCCTTTGTAGGCGATGCAAAAGGGCGGGAGATTATCGCCATACCATGGAAGATGCCGCCGACCTTGTTCGGTGCCTGGATGTCGGATGGCGATGAGCCAAAAGAATATATCTTTTACAGGGACAATGTTCCTTTGTTGCATCAGATTCATATTCAACTGCACGAACTTTCTCATTTTCTTCTTGGCCATCCGACGCTTCAAATTAATCGAACAAAGATTGCGGAGGTTTTGGAAAGGAAGTCTTCATTACCCTTTGATGAATTGCCTCGCTTGCGATCTTCAGATAAAACGGATCTTGAGATGCAGGCTGAAACCCTCGCCGCTTTGATTCAAAAGCGAGTCATCCAGCATTCCAGTTTGGATCAACTGAATAATGACCTCTCTTCTGAGGAAAAACTCGCAAATTTCCTGAAAACGATGGGGCTTTCATGATATTTGTAGTCATGGTTTCTCTTTGCGTTGTGGCTTGGGTCATCACCTTAAACCGGATTGGTGCAATCCATTGGAAGGATGTTGGAAAGGATAATGGCATTGCGTTGAATGTATGGCTGATGATGGTATTTTTCTCAATCACGATGATCTTCCTGATCAAGACGTTTTGCAACTACTTCGATGCTCATACTTTGAATAATCTGGATAGACTGATTTCCTATTCATCGATTCTTATCGGAATTTACTTTGGCGCAGCAGCTTCGGTAGGGGCGGTTGGTAGACCGATCGACAGCAGAATAATCCGCTGGCTGCGACACACCCTAGTTTTGATTATCATAATTCTCACGGTGATTTATTCCCTTTATATTTCCAAACTTCCTAATATGGACTACTATGTCCCGCGCAGCCTTCCCGAAGTATCATTCATGTTTGTAACATTCAGTTTTGGGGCCGCACTTTGCGCTTTCGTGGACAAAGTGTATCTGTCTTATCTGCCATCCGAAAATTCTCCAGTCATGCGCGTGAGGACGATTTTGATTGTCGTAAGTACTTTCCTCGCATGCTCCTATTTCCTTGTTAAAATTGTCACAGTTGGAGGCTACTTCTGGCCAATTCTGGGCTCCCAAGCACTGATCGACCTGTCAATGATTCTTTTGGTAATTTCTGCTCTTCTGCATTTTTCAGTACTTCTTAACAATAGATTATATGTACCGTTTGTATTGATTTCAAGAAACCTCGAAGGATGGAGCACTTTCAAGGATCTGAAATATCTCACAGATCGCATGCAGCTTTTGTGCCCTGAAGTTGTATTGCCTATAACGAAACCATCACTTTTGACATTTATGTTGAATCCCGAATACCATCTGTATAGCGCGATCATCACCATTATGGATGGAAAGACTATGCTGGACGATTTATTGCTCGAAGGTGCATTTCATGGAGAGCCAGCATTGTGGGAGGGAGATATGCTGCGTGAAGCACTGCGGGTGAAGCGAGTTTTGCAAACAATTAATCAATCAGAGGATTTCTGGAAAATAGTAAGTGAATACCGGCGAGTTAGCCGGAAATTGATCTTAGGTCAGAAACTAAACCTTTCCCAGGAGGTAGCCCGGCAATGAAAACGGCCAGTGAGTTTACCCAAAATAGTCGCGCTGACCGACTTGCTGAGGCCGTGTCATCAATATTTCATCCTTTTATTGTGGTTGTTCCCACCATGTTGATCGCCATCTTATATGGCGGAAGCAGCCCGGCACAGGCCCTCTTTTGGACAGCACTATCCATCGGAATCGTGATACTTCCTTTGGTCTATCTAATTTATTCCGGAGTTAAGTCGGGGCGTTATAGTGACCCTTCAATCTCAATGCGGGAGCAGCGGCGCAGTCTTTATATTACAGCTGCTGTGCTCTTTATTCTTTTAATTGTAATTCTACTATTAGGAAAAGCCCCGTTGATTCTTGTCGCCTGCCTAACTGCGGCAGTTCTTGCCACCTTGATTGGCTTTGTTATTAATGGCCGATTTACCAAGTTGAGTTTGCACTCTATTGCCATTGCTGGTTGTGCAACTGTCATGATCCTTACATTGCCATGGCTTGGAATAACGATGGCTCTCATCATGCCTGTTGTCGCATGGGCAAGGATCCGGTTGCGACATCACACTCTCGCTCAGATTTTGATTGGCTGGTCTGTCGCTGCGGGAAGCGTGGTGTTTATTTTCCATATGTTCCACTTGTTATCATGACTCCTCTTGCTCGTTCAAATCTATAAGCTATGCATCGCTATATACGCTGTGGACAACCTCTTTCTTGACTCTGAATTATGTGATCTATATAATGACTCAAAATCACACCGATGGTTTTTTGGAGCAATAATATGGACGAAGAGCATTTACTTAAAAGTGAAGAAGTAGCACATAAACTCCACGTTAGTCGTTCTTTTGCGTACTTGCTGATGAAGCGCGGGGATATTCCAACAGTACGTATTGGTACAGCGGTGCGTGTTCGTCCGGAAGACTTGCAACAGTATATTTCGGAAAAGGCCTCTCAAAATGGAATGGCTATCAACCCTCTCAAGCCCAGGGCATAACCCATTCTCCAAGCCGTCCGATCAGCTTTCATTTCATCACAATTTCCGTTACAATTTTCCAAGAAATAGATCGCACCTTAATAGTCGAATAGCACAGTCAAACCGGCTCATCTTTCCTTGTGGTTACCCCGCCACAGAAAGGAAAAATGAGCATGGCTAAAAGAAGAGGGAACCACGAAGGTGGGTTGTATCAAAGGAAAGACGGCCTATGGTGTGCCCAGGTGAGCTTGGGTGGGCGTCGGTTGACCAAATATGGCAAAAGCCGAATGGAATGTCGCAATTGGATCAAGCAAACCCTTGCCAAAATTGAAAGCGGCCTTACATTCGAAGGCACGCAAATCACCCTGGCGCAATACATTGAAAATTGGCTTCACGGCAAGGCACTTGCGCGGCGAGCCAGCACTGTCTACGGTTACCGCCGCTACGCCCAGCAGTATATCCTCCCGAGGCTAGGAGAGGAGCGCCTTCAGAATATCCTTCCGGGCCACATCAAGCAGCTCTATGGGCAATTGAAGGAGGAAGGCAGGGGTGCCCGTACAATCCAACTTGTGCACGTAACCTTACACGCAGCGTTCAAGCAGGCTGTTCGCGAAGGAATTTTGGGACGCAATCCGGTGGCTGCAGTGGAACGCCCAGCTGTTGAGCAGGTTGAATTTCCGATACTCACTATAGAGCAGGCCCGTCAGTTCTTGATGATTGTCATTGGCCTACCCTATGAGGCCTTGTACTACTTGGCAATGTTGTCTGGCATGCGAAAAGGAGAATTGCTTGGTTTGAAATGGTCAGATCTGGACGAGCAGAGCTCTGTTCTGTCTGTCCAGCGGCAACTCCAGCAGATACCGAGGCAGGGCTATGTGCTCGTGCCGCCCAAAACCAAGGCGGGCCGCCGGGACGTCAAACTGGGGCCTGTTACTCTGAAAAAGCTTCAGGCGCATCGAACAAGTCAGGAGGCCCTTAAGGCTGCTGCCGGAGACCAATGGCAGGAAAACAACCTGATGTTTACTAGCAGTATTGGTACGTTCCTGGATCAAAGCAAGGTTTCCCGGGAATTCAAGAAGGCGCTAAAAGCTGCCTGCCTACCTGAAATCCGCTTTCACGATCTGCGCCACACTTCGCTGTCAACTCTGATGGAAAACGGCATCTCGGCCAATACAGTGCAGCGCCGTGCGGGCCACTCGAAAGCCAGCACGACCGTAAATATCTACGGACATGCGTCGGCCCTCTCCCAAGAGCAGGCTTCCGAAAAGATCGAGGAGTTGTTAGTGCCAATCCAAGTAGATTTGCAGTAAATTTGCAGTAGTAAGCGGATCGTCGCAGTTCCCAGTAAGTCTATTTCACCCACATATGGGCACTGGATGTGAAGAAAATCCTAGATTTAGGTGGGCCCGGAAGGATTCGAACCTTCGACCAAGCGATTATGAGTCGCCTGCGCTAACCGCTGCGCCACGGGCCCGTTAAGTGTCAGGTGCTCCAGTGCCAGGTGTCACGTACTTGACACTTGAAACGTGACACTGAAGCACCCTACAACCAGAGCGGGAGATGGGATTCGAACCCACGAATATCAGCTTGGAAGGCTGATGCCTTACCACTTGGCGACTCCCGCATAAGAGACACCGATTTTACTGTGACCGCCCGAGCCAGTCAAGCACCTTGACCGTCATCCTGCGATAAAGTAAAATACCAGCCGCTAGAAATGCTCTCGTAGCTCAGTGGATTAGAGCGCTTGCTTGCGGAGCAATAGGTCGCAGGTTCGAGTCCTGCCGGGAGCACCATTGTAAAAGAGGCGGAATTTCTCCGCCTCTTTTTGTTTATAATCATCCCATGGAAAATAAAAGACCCCATATTCTCTTGACCAATGACGATGGCATTCGTTCCCCCGGCTTATGGGCCGCGGCGGGCCAGCTTTCGAAGATCGGCTACGTCACAGTGGCTGCGCCGCGCGACCAGTCCTCGGGGATGGGGCGTAGTTTGCCCAGCACGTCAGACGGGATCATCCTCGAAGAGCAGATGCAGGTCAACGGTCAGGAATGGACCGTGTATTCCGTCGGCGGCTCCCCGGCTCAATCCGTTTTACATGGCGTGCTTGAGATCGTCCCGCATAAACCCGATCTCGTCGTTTCGGGCATCAACTACGGCGAGAACGTCGGCACGGGGATCACCATCTCCGGCACTGTGGGCGCCGCCATGGAAGCCGCGTCGCTGGGATTTCCCGCGCTGGCCGTTTCTCTCCAAACAGAGACTCAATATCACTTAACGCATTCTGAAGATATCGATTTTGCAGCCGCGGCATATTTCACCGCTTTTTTTGCGAGACAGCTGCTCGAAAAGAAATTCCCCGCCGAAGTGGATCTGCTTAAGGTGGAAGTGCCGGCCCACGCGACGCCCGAAACTGGGTGGCAGGTGGCGAGGCTTTCGCGCCAGCGATATTATCGGCCCGTGACCGCGGAACGCGAATCGTGGGCAAAGCCCGGGTCGATCACCTATAGGGAAGTGGCCCAGCTTGAATACGAGGGGGAAGATACCGATGCGTACGTGCTGCGGAAAAAGAAAATGGTGGCGGTCACGCCACTCAACCTGGATATGACCGCTCACGTGAACTTCGACGATTTCGAAAGTTTTTTACGGAAATAAAACTATAACCCCGTCATTGCGAGGGCCGAGCCTCAAAAGGCGAGTGCCCGAAGCAATCTCCTCGCAGACAAAGGGATTGCTTTGTCGGGCCTTTGGCCCTCCTCGCAATGACGGGATTTTGATCTACAACTCACTCGCTCGTTTTACAATTCTGTCCTTTGCGCGTGCCGCGAACTCTCCCAATGGAATATTATTCTGCTGGCTTCCGTCGCGCGCCCGCAGGGATACCTGCCCGGCCTTCATTTCATTTTCGCCCACGACCAACATATACGGCACCTTCATCAACTGTGCACCGCGGATCTTGGCGTTCATGCGCTGCGCGCTCAGGTCCGCGCTGACGCGAATCCCTTGTTCGCGTAATTCCTTCTCGATCTGTAAGGCGTAATCATTTTGCCCGTCTGTGATCGGGATCACGCGCACCTGCTCAGGGCACAGCCAGACCGGGAAATTGCCCGCGTAGTGTTCGAGCAGGAAGCCTACCAGGCGCTCATGCGTGGACAAGGGTGCCCGATGAATGCACAACGGTATCTCATCTGTGCCTTCCTTGTTCGTGTATTTCAGGTCGAAACGTTCGGGCACGGCAAAGTCCACTTGATTCGTGGCGAGTGAGAACTCGCGCCCGATCACAGACCAGATCTGCACATCGATCTTGGGACCGTAGAAGGCGGCTTCATCCTGCTGTTCCACAAAAGGGACATTGCCGTTCGTCATGGCGCGCCGCACCATGTCTTCGGTCTTGAGCCACAGGCGCTCGTTATCCACATATTTCTTGCCAAGCCCCTGCTTGCCATGCAACGAAAAACGCATCACGTACTTGTCGATGCTGAAGATCTCGAAGTATTTGTGATACAAGTCGATCACGCCCATGAACTCCTGTTCGAACTGTTCCTCAGAACAGTAAATGTGCGCGTCGTTCATCTGCATCGAACGGACACGCATCAAGCCGAACAGTTCGCCTGATTTTTCGTAGCGGTAACATGTGCCATATTCGGCGAGGCGCACAGGCAGGTCGCGATACGAACGCTGTTTCGAGCCGAAGATCTTATGGTGCATCGGGCAGTTCATCGGCTTGATGTAATACTTCACGCCTTCAAGTTCCATGGGCGGGTACATGCTCTCGGCATAATAGGGCAGGTGGCCTGAACGGATGAACAGGTCCTCCTTCGTGAGATGCGGCGTCTTGACGCGGACATAGCCGGCCTTTTCTTCCATTTCCTTGGCGAGCTTTTCCAACTCTTCGATCATCACGGCGCCGTTGGGCAGCCACAAAGGCAGGCCGGAACCCACTTCCTCATCGAACATGAAGATCTCGAGGTCCTTGCCTAGTTTGCGATGGTCGCGCTTCTTGGCCTCCTCCAGTTGATTCAAATATTCCTTCAACTGGTCCTTGGTCTCCCAGGCTGTGCCATAGATGCGTTGCAGCATCTTATTCTTTTCATCGCCGCGCCAATATGCGCCTGCAATCGACATCAACTTGAAGGCATCCTGTTTGATCTCTTTTGTCGTTTGCACGTGCGGCCCGCGGCACAGGTCCACGAACGTATCCTGCTGGTAGATCGAGATCTCGGGCTTCTCTTTGAGCGGATTTCCGTATTCGTCCATGCCGCCTTTTTCGAGTCCTTCGATCAACTCCAGCTTGTAAGGCTGGTCCGCAAAGATCTTCTTGGCTTCATCTGCAGAGACGACCTTCTTTTTGAACTCATGCTTGCCCTGCACGATCTGCCGCATGCGCTTTTCGATCTGCTCCAGGTCTTCCGGCGTGAGATTGCGCGGCAGGTCGAAGTCATAATAAAAGCCGTTCTCCACGGGCGGGCCAATGGTGACCTTGCCGTCCGGGAACATCTCCATCACAGCCTGCGCCATTACATGCGCGGCCGAGTGGCGTATCTTGTATAACTGTGTGTCTTCGTATTTTTCCTGTTGTTGCGCCATTTTTTCTTCCTTTTCTTTGATGGACGGTAGACCATGGACGATTAACCGTTGTCCACCGTCTGCGGTCTATCGTCCTTAAAACAAAAAACTCTCACCCACAACGGGGCGAGAGTTTGATCTCACGCGGTTCCACCCGATTTATTCTGATCCTGTGGTCTCGATACGTCCTCGAAAATCACTCGGACTACTCGACCACCGTCAAAATATCTCCAGGGCCTGTAACGGAGCCAACCGTTCTTCATACTGAGCTGATCGCTGAAAGCCGACAGCTTTTCTGATTTACACTCGTGAGTGGTTTTCAGCGGACCTTCCTTGAAGGGGCTCTCAATCTAGACCCGTTCTCTCTGTCAGGAAAACTTCCACTTACTCGTCTCAGTCGATGTGTTTTACATATTTCGCTTTTGCGGGTCTCAGACCTGCAAAGAGCTCTGTGGGCGGAATAGGGCTCGAACCTACGACCTCTGCGATGTCAACGCAGTGCTCTAACCAACTGAGCTACCCGCCCGAAGGATTGCCATTATAACGAGGGTAATAAGAATTGACAATCCCAATGGAACGATGTGCCTGCGGTATAATCCCTGCGCTATGGCAAGACGCAAGGCACCCGAAGAACTTTCCGTGGAGGAATTGCGCCGCCTGCTCGTGGAAAAACGACGCGGCGCGCGCAAGGACAGGCTCGAACATTATCGCCGCACGGGACGCGTTGTATCGGTTGCGCCGGACCTTCCGGATTTCGACTCGCATCGATCTGCGCCGATTATTGATACAACGGAATCGAGTGAATCCACGACCGAGCAGGCTCCGGCCAGCCCGAGGCGCAGGTTCATGGATCGCCTGCTGCTTGGCGTGGAAGTGCTGGCGGTTCTCGGGCTGATCGCGATACTGGTCAACGGGATGGGTCTGCTGCGTGCGCTCAATGCCGAAGTGGTCAACGCGCTTAATCCTGAAACGGTCACCCCCACACCGTTGGTCATGGCAGTCGTTTTGCCTTCAGGTCATACCCCGCCGGATGTGAACGGGAACACTGCGCCCAATGAGTCTGAAATTCCTGAACACCTGCGTCCAATGGTGCAATCATTGGCGAACATCCCGATCCCAACACAGGCTCCCAACCAGGCTGTGCGCATTCAGATCCCCGCGCTCAGCATAGACGCACCCGTGGTGCAGGGGGATGGGTGGGAACAACTCAAAAAGGGAGTCGGCCAGTATATCGGCTCGGCACACCCCGGCCAGGACGGGAACGTGGTACTCTCGGCGCATAACGATGTGTATGGAGAGTTATTCCGCTATCTGGACAGGCTCGCACCCGGCGATCAGGTCGTGTTGTATACGCAAAGCCGGCAATTTGTTTATGTTGTGGATCGAACCGTCCTGGTGGAGCCCACTGCGGTGGAAGTGATGGCCTCCACGGGGTCTCCCACGGTGACCTTGATCTCATGTTATCCATATCTTGTTGACGACCAGCGCATTGTTGTATTTGCGCGATTACAAAATTGACGAAGCAATCTCAACGCTTCCTTTGCACAATGACCAAATAATTAGGAGAGTAAAATGGCAAAGAAAAATAGACGTCCCGCACCTGTAATGAATACGCCTGCTGTGCGCACCGAGTTCAACCCGGATTACAGCAACGTAAAGAAGGACCTCAAACGCATCGGTGGATTGGCGGCGTTCTTCATTGTTGTCCTTGTCGTATTATCGTTTTTCCTGCGGTAGACAATTTCCCTTCGAAGAGTAGGGGCGACACGCTTCGCGACGTCGCCCCTATAATATTTAATGGAACACGAGATCGTTCTTACGACCCTCACGTACGGCGGCGATGCCATGGGACGCCTGCCGGACGGCCGCGCGGTATTCGTCCCGTTCGGGTTGCCGAATGAACGTGTGCGCATTCGGCTTGTGCAGGAGAAGCGCGGTTTTGCGCGCGGCGAATTGCTTGAGATCCTTGAATCCTCGCCCGAGAGAATTCAACCGCGCTGTAAGCACTTTTTGGCCTGCGGGGGATGCCATTACCAGAACCTGCCCTATGAAAAACAACTCATTGCAAAGACTGAAATTTTGCGCGACCAGCTAAAGCGCATCGGCAAGATCGAGAACCCTCTGGTCCATGCAATGATTGCTTCAGCGGCCCCGTGGAATTATCGTAATCACATGCAGTTCCACCTGACCAAAGAGGGGCAGGTTGGTTTTGTAAATGTAAGGGGAAACGCAGTGATCCCTATTTCAGAATGTCACTTGCCTGAAGACGTCATTAATACATTCTGGCCCCAGCTCCAATTTGAATCGAATACGGGAATGGAGCGCATTTCCCTGCGCAGCGGGCAGGACGATGAATTAATGCTGGTGCTTGAGTCTGATCAACCGGAGACTCCCGAACTCGAAGTCGAAGCGGATATTTCTGTTGTGCATATATTCGACGATCACGCGGTAGTGATCGCGGGGCAGGATCATTTCTCGATCGATATCCTCGGGAAGGATTTTCGCGTCTCTGCCGGCTCTTTCTTCCAGGTGAATTCAGGAATGGCAGAAAAAATGGTCGGATATTTACTCGAGAAATTGCCGCTTACGTCTTCATCCATAATATTGGATGTTTACTGCGGCGTAGGATTATTCAGCAAATTCCTCGCGCCGAAATGCGCGCGGGTGATCGGGATCGAATCGTCCGAGCCTGCCTGTGAAGATTTTGCATTCAACCTCGATGAATTCGATAGTGTGGAACTGTATGAAGGGACGGCTGAGGAGGTGATCCCGCATTTGGAAGCCACGCCTGATATCGTCCTGGTGGACCCGCCGCGCGCGGGGTTGGAGAAACGCGTCGTGGATGGAATTCTGAAACTAAATCCGCAGATGATTGTGTATGTCTCGTGCGACCCTTCCACACTTGCGCGTGATGCCGCGCGACTCATCAATGGGGGATATCGCCTGGTGGACATCACTCCCTTTGACTTGTTCCCGCAGACGTATCACATCGAAAGCATCAGCATCTTCGAACGATGAGTTTCAAGCCGAAGATCGTCCCGCTCGGTGACGCAGCCCTGCTTGTTCAGCTGGGGGATGAGATCGATCTCGCCGTCAATCAAAGCGTGCATGCTCTTGCAGAGCTCGTAAATATTTCCTTGCTCGAGGGGATCATCGAAACAGTCACGGCCTATTCAACCTTGCTTGTACATTATGACCCGTTGATTCTTTCATTTACACAGATCAAAGATCATCTGCGCGCGAAGCTATCTCAGGTAAATGAAACAAAATCGATGAAGCCTCGGCAGATCGAAGTCCCGGTGAGATATGGCGGCGAGTATGGGTCCGATCTGGAGTTCGTTGCCTCTTATTGCAACCTGGGAGTTGAAGACGTGATCCGCGTCCACAGCGAAAGGACTTATACGGTTTTCATGATGGGCTTTACACCCGGCTATCCCTATATGGGCAAACTTGATGATGCCATCGTCGCGCCTCGCATGGAAACGCCGCGCACGCGCGTCCCCGCGGGCACAGTTGCGATCGCCGGTTCCCAAACGGGGATTTATCCCATAGACTCGCCCGGCGGTTGGCGCCTCATTGGCCATACCTCAATAAGACTGTTTGATCCCGCGCTGGAATCTCCATTCCTGTTTTCTCCCGGGGATGAAGTTCGATTCATCGTTGAGAAATAATGACGCTTGAAATTGTTGATGTGAATGGGCTTGCAACGATACAGGACTCCGGCCGTAGCGGCTGGAGGCGTTTTGGTGTTCCATCGTCCGGGTCCATGGACACGTTCGCGTTCCACGCGGCGAACGCGCTGGTCGGGAATCAGTCGGATTGCGCACTCCTTGAGATCGGCCTTGGTGATGTCATCTTGCGCGCCTCCCAGGATTGCGTCATTGCAGCGACCGGGGCCGGATATGCCCTTTCTGTTTACATCTGGGATTTCCCGCTGTGGGGTTCGTTCTTCGT
>CAZJYB010000007.1:0-45473 GCA_964549865.1 uncultured Anaerolineaceae bacterium
GGACCTGATCCTTCTGGATGTAATGATGCCGGATATGGATGGGTATGAGGTTACACGTCGTTTGCGAAAGAATCCCGCCACAGACACAATCCCGATCCTGATGTTCACTGCCAAGACGCAGCTGGATGACAAGGTAACAGGGTTCGAGGTGGGCGCGGATGATTATCTTACAAAACCAACACATCCCACCGAGTTGCAGGCACACGTTAAGGCTTTGCTGGCGCGTTCGGCAAAAGAGCCGGGTGAAATTGTAACTGCACAAAATGAAACTCGCGGGCATGTCATTGGTGTGCTTGCAGCACGCGGCGGCCTGGGAGTCACTTCCGTGGCTACCAACCTGGCCGCAAGTTTGTTCACACGTACGCAGGCAGACGTTATCCTTGCCGAGCTCATACCGGGACATGGTACCGTGGCTGCGGATTTTGGCATACCCAACCAGGTTGTGTTGAGCGAAATTTTGAGTGGCAGTGTGGTCGAAGTGACGCGTGAGAAGGTGCAATCTGCGCTTCTCCCGCATGGTTCGGGCATGAAACTTTTACTCGCTTCCGAGAATCCACGTGAGACGACCCTGACCTCGCAGGTGAAGAATTATGAGGTATTGGTGGCGCAGCTCTCGACATTTGCCCGCTTCATCGTTTTGGATCTTGGGGTGAGCCTGCCAGGCTTTGTGCAAAAGCTCCTGCCAATGTGCAACGAACGGATCGTGGTAGTGGAAGGAACGCCCAATGCAATACAGCATACCAAATTGCTGATCGATGATATTGCAGGCCTGTCAATCGATCGCAAGAGCATCAGCGTGGTGTTGAACAACCGCATGCGTTCCGAAATGCAAATGCCGCTGAGTCAGGCACAGGATAAGTTGGGCCATTCGATCCTCAGCGCATTAACGCCTGCTCCTGAGTTGTTCCTGCAGGCAGTTCGTGCGCAAACAGCGGCTGTGATCTGTCAGCCAACGAATGTAATTGCCCAGCAATTCCTCAAAGTCGCAGACACCATGATCGAGCGTGAACAGGTCTGATGATTCCGTTCTCTGCGCAGACAAAAACGGCCATCGAATTTGCTGCAGATCTGTTTCGTCAATCAAAACATGCCGTGGTGTTGACCGGCGCGGGGCTATCCACTCCATCTGGGATCCCCGATTTCCGTTCCGCCGGAACAGGCTTGTGGTCCCACGATGAACCGATGGAAGCCGCCTCGCTTAATACATTTCGTGTTGCGCCTGAACGCTTCTTTCAATGGTTCCGTCCATTGGCGAATCAGATCTTCCGTGCACAACCCAATGCCGCGCATTATGCACTTTCAGAGCTGGAAAAGGCCGGGCGGATTCATTCGATCATTACACAGAACATAGACGTATTGCATCAGAAAGCCGGTTCGCGATCGGTGATCGAGATGCATGGAACATTGCGAACGCTTACCTGCACACAGTGTTATCATCAGGAGCAGGCCGCACCGTACCTGGCCCCATTCGTGGAAAAAGGGGAAATCCCTCTTTGCCCGAAATGCGGGCAGGTGCTAAAACCGGATGTGATCCTGTTTGGTGAACAATTGCCGCAAGCGGCCTGGTCTCAGGCGCAGCGCGCAGCGCGTCAATGTGACCTGATCATGGTTGCCGGCTCTTCTCTTGAGGTATTGCCGGTTGCCGGCCTGCCCATGCAGGCCCTGGACCACGGTGCGCATTTGATCATCATTAATAATTCACCGACCTATCTGAATGTTCGTGCAGACGTGGCGATTTTGGGAGATGTGGCAGAGGTCATTCCCGCTATCGCGGAGAAAGTATTAAATGGCTGAAATAAAAACAGAACGTCTTGATGGATATCGGCGCCTGATCGACATTGCGCGCGATCTTGCCTCCACACTGGACCTGGACATTTTGCTCTCGCGAATTGTGCATGCCGCGGCCGAGATCAGTGGGGCGGAGGCTGCCTCCATTTTGCTATATGACGATACCTCCAGGCAGTTATATTTTCAAGTTTCCACCAATATGGACGAATCCACACGCCGCGGCATCCTCGTTCCACTTGAGGGAAGCATTGCCGGGTGGATCGTGACGAACCGCAAACCGGTGCGTATTGCAAACGCACATGACGACCCGCGCTTTTTTGGGGATGTGGAAGAGACCACAGGTTTTTCGACCCAATCCATGCTGGGGATCCCGCTCGTTACAAAGAACAAGATCGTCGGTGTCCTTGAGGCATTGAACAAACAAAAAGGTAAATTTACCGATGCAGACGAATCCATGTTGCTGGTGTTGGGCGCGCAGGCTGCGGTTGCGATCGAGAATGCACGCCTGTTCCAGCAGTCAGACTTGATCTCCGAATTCGTCCATGAACTTCGTACGCCTTTATCGTCTCTCAGCACAGCCACATACCTGCTCTTGCGGCCGGAGATGTCTCATGAACAACGTGATCAGATCATCCATAACATCCACAATGAAACCATGCGTCTCAACGCGCTGGCCTCATCCTTTCTTGACCTGGCGCGTCTCGAGTCCGGGCGCGTGCAATTCCGTAAAAACCCTTTCAGCATTGCAGATCTCATGTATGAGACAAAGGATGTGATGTCTTCAAAAGCCGCCGAGGACAATATCCAGATCCGCGTGGAATCGCCCGAAGGACTTCCGCTGCTCGAAGCGGACCGTGACAAGATCAAACAGGTCATATTGAACCTTCTGAGCAATGCCATCAAATATAACCGCCCGAACGGAACGGTCATGTTGCGTGCAGAAGCCTCTGAGAGTGAAATGACCCTGTTTATTCAGGATACGGGCCTGGGCATTCCGGATGAATCCGTGCCGCATTTGTTCGAAAAGTTCTATCGGGTGCGCGAGCATGAGACGCGCGCCTCCGGAACAGGGCTTGGCCTTTCGATCTGCAAGCAGATCATACACGGTCATGGCGGGCGCATTGAAGTAAAGAGCAAGATCGGGGTCGGGACGGTCTTCTCCCTGTTCCTGCCGCGAGCCAGCAGGACACAACCAAACCAATGACCTGGATGACCATTTGTACTACTCATAATGAATTGACTTTTTGACATGAAGATTGTAAACTATGCAAAATCATTTTATTTAGTTGTTTGGAGGAAAAGATGGCTCAATTCCAATTCGTAATGCGGTCAGGCCCCACACCAGGTGTGACCTTTCCTCTTGAAGGTGACCAACTCACCATTGGACGCGATGCATCCAACGGTGTGGCCATCAATGACGCTGAAGTTTCCCGCAAGCATACACGCCTCAGCTTTCAGGGTGGAAAATATGTGGTCGAGGACCTTGGTTCCACCAATGGCACCTTCGTCAACGGACAGCGCCTGGCTGGCCCGGTTGTGCTTAAGCCGGGAGATGTGGTCTCTCTGGGTGAGCAGATCGTTTTGATGTACGATGCGATCAACAACGACCCCGGTGCCACCATGGCTGCACCGCGCAAATCTGCTCGCGTTGAGCCGCCACCTGCACCTTCTTATTCACCTGCACCTGCATATGCGCCTGCCGCCGGCGGATCTATGCCTGTCAGGAAAAGTAATACCACCCCCATCTTCATCGCTGGCGGTGTTCTTCTGTTCCTTTGTATGTGTGGCGGGTTTTTCTGGTGGGTGGATGCCACCTTTCGCTGGTGTGTATTCCTACCATTTATATCGGGTTGCTAATTCGATCACATGCCAATGCCCCGCGAGAGATTCCTCGCGGGGCATTTTTCATCGTGTAAATTCCCCTTAATATCTTGCCGTTGTAAAATCTCGTATCTTTGATAGAATAAAAAAAACAACAGGATCAACCTTATGACACAAACATCAACTCGTACATCATCTCCTTCCTGGGGTACGAACACAAAGCTTGTCGTTGCACTGACCATCGTGGTGATCGTCGGCGCATTGCTCGTCAAGTTCCAGTTCATCATCACCCCTTTGCTGATCGCTTTTGTGCTGGCTTATCTTTTTTACCCCGTTGCCAGTTTTATTCAACGGAAATTGCGATTTTCCTGGAATGCGGCCGTGGCCGTGATTTACGTCCTGGTTATCGTGATCTTGATCGCGCTTCTTACGGTGGGCGGCGTGGGACTGGTACAGCAGGTGCAAAGTGTGGTTACCATCGTTCAAGACGGTGTGGCCGCCCTGCCGGATCTGATCGAACAATTCTCGGGCGAGGTGTATCAATTCGGCCCATTCAAGATCGATTTCCGCTCCATTGACCTGGACTCTGTGAGCCGGCAATTACTTGGAATGGTACAGCCTCTTCTCAGCCGCACCGGCTCGCTTCTCAGCACAATTGCGGGTGGTGCAGCCAACTTCCTCGGTTGGACGTTGTTCGTCATTCTTGTTTCGTATTTTGTACTGGCAGAGAGCGGTGGTCTGCGCGACCGCATCATCACGGTGGAGGTTCCCGGTTATTCTGAAGACCTGGAGCGGCTCAGCCGCGAATTAGGACGTATTTGGAATGCCTTTCTGCGCGGACAGATCATCATTTTCTTCCTCGCAGTATTTGTGTATTCTATTTTGCTGTCTGTGCTTGGCGTGCGTTATGCTCTTGGCCTTGCATTCCTTGCCGGGCTGGCGCGTTTCGTTCCCTATGTTGGCCCTGCGATCAACTGGCTTGTCCTTGTGATCGTTGCATACTTTCAAACATTCAAACTATTTGATCTTCCGCCACTTTATTACGCCCTGCTCGTACTACTTATCGCGCTGCTGGTCGATCAGATCTTCGATAACATCGTTTCCCCTCGCATCCTTTCGGACGCACTTAAAGTGCATCCAGCCGCGGTTTTGGTGGCTGCCATCATCGCGGCCACTTTGCTTGGATTGTTTGGTGTTGTCATCGCTGCGCCCATGCTTGCCACTGTGGCCCTGCTCTGGCGGTACACGCTAAGGAAAATGCTGGATGTGGATCCATGGCCGGAAGAGGAACCGCGCCAGCCTCCTCCTCCAACGGGAGGCAGGCTGATCGTATGGATTCGCCGATTCTTTCGTAACCTCAACCTAAACAGCCGCAAAGAAAAATAGTCTTTGGCTGCTGCATTTATCCGATCAAACCCCAAGGAGATTTCCATGAGCAACAACGATCACGAACCCCAGACCGAAACCATCGCGGAGACCGAGAATTTCCTCGCCTGGCGCGCCGAGGAACCGGACGGCGAAGTGACCTATCACGTCGAATTGAATAACGTAACTGTGCATTTCTTTAACGAAGAGTGGAAGGAATTCCTCGAATTGGTGCGTGAATTAAAGTAATCCTCGGCAATAAATGAAACTTAAAAATTCGATCACCGATGTACCCGGCATTGAAGTGGGGCACGCACAAAATAACCAGGCCCTTACAGGCTGCACGGTGATCCTTTGTCGTAAAGGCGCGGCGGCAGGCGTGGATGTGCGCGGCGGCGCGCCGGGCACACGTGAGACCGATCTGCTCAACCCCGTCAATCTTGTTGAAAAAGTCCATGCCATTATGCTGGCCGGTGGCTCCGCCTTTGGCCTGGATGCCGCTTCCGGCGCAATGCGTTATCTCGAGCAGCACAAGATCGGTTTCAATACGGGTGCGGCACGTGTGCCTATTGTCCCCGCCGCGATCTTGTACGACCTGGGTGTTGGCCGTGCAGACGTTCGCCCGGATGCTGCAATGGGATATCAGGCGTGTATCAACGCATCAAATCACGCGGTGGCCGAGGGGAATATGGGAGCAGGAACAGGTGCCAGCGTGGGAAAGATCCTTGGGCAGAAGCAGGCCATGAAGTCCGGGATCGGAAGCGCAAGTATTTCCATCGGAAAGGGTCTGATTGTCGGCGCGCTGGCCGCGGTCAATGCATTCGGCGATATCGTTGACCCCAATAGCGGTTCGATCATTGCCGGTGTGAGGTCAGCAAAAGTCGGTCCGCTGCAGATCGGGGTGCCGGGTTATTTTGCAGACACGCTGCAATTGATGAAGTCATTTCTTGGGCGTACAGTCTTGAATTTTGCGACACGTTCAAATACAGTTTTGGGCGTGGTTGCGGTGAATGCATCATTAACCAAAACTGAAATGACGAAGATCGCACAGATGGCGCAGGATGGATTTGCGCGCTCGATCCGCCCGGCCCATACAATGCTGGATGGCGACACGGTCTTTGCGATCGCGAGCGGCGGTAAAAAAGCAGATGTTTCAACGGTGGGTGCTTTCGCGGCCGAGGCCCTGGCGCAGGCAGTTGCGCGGGCTGTCCGTATGGCCGCACCTGCGGGTGGAATGCCAGGGCTGTATAACGAAAAATAGATCCAGATCTCCATGGCGAATCTAATTTCGAAAATTTTTATCAGTCTGCTTATTGGCTTGGGGCTGGCTTTTGGGTTTAATTCCCTGTTCCTGGGTCTCGCGAGTCGCCCAACTGTTGACCAGGCCCTGCTTCTTTTCTTTTCAACGGCGGCGTTCGGCTATCTGGCCTTTTCCCTTTTGGAATCGCGCCATCGAATCCTGGATTCCCTGCGTTTGAAAAGCATGGCTTTTGATCGTGAGAAGATGATCTTTTTTCTGCGCGAGAGTATGGCAGGCCTGTTGCTGGCGATCGTATTTTTTACGATTTATACATATATCGGCTTGAAATTGAATCACCCGAGGATCGACACGGTCGATAACTTTCTCGATGCTGATAACTCTTCGTGGATGGCGCGCATTGCGGAACCAGGCGGAAGCAGGCTCGAAATGCGCGGGCCGCATCCCTTTGCATATTTTATCTTTCGTCCGTTTGGCATGCTTCTTAATGTATTTACCCAAAATCCGGCACTTTCGGCAATTTTGCTCAATACATTTGCCGGTAGCCTGGGTGTTTTTCTGGCATGGGTTTTCATTAAAAATCAGACGAAAAACCGGGTGTATGCCTTGTTGATCGCATCCTTATTGGGATTAAGCACGGCCCATATCTTTTTTGGTTCCGTGATCGAGACCTACATTTTTTCTGCCGCAGCCTTGATCGGCTTTTTTCTTCTTCTTCAAACACGCAAGGATTCGATGAGTGCATTGGTGATGGTGAGTGTGCTCACATTTGGGATCACTCTTACGAATTTTTTCCAAAGTTTCGTTGGTTTTGTCACTTCGCGCCCGCGTTTCAGGGATATCATTCGTTTTGCCGGGCTCGCAATCTCCTTTGGGGTGGTGCTGAGTCTTTTGCATGTGGTCCTGTATCCATCCAGCCAGCTATTTTTTCTTCCAACTGATGTGCAGGGGGAGGCAGAGTTTCAGATCTCTGTTTTTAATGACCCAGCCTGGAGAGCGGTTGGCCGTGTGATACTTTTGGTGCGTACCATGTTGCTTTACACAGTGATTGCCCCGAGGCCTTATGTGTTTGGTGAGGAGGTGGGTGGGACGTTCCCGCGTTTTAATTTCTTTAAGATCATGCCGGGCACTTATTCCTTTAGTTCATATGACGGACTGGGAAATGTGTTGGTGATCGCCTGGGCCGCGCTGTTGCTTGCTGCGGGCGTTTTTTTTCTCAGGGATCTCGTTCGCACACGTAAGGTCGACCTCAGGCTGGCTTTTGTCCTTTGCCTTCTGTTCAACTTCACCCTTCATCTTAATTATGGATATGAACCATTCCTGTATTCAGCGGATTGGGCCTATGCACTGATCTTTTTTGTTGGGCTGTCCCTGGCGCCGCTGGCGGCGAACAGGATTTTTCAGGGCGGGTTGTTGATTTTCCTGATCTTGCTCGCGTATAACCAATTCCAGTTTTTTGAATTCATCTTTCAGACGATCGCACCTTTCATCGCCCGGGCCCAATAATGGCGAAATTTTTTATTAATCCCCGTACTTTTCTTGCGTGGATGTTCTGCCTGCCTGTGACTTGTTTAGTGGCCGGCTTTTTGGGAAATTATTACTCCACGTTCTTCTCACTCTTGGTCATTACGCTCGTTATACAGTCGATCTTTGGATGGCTGGTCCATGCCTGGCTTGGGAAGGCGCAGGATCTTTATACGGCCAAACCTCGCGACTTTGCGCTTGCGCTTTCCCTGTTCATGACGCTGTTTGCATTCACGGCCGGCATGTTCGTAATGGCACTGCAGTTTCCATCATTGTTCAAGGCGGGGATCGTGCTTCTTGAAAGGCAGCAGGTGCTTCCATTTGTCCTTGGGAGCATGCTGGCCTTTCCATGCCTTGCGTGGTTGCCGGACCAGAACAGCATAAAACGAACCAGCTTCCATCAATTCTTGTATCAAATATCAGCGGGTCTCCTGGTTGCAGGTTTTTTCTTTGTTGTTTATTTCATCTTTGCAGCCATTTTTAACCAGCCAGCCTTTGATGTGGATGATATCTTTTTTGATTCAGACGGTTTGCTGTGGCGCACACGCTTTACGACCGATGACTATCATGATTATTACGGGCGTTCCGTCCATCCGTTTGTATTATTGTTGCTCAGGCCGCTGGTCGCACTGGTCTCATTTTTTCTCAAGGGAGATAAACTCGCAGCTGCATTTGTGCTGGTGGCATTTGCGGGTGCGTTATGCGTTTTTCTTGCCTGGTTTTTTGTGAAGCACATAACCGGGAATTCTTTATACGCTGTATTGATCGCATCCCTGCTTGGCGGGTCTGCGGCCCATCTTGTTTTTGGCTCGTTGATCGAGACATATATTTTCCTCGCCGCGGTCATGATGACCTTCCTTGTTTTGTTGCTCAAAAACGCGCCGTTCATAACATTGATCTCGGTGGGATTGGTTTCATTTGGAATCACGCTTACGAACTTCGTTCAAGTTGTGATCGCTTATGTTTTTGTGAAACGTGACCTCAGGCAATCGATCAAATATGGTGCGATCGCCGCAGCGTTGGTTATTCCATTAGCCATGCTGAATAATTTTATTTACCCCGGATCACAGCCATACTTTTTTATCCCCTCCACTCTTGCAGCGGAAGCGGATAATACTTTTACACCCTCTATCGGACGCGGGCTGGCGGTTTTGCGTGTGATGTTTTTCCATAGTATTGTAGCGCCCGATCCTTTAATACTTGAGGAGGAAATTCCATTCTTAAAGGTGTGGATCTTCAAGGCCGACCCCATGCGTTTGAGCGAATATCAAACGTGGCCAGGTACGGCGCTCGCCTTTTTCTGGCTGGGTCTGCTTTTACTGGGGGGATTCCTTTTCCTGAAAAATCTAAAAACAAACGATGATCGTTTTCCCTTTGCATTCATCTTGATCCTGCTTTTCAATTTTGCGCTTCATTTGCGATATGGCAAGGACCTCTTCCTTTATTCCGCGAACTGGACGTACGCCCTGCTCCTGCTGCTTGCGCTTTCCTGGAAAGAGCTTGCGGAGACGAGGTGGTTTCAGGTAATTTTGATGGTCTTTATTAGTTTGTTGCTGGTGAACAATTCGCGCCTGATCCTGACGATGTTGGGCACATCGTCCCTGCATATAAAATAAAAAAAACAGCCACTGGCTGTTTTTTTTATTGAAGTTTCCCTACTCCTTCTGTTTCCTTCCTTTTATTTCGTCGCGCAGGAAGATGCTCAATACCACACTGACAATACTGATCACCAGGCTGCCAAGTAGTGCGGGCCAGAACCCATCCACGATCAGGTCGATACCAAACGCCTGGCCGATCTTGCTCGTGAGCAGAAGCAGGCCTGTGTTGATGATAATGGTGAACAACCCAAGGGTGAGGATGATCAACGGGCAGGTCAAAAACTTAAGCAATGGGCGTACGAGCGCGTTCAACAAACCGGAAATCAGTGCCAGCCACAAGATACCCGTCCAATCGCCGCGCAGTTCAATGCCCGGCACGGCCAATACTGCAACATACAATGCGATCGCGTTGATCGCCCAGCGTATAAAGAATTTTATCATTCGATCTCCTTTAGGTAATAATACGCAGAACAGTTCATGAAGTTGCCTGCATCCAGATCAATGTGCGCAACGCGCGAAAGCCCGCAGATTGAATCGCCCCATCAAACCTGCCGGACGGAAACTCCATAATGATGTTTGGATGCAAATGACTCAGTTCACGCCGTGCCCGCAGGAGCAGCGCAACCAGCGCGTCCGGGTCGCATTCTTCACCAGTCGCGGCGAAAAGGGTTTCACCTCGCCCGTGAGGGATCCACGCGAGTGCGGCTTCAAGAGAGTCGTCCTTTACCGCAATCCATTGGCGGATGTTCATGTCCACAAGCAACAGATACAACCAGTTCCAAAAACCCGGTCGCAGGGATTTGAAATTCCAATTGCGGTGCCAGGCCAAAAAGTCTGGATAGAGGCGGGCGAGCCAGTTTTCCTGCACCGGCCAAAAGTTTGCGTGGCGTGGCCGAATGCTGATATCCGTTTGCAAAATGGGCACCTGTGCTTCAGTAGCGGCCTGCCAGGTGGTCCGTCTGGCCTGCTCCACGAATCCAAGCTTGTGATAAAGGTCTATTGCATGAGGATTATCGTCGCGCACATGCAGCCAGATAAAGTCGGCCTTCCTGTCACGCGCATGTTTCATGGCTTGTTCGGTTAATGCGCGCGCGATACCGCGCCGGCGAAAATCCGGGTGTACTGCAATATTCGCGATCAAATAGATCCTGTGCTTTTTTTGACGGAACGGGACCAGGCTGGCATTGCCGACGATCCGTCCATTTTCCTCCCAAACGTACCCAGTCAGAGGCAGGGAGGTGCTTTCGGCCGCCTGGTTCGCCCATTTTAAGAATGAGTTGTCGCTTCCGGCGCGACGCATGTCCTGTATATAACGCTTGCCTTCGGTATCCATCGTGCTGGAAAAGCACAATTCAATAAGGTCTGCCACGGCTGGCAGGTCTCGAAAAATGCTCAGGGGACGCAGATTTGAAGGTGGCTGAGGTTGTGCCGGAACGGTGATGGACGTCATTTTGCTATTATAGCGTTTAATCTTATGGAATTCATATGCTGTATTTATAAATTGCGAACATGGCTTTTGTTATAATGCCCCTATTGATTTGTCGTGGTGGGCTTTCCACCACTGGAGGATAACCCTATGATGCGATTTGATAGATTTACAGAACGGGCGCAGGAGGCCGCGCAACGCGCCGCCGAGATCATCCAGCGCTATGGACACAACCAGATAGACACCGAACACATCCTGCTGGCGCTGATCGAACAGCCCGGCGGTGTGATTCCCCAAATACTTGAAAAATTGAACGTAAGCGCCGAGGCCCTTACCGAGAGACTCGATGCCACGCTGCGCGCCAGCCCAAAGGCCAATATCTTTGGAGGCGGCGCGGGACAGATCTTCATCACGCCGCGCGTCAAGCGGATCATCGACCTTGCGAACGAGGAAGCCAACCGTCTCAAGGACGAATATATTTCGACGGAACACATCTTTCTTGCGATCCTCACGGAGCGCAATACGCCGGCCGCACGCATTTTGGAAAGCGCCGGCTTGACGCGTGATCGCGTCTATGATGCCATTCAGGACCTGCGCGGCGGACAGCGCGTGACCGACCCACAAGCCGAGACTAAATATCGAACACTCGAAAAATATTCGCGCGATCTTACACAGCTGGCCCGTGAAGGCAAGCTTGACCCGGTCATTGGCCGGGATAATGAGATCATGCGCCTGATCCAGATCCTTTCACGCCGCACCAAGAACAATCCTGTCTTGATCGGTGAAGCCGGTGTAGGCAAGACTGCAATTGTGGAAGGGCTTGCACAAAAAATTGCCAGCAATGATGTGCCTGAGATTCTTTCCGGCAAACGTGTGGTGGCGCTTGATCTTGGCGCGATGATCGCTGGTTCCCGCTTCCGGGGTGAATTTGAAGAACGCCTTAAAGCCGTGATGGATGAAGTCCAACGTGCAAAAGGTGATGTGATCTTGATGATCGATGAATTGCATACGGTCGTTGGCGCAGGCGCGGCCCAAGGGGCAATGGATGCGAGTAATATGCTCAAGCCTGCACTGGCGCGCGGTGAGTTGCAGTGTATCGGCGCGACTACTCTGGATGAATTCCATAAACATATTGAAAAAGACGCTGCACTGGAAAGACGCTTTGCTCCCATTTATGTGGAAGCGCCAAGCGTGGAAGACACCATCAAGATGTTGCATGGTTTACGCGACCGTTACGAGGCTCATCACAAGGTCCATTTTTCAGATGAAGCACTGGTTGCCGCTGCTCGTCTTGCAGATCGTTATGTGACTGACCGCCACCTGCCTGATAAAGCCATTGACCTGATGGACGAGGCTGCCGCCAAACTGCGCATTGCGTTATATTCCATGCCGCCTGATCTGAAGGCCTTAAAGAGCGAAGTGGATCGATTGCTTGCGGAAGAGGAGCAGGCTGGCTTGGAGCGTGATTACGAACGCGCCGCACAAAAGAAAGCTGAGCGTCTGCGCCTTGAGCAGGAATACACATCCAAACGCGATAAATGGGAAGCCGAACATCAACTCGATGAAGTTGTGGATGTGGATGATATTGCCTCGGTCGTTCATCAATGGACGGGCATTCCCGTTAACCAAATGCTTGAAACAGAATCCGCTAAACTCCTGCATATGGAGGCGCGTTTGCACGAGCGCATCATTGGCCAGGAGGAAGCCATTCACGCCGTCTCCGATGCCATTCGCCGCGCTCGCTCGGGCCTGAAAGATCCAAGTCGCCCGATCGGTTCGTTCATTTTTATTGGACCCTCTGGTGTTGGTAAAACTGAGCTTGCCAAGGCGCTTGCCTGGTTTATGTTCGACGATGAGGAAGCGCTGGTTCGTATTGATATGTCTGAGTATCGCGAACAGCATACCGTCAGTCGCCTCTTTGGTGCGCCGCCTGGATACGTCGGTTATGAAGAAGGTGGCCAGCTCACAGAAGCAGTTCGCAGGCGTCCGTATCGAGTCGTCCTGTTTGACGAGATCGAGAAGGCACATCCTGAAGTGTGGAATGCTTTGCTCCAAATTCTGGATGACGGTCGCTTGACTGATGGACAGGGCAAAGTGGTCGATTTCCGCAACACGGTTCTCATCATGACCTCGAACCTGGGCACTGAATACGTGACCAAAGGCGGTACCCTCGGTTTCCTCACCCAAAAAGCGGATGATGATGAACGCGCCATGCATGCAAAAATCGAGAAAGCTCTTAAGGGAGCCTTCAGACCTGAATTCCTCAATCGCGTCGATGAGACGATCATGTTCTCACCACTTTCCATCGAACAAATGGAAGAGATCGTTGTCCTTCAGATGAAGGAAGTGCAGGACCGTTTGAACGAACACGACATCGCCGTCCAGTTGACGGATGCAGCACGCATCTGGCTGGCCAAAGAAGGCTATGACCCCGCATTTGGCGCACGTCCCTTACGCCGTGCCATCCAGAAATATGTCGAGAGTCCGCTTTCAGTGGAATTGCTCGCCGGAAAATTCAAGGACGGCGTGCAGGTGATCGTGGATGTAGAGGACGACAAGATCACCTTCAAGACAAGCGAGTCCGTGAAGAAATCCAAACAAAAAGTGAACGCCTAAATTTAATTGGTTCCTATTAAGATGGGCCAGCAGTAAGTGGTCTTTAGACCATCAACTGCTGGCCCGTTTGTTATCCATCCAATTTCCTAACCCTGTTTTCATGCACTCGCGGTATGATGGGTTCAACTTTATTTAACCAGAGGTGAGAAATGATTGAAGAAGAAAAAAAATCAGGCTCTTCCGCGATCGTGATCGGGATCGTGGTGTTACTGCTCTGTATTTGTGTGATGGTCCTTGGCCTGGGCGCGTATGGATATTTTGCATTAAGCCAGCCTTCATCGGGCGTGGATTTCCCCGTTTCTCCGGCTGATAATAGCACTGGGACTCCCAATGTCGAGGTGACGCGCCCGCCGGTTGAATCGATCCCGAGGGATACCCTGGATACCTTGAATGCGACCGTTGTGCCTGAAAATGATCCATACGACCTGGCCTGCCGTTTGCTCGAGTTATGCGATGTGGCAGAGACCGTTCCGGCAAAGGCCTATAAATTGGGCGACAAGGAAAATTTCTGGATCACCAATTCAGATACAGCGGAACAAAACCAGATCACAGCCACGCTGATGAACATCACGCCCCATTCTTATTTCTGGGTGGAGGAGGGCACCGAGGTGGATCAAAGTGAAATGAAGGCGCTGATGGATACCTTCGAGAGCAAGATCTATCCCACCGACCGCGAGTTCTTCGGCAGCGAATGGACCCCGGGTGTGGATAACGATGTGCATATTTATGTGGTGTATGCCGAGAGTATCGGGCATAATATTGCCGGATATTTCAGTTCGCTGGATTCGTATAACCCTCTTGTACGAGAATACTCGAACGCCCACGAGACGTATGTGCTTGGTACCAGCCAGGACCTTGGCAATGAATATACATATGCCACCCTGGCGCACGAATTTGTGCACATGATCCAGTTCGCATCCGACCGCAACGATGTGTCGTGGGTCAATGAGGGATTTGCAGAGGTTGGGTCATTCTTGAACGGTTATAACGTGGGTGGCGCAGATTGGGTCTATGTACAACGACCTGATATGCAGTTGAATACCTGGGCAGACAATTCTTCGCCGGATTTTAGTGCGCATTACGGACAGAGCTTCCTTTATCTGATGTATTTTCTCGATCGCTTTGGCGAGGATGCCACCAAGGCCCTTACCAATAATCCTGAGAACGACCTCACAAGCGTGGATGACACACTGGCGGCGCTTAATATCACCGATGCGCAAACCGGCCAAGTGGTCACTGCCGACGATGTTTTCATGGATTGGGCCGCGGCCATGTATCTTCTGGACGGGTCTGCCGGTGACGGCCGTTTTGTATATAACAATTATCCGGATGCGCCGCAAACATCCCTGACAGAGTCGATCAGCACCTGCCCGGCATCTGCATTCACACGCGATGTAAACCAATACGGGATCGACTATATCGGAATTCAGTGCAGCGGAGACCACACGATCAAGTTCACAGGTTCCACGCTTTCCGGCCTGTTGCCGGTTGAACCAAATTCCGGCGAATATGCCTTTTGGTCGAACAGGGGCGATGAATCGGATATGACCCTCACGCGTGAATTTGATTTCAGCGCTGTCAGCGCGCCGATCGAACTGGCGTATCACATCTGGTATGACCTGGAAGAGGATTACGATTATATCTACCTGGAGGTATCGGAGGATGGCGGAACGTCCTGGCAGATCATCACCACGCCTTCTGGCACCGATGAAGATCCCTCCGGCAATTCCTATGGCTGGGGATATAACGGCGTGACCAACGGCTGGATCGAAGAGCGCGTTGACCTTTCTGACTATGCCGGCAAGAAGATACAGGTGCGCTTCGAGTATGTGACGGATGCCGCCATTAACGGCGAAGGCCTGTTGCTGGACGATGTTTCGGTCGACGCGGCAGGTTATAGCTCCGATTTTGAAGCGGACGATGCAGGCTGGCAGGCCGATGGATTTGTGCGGGTCCAAAACGCCCTCCCACAGACCTTCCGCCTGTCCCTGATCCTAAAAGGTGATACCACCACTGTGACCTCGATCCCAGTAAATGCCGACCAAACCGCGGAGGCTCAAATTTCGCTTGAGGCCGGGCAGGAAGCAATTCTGATCGTAACCGGCACAACGCGTTTTACCCGCCTGGGCACCACGTACCAGATCGAAATTCAATAACCTGGGCATACCAAAAATCCCGCAAACCGTTCGGTTTGCGGGATTTTTGGTTTATGGCAGTTTAATTTCTTTGCGAATTTGACAATCCTTTTTCTTACTTCCTGACTTATAATTTCCAGTACTAAACATGACAGTCTTGAAGAAATCCATGACTGGACGCAAGACGATCGCCGTACTCGGTGCACAATTAAGCCGCGTATGGGGAAGCGAGTTCATGGCCGGGGTAATGGAGGGAGCCCGGGCCAATGATGTGAATGTTGTTTGTTTTGTCGGGGGCAAGCTTATACCCATTAAGGCACAGGGCCAGGAAACGCCATCCTTCGGTTTATATGATCTCGTACGGCCCGCCCAGTTCGACGGTATTTTACTTGCCGCAGATATGGGCCATGGCCCTTCTCCTGAAGACATAAAATTTTTTTGTCGTTCCTTTGCGCCCACGCCAATTGTATCTTTTGCAATTCAGGCCGAGGGCGTATCTACTTTTCTGGCGGATAGCATGGGTGGCATGCGGGAGATTATCCGCCATTTGATCGAGGTGCATGAGTACAAGCGTATTGCCTTTATTCGCGGCATGCACGGACAGATCGAAGCTGACCAAAGGTTCGAGGCATATCAGGAAGAATTAAAGTCTCACAATATTCGCTATGAAGAGAACCTTGTCGTCGAAGGAGACTTTACACCGGAAAGCGGGCGCGCGGCGATCCGCACTTTGCTCGATGAGCGCGGTGTTCGTTTTCAGGCAGTTGCCGCATCCAACGACCGCATGGCCTTTGGCGCGATGGAAGCATTGCAGCAGCGCGGCATCCATGTGCCGGATTCGGTTGCATTGACGGGCTTTGATGATGTACGTGAGGCCCAGTCACTGGGTGTGCCTCTAACCACGGTCCATCAATCCTTTTATGGGGCGGGCGGGCGGGTTTTCGATGCATTGATGAAACGTATTTCCGGTGAAAAAGTGGAGCTTGTGAATATATTACCGGTGCAGATGGTCGTTCGCTGGTCCTGCGGGTGTCTGCCGGAAAGTGTGAAGCAGGCGATTGTGCTTCCAAAAGAAGTGGCTCAGACAGGACGGCTTGAGAATAAGCGGGAGGCGGCCATCCGCGCGTTATTCGCTGCAGCCGGTATTCCAGAAAATCACCCGGCAAATGCACAGTATCGCGATGTGCTCAGCCGTACATGGGATGTATTCCTCGCAAGCCTGGGCGAATCGGATAAAAGCGATGCCTTTTTGAAGATGATCCAATCCACTGTGGAAGTTATGCAGCGCCACGGCCACGAAGTCACCACCTGGCATAACATCATCTCTACTCTCAGGAAGTATGCGTTGGGTGGAATTATAGATCATACCGTCATGTTGCGCGCTGAGAATTTATTTCAACAAGCGCGCATGCTGGTGGGCGAGCTTTCACAACGTGCCCAGGCGATACGCCGGTTGCAGTTCGTTCAACAGGAGGAGGCCCTTGGCAACTTTGGTTCTTCGATGGCGCCGGCGATGACCCTCGAAGAGATCGGTGATGCCATTTCAAGGAACTTTCCAACGCTTGGCCTCGAGCGTTGGTATGTGATGTTCTATACGGATGTAAACGCGCCCGGGTCCATTGCCTCTCCACCGCCCGAGAAGTTCCGTTTGCTCATGCAATATGATGAAAATCAATTCCAGATCCCGAGGGAGAAATCTGCAATTGCCACGGGGCGCCTGATCCCGCAGGGGAAAACTCCCGAGGACCGTCGCTATACGGCCATGGTCATGCCATTGACCCTGGCTAGCAATCGCTTTGGGTTCATGTGGGCAGAGATGGGCTCGCGGGAGATGGGCTCACAGGATTGGGATGTTTACATTCGCATCAAGAACTTATTATCCAGCGCCTTATTGCGTACAATGCTGGCGGGGCAGCGCGAAGAAGCACAAAAGGAAGTGGAGCGCCTTTTGAACGAGGCGCGCGAGCGGGCAGTTGAACTTGCCGGAGCAAGGGATGTGGCGATAAAAGCCGCAGCTGAGAACGCAAAACTATTTGAGTCCGAGCAGGCCAGGCGTCGCGGGGCAGAGGCGTTGGCGCGTTCTTCGCGCTTATTATCTTCTTTAACCACGGTCGAGAAGATCCCCTTACAGATCCTTGAACAATTAAAACAGGTTCTGCCGTTCGACCGTGCAGTATTGTTTATGCAGGACGTGGACGGCATTCCAAACGTTCGTTCGCATTTGGGTTTCCCCCTGGACGCACCCATCCATGACCTGCATTTGAAGATCGGCAGTACGGATTTTTATGAGAGCGTTGCGCGTAAAGGCGAAACATTGATGATCGCAGACGTGGATGCCGTCTCAGGATGGGAACAGCCAGGTTGGTCCCCGCGTGATCGTTCGTGGCTGGGTGTTCCGTTATATTCAAAGGATAATGTCATCGGGTTGCTTCTCCTTGCTCGCGCAACAGAACCCTTTAATGAAGATGACGACCTGTTGGTTACGACGTTCGGGATGCAGGCGGCAGTGGCGTTGGAGAATGCGCGGTTATATGACGAAGTAACCGGTATTAACCAAATGATGGAGCGTATGGTCGCACAGCGCGTGGAGGAATTGAACATCGCCTATAAAACGCTCGACAAGCACGATAAAAACAAGTCCGCTTTCATTCAGGTGGCCGCACATGAATTGCGCACACCGTTAACCGTGATCAAGGGCTATCTTGGAATGTTGCAGGCCGACGAAACAGTTCAGAACAGCCCCGCGCTTGCACAGGCCATTGAGGGTGTATTGCAGGGAGAGAATCGCCTGCATCAAATCGTGAACAGCATGCTGGATGTGGCCCGCCTGGATAGCCAGGTGCTGAACCCGCATATCGAGCCTGTCAGTTTGGGGCTGATCCTGCGGCTTGTTCACAAGGATTATGTGAATGACCTTGCATCTCGAAATCTAAGTTTCCACATGGCTGAAGAGATCAAAAATGTTCCCCCGGTATTGGGAGATTCCGAGCTGCTCAAAAAGGCCCTCGATCATGTGATCGTAAACGCGATCAAATTCACTCCGGACGGCGGGTCGATCACAGTCTCGGTGGATGTGGTGGATGATGCCAATTTGGGCAAATGCGCCGAGGTCCGTGTACAAGACTCGGGTATTGGCATCGATTCAGAACATCACAAGATCATCTTTGAAAAGTTGTATCAATTGGGGAAAGTGGAATTGCATTCCTCCGGTCGCACCAACTTCAAGGGCGGCGGTGCCGGTCTTGGGCTCGCGATCGCCTACGGCATTGTAAAGTCCCTACGGGGAGACATCTGGGTGGAGAGCTCGGGGCACGACGAAACTGATCTCCCAGGTAGCACCTTCTTTATCCGCCTGCCACTGGCGAAGTAGATGTATTGAATGGGGAGTTAATTCATGCCATCACCATTTTCGTTTGAATTTCCATGATGTTCGAAAAAACCACCGACCTGCTCGCGCAGGGGTGACAGGATGCCGATGTGCATCAGCATTAACGCCGAGATCGAGATCATGACAACGAAAATCGTAAAGTCTCCAAAGAGCATTAACCCGTTGGGGTTTTCCGTAAAGACATAACGCGTGACGATCACAAACAGCTGCAGTACACTGATGACCAACAAAGGGATGGCGAAGGGACGCAGATCATGGCCCTCGACGAGCAGATGCAGGCAGATCAGAACGAACAAGCCGCCCAATAAGATGACGAGGTATGCCCAGAAGTGCGTCCCATCGTATTTTTGCATGTAGAGTTTTTGGATGACCTTTATATAAAGGATGCTCACCGCAGTCAGGCATGCCCATGCATAGAGCTTGATGATGATGGGATAGACCAGATTCCCAAAGCCGCGAATACTTACGAGCCCCATAATCCAACCAAAGAGAAAGGATAATCCCAGCACAGTGATCTTCAACACTATCCCATCGAGAGCCGTGGATAGACCATCATTGAAGATATCGACGATCAGCTTTCCCGCGCCGAGCATGGATACACTCAGCGCAGCCATGCTCACGAACATGGTCGAGATGCTTAACATACCGCGCGTATCGATGCTGTTCCTGCGTAAAGGCGCGGATCTTCCCTGAATAAATGGATGAACCTTGGGCATGGATTTCTGAGGTGTTGTCATGTTTCCCATCCTATAGGAGAATTTTTTACGTCATTCGTTTGCGGAAATCGTAGATCCCATCAAGCACTGCCCAGCGTGAGCTGCAATTTGAGCATAGCAGATGATCCCTTTTATCCTGTAGTTTTCCGCTCCCACAGTCAGGACATTTAAACAGGCTGACCGGGTTCAATGGGATCTCACTTTGCCGGTCTCCATTTTCTTTTTTTGCCTTTACAAAAACGCTTGGCGTCAATTGAATCAGCGCACCGCTCGGCTGCAAAAGACCATCCAGCGCGGCAAGAAACCCGGCCGGGATAAATCGTTTTAACAGACCCAGGCGAAAATGAGAAACGCTCAGGGTCTTTTCAATGGAAAATCCCAAAGCCTGAAGCCAGGCGCGAATCGCCCTGGGATGAAAGTCGAAGTTAAGTTTTACAAATTCAACCGGCTCAAGGCTGAACGGATTCCAGGCCTGCCTGCCGAACAGGTATCGAAAAATGGACTTGAGATTGAGCTTGTTCGCGAATTCCAGAATGAAGACGGCTCCGGGTTGCAAAACATTTTTGACCTGGCCGAGCGCCTTTGGCGCGTCTGCCATATGATGCAATGCCCGGATCATTGTGGCAGCGTCAAAGAGACGGTCTTGAAAAGGGAGGCGGTAAATATCCGCTGCGACGTAAATGTATTTGTCCGAGCGTCCTAATTTACCCTGGGCTTGTGCGAGCTGCGTGGTCGAATAATCCAGCACAACGATACGCTCAAAGCCCGCATAACGCGGCGTATTGCGCCCGGCGCCGGCACCAAGCTCGAGCATTAACTTGCCGCTTTTTGGAAGCAGGTGCTTAAGTGCAATGGCCTCAGCGCGATCTTCGTACTCGCGTCCGCCCTGATCCCAAAAGGATTGCTGATAATCGGAGCCTTCGTAATTACAAACGGGGGGAGTGTTGGTCATAAGGTTTAATTATGCTCTCGCTGCTGTACCCTTGTGGGACACTTTCCTGGGCGGCGACGCCGCCGCCTTGAGCGGCAGGGGCAAGATCAAAGTCGGATAGCGGGCAATTCTACCCGAGCACCCGATTTTGTCACCCGACGGTTAACCCACTATCTGCCTACGGCGCGGTAGGTGAAACCTATTTCCCTCATGATTTTGGGGTCGTAGATATTGCGTCCATCGTAAATGACCGCGGAATTAAGCAGGCTTTTTACCTTTTCGAGGTCGAGTTGTTTGAACTCATTCCACGGCGTAACCACAATTAACGCGTCACAATCCTTTGTCATTTTATATACATCATCGAAAATTTCGACATCGGGTAATACCGCTGCGGCAGTTTTGCGTGCGACGGGATCGTATCCGCGTACAATGGCCCCTTTTTCTTTCAGGTATTTTGTAATATCAATGGACGGTGCATCGCGCATATCGTCCGTATTTTCCTTGAAGGCCAGCCCGAGCAGGCCGATGGTCTTGCCTTTCAGGTCTCCGCCCACCATTTTCGCAACATGCTCTACTGCAACCTTGCGGCGGTCATAATTCACTTCCATGACATCATTAAGGATACGCGGATTGAGTCCTTTTTCCTTGGCCATGAAGGCCAGTGCTTCCACATCCTTCGGAAAACACGAACCGCCCCATCCGAGGCCTGCATCTAAAAAGTGACGGCCAATGCGCGCGTCATAGCCCATGCCTGCGGCAACCTCTTTTACATCCGCACCGACGCGCTCACATAGATCGGCGAGCTCGTTCATGAAAGAGATCTTCGTTGCCAGGAAGGCGTTGCTCGCGTACTTGATCATCTCAGCCGTACGCAAATCTGTAATGACGATCGGCGCGCGCAACGGCAAATGTAACTCTGCCACTTTGTTGGCGGCATCCTTATCGAGCGAACCGATCACAGTGCGGTGTGGACTTGAAAAATCTGCAATAGCCGAACCCTCGCGTAAAAATTCCGGGCACGAGACCACCGAGAATTCGATCGGCTTGGGCTGGGCACCCTTTACAATGTCTGCCACCCAGTCACCGGTCCCGATCGGAACCGTGGATTTATTGATGATGACAAGCGGCGAGGTCATATTCTCTGCAATGGATTTTGCTGCAGCGGCCACATATTGCAGATCCGCCTCGCCTTCTGTGCCGGAGGGAGTTCCCACCGCGATAAAGGCGTACTCTGCTCCTTTTAATGCTTCTTTGTAAGATGTGCTGAATGAAACCCTTCCGGCTTTCACGTTGCGTTTGACCAGTTCATCCAACCCGGGTTCATAGATTGGCATGATCCCTTTTTTAAGATTTTCAATACGTTCTTCGTCTACGTCCAGCGCGCTGACGCGGTTGCCCAGGTCTGCAAAACACGCGGCGGTCACGAGGCCGACGTATCCCACGCCGACGACACAAATTTGTTTCATAAGTTTCCTCTATGAAATGAAAGATTTAAGTGAAATTAAATATACCACAGCGGGTTGTCCCCGCGGCAATGAGTATAATCACATGATGCGCATATTATTCGTGGCGGATGGTCGTTCGCCCATTTCTCAAAACTGGATCCGTTATTTTGCAGAACGCGGAGATGACGTGTATCTCGCATCCACCTTCGCATGTCAAGTGGATTTCCCGGTTAAACGGCTGGAGATCACGCCCGTGGCCTTTAGCTCGCTCAAGCGGCAGGTCAGCCCCCTGGGCAGCGCTTCTTCTCGTACCCTGGGCCTGCGTACCCGTATGCGGCAGTGGCTTGGCCCTGTCACGATCCCGCGCGCTGCGAGGAAATTACGCGCTTTTATCCGGGCAGTTAAACCAGATCTCGTCCACGCCATGAGGGTTCCTTATGAAGGGATGCTCGCGTCTTCTGCAATGCATAAAGTTGATATACCATTGATCATTTCCATTTGGGGAAATGACTTCACGCTGCACGCGCCGTCCACCCCGTTGATGAAGGTTTACACACGCAAGACGATGAAGGCGGCATATGCACTTCATTCAGATTGTGTGCGTGACGTGCGCCTTGCACGTGAATGGGGGTTGGACGAGGAAAACCCCACGTTCGTGGCGCCGGGCAATGGCGGAATTAAGAGTGATGTTTTTTATCCGCCGCGCGAACTTGTGAAGACACCCGTCATTATTAATCCGCGTGGCTTTCGAGCCTATGTTCGGAATGATGCTTTTTTCAAAGCTATTCCATTTGTGCTGGAGAAGTATCCCGAGGCACGCTTTATCTGTTCATCGATGCAGGGGGAGGCCCAGGCCATTCAATGGATAAAGGAATTAAACATTGAACATGCCGTGCAACTGGACCCGACCGTGCCTTACACACAAATGGCGGAGGTCTTCCGCAGCGCGCAGATCATCCTGTCGCCAGCTGTCCATGACGGTACGCCGAATTCCCTGCTTGAAGGCATGGCCTGCGGCTGTTTCCCGATCGCAGGGGATCTCGAATCCATTCGCGAGTGGATCACGCACGCGCAGAACGGCCTGCTGATGGACCCTAATGATACGCGCTCCATCGCAGATGCCATCCTGCTCGGCCTGGAAAGAGAAGACCTGCGACGCGAAGCCGCAGGTCTCAATGCAAAGATCATCTCCGCACGCGCGCAGTATGGAACGAATATGAAGAGGGCTGCAGAGTTTTACGATTCCGTAATTGGCAATTCGTAAATTACCAATTACTCCACTCTTGGTGTGCGCAGGGTCTCGAGCCGATTACGCAATTCGATCCGGCGTGAATCCGCTGAATGACGAATATCGTTCACAAAACCCTGTCCGCGGGCACGCAACTGGTTGCGCAGACCCTCGCCCGATTCCGGGGCCATCAGCAGGGCGAGCACCGAACCGACCAGCCCGCCGACAAAGACCCCCATGAGAAACCCGAACATTCTTCGCATATGAAACCTCCTTCACTGAAAAGTGATAGTTTTTAAGTTAGGACTCAGACAAAATAATTATACTGCCTCTTGTAAAAAATGCTGAAATTTTTCTGTAAAATGTAAGAAAATATCCCTTGCATCCATCAGGAGAATGTAGCGGAAAAACTCTTTTTATGTCATAATATGCTCACCACGCGTATCCAAGGGAACGCGATGGAGTTAAACCTTTCAAACGCAAGTCGTGCCTATCAGGGGACCAGCACGAAAAGCAGACTCTACCTTTATCGGAGGGTACCATGTCAACAGCCACACCCGTCTCAACCAACCCGTCACAACACAGGAAGGTGACCACGCTTACGTTTCGCCAGAAGAAGGAACGCGGCGAACCGATCACCATGCTTACCGCCTACGACTATCCCACTGCGCTGGCGATAGACAAGGCCGGTATCGATTCCATTCTCGTGGGCGATTCGCTCGGGATGGTAGTGCTCGGTTATGAAAACACCCTGCCTGTCACCATGGAAGAAATGCTGCATCACGCGCGCGCAGTTTCGCGCGGCGCAACGAGCGCGCTTCTGATCGGTGACATGCCGTTCATGTCGTATCAAGTTTCGGTCGAAGAAGCGGTTCGCAACGCGGGGCGTTTCCTGCAGCAGGCCGGCATGGATGCGGTCAAGCTCGAAGGTGGCCGTGAGCGTGCAGATGCAATTCGTGCGATCGTTGGCGCAGGCATCCCGGTGATGGGCCATCTAGGACTCACGCCGCAATCTGTTCATCAGCTTGGCGGGTTCCGCGCGCAGGGCAAAACTGCTTTGGCCGCGAAACATTTGCTTGAAGATGCACGTATCCTTGAAGAAGTCGGGTGCTTCAGCCTTGTGCTCGAGGCGGTCCCTGCGCGGTTGGCGGAAACGATCTCCAAACAAATTTCGATTCCCACCATTGGCATCGGCGCAGGCGCCGGTTGCGACGGCCAGGTGCTTGTTACACATGACCTTTTGGGCCTCTTCGATCGCTTCACGCCAAAGTTCGTCAAACAGTATGCTAATTTCCACGCGGAAATGAAAAAGGCCTTCACCGAATATATCGACGATGTGGAAACAAAACGCTTCCCCTCAGAGGCGCATGTCGTGGAAATGACCGATGAAGAATGGGAAGCCTTTCAGGAAGAGATCAAGAAATAGTTCATGTCATTGCGAGGGCGCTCTTTGCCCGAAGCAATCCCCCAACAAAATGATAATTCTGTAAGTGTGAGAGAGATTGCTTCGACGGAAAAACCCCGTCTCGCAACACTTGCGCCTGCGCTGCAAGTGCAGGTGTGACGGGTATGAGGTAAAAATGAACGAAGATATCCTGCTGGTTGGCACAGGCGCGTTGGCGACGTTGTTCGCGGCGCGTTTGAGTGCAGCCGGCCATTCGGTTCACATGCTTGGGACATGGCAGCAGGGACTGCACACTTTGCAAAAAAACGGCGCGCGCCTTTTGGATGCAAATGGGCATGAACATGCATATAAAGTTCATGCCACGGATGATCCGCGCGAAGTGAGCGGTGCCAGGCATGCCATTGTTTTGGTCAAATCGTGGCAAACCGGGCGTGCCGCGCGTCAACTGAAGGAATGCCTGGCAGACGATGGGCTTGCGCTCACGCTTCAAAACGGCCTTGGCAATTATGAAACGCTCGACGAGATCCTTCGACCAGCTCAGGACAAGCCTTGGCCCGCCCGTGCCGCCCTCGGCATCACCACCACCGGGGGGACCCTGCTCGAGCCGGGTTTGGTGAGGGCCGGCGGGGCGGGGATCATCTCCCTTGAGCGGAATCTGGCTCTCGGTCCGCTTGAAGCGGCCTTTCGTTCCTCCAGGTTTAATGTGGACATCGTGGACGATGCGCAGTCCCTTGTTTGGGGGAAACTGGTCATCAATGCCGCGATCAATCCACTGACAGCGTTGCTGCGGGTTTCGAACGGTGAATTACTCCTGCGTCCGAACGTCCGAAAGATGATGGCCGCGCTGGCGTGTGAGACCGCGAACGTTGCAAATGCCGAGCATGTCCATTTGCCGTTCAGGGACCCGGTAGGCGCGGCAGAAGATGTGGCGCGTGAGACTGCCGCAAATTATTCATCCATGTTTCAGGATGTGCAGCGCGGCGCGCCCACCGAGATCGATGCGATCTGCGGCGCGGTGGCGCGGCGCGGCGATGAACACGGAATCCCCACACCTTATAATCACGCATGCTGGAAACTTGTGCATGCGGCTTCGGTAAATTAGTTTGCTGGTTGTGACCGACTCGGAGAATTGAAAATTCTCCGAGTTTTTGTTTTTCTCCTGCGACAGCAAAACGCACATGGTAAGATAAAGAAAACTTAATCGTTTGGAGGGTTCCATGCGCAAATGGATCTTGCTGTTGGCGATGGGAATGATGTTTGTGTTTCCGTCTTTTGCGTTTGCAAAAAATGAGGTTACGATCGCGTCGCTGGAGGTAAACCTGTGGCCGGAATATGACCGGCCGCAGGTTCTGGTGATCGCTACCATTTTGCTTGCACCCGGTACATCGTTCCCGGCAACGGTGGAACTGCGCGTACCTGCATCTGTAAAGACGCCGCATGTTGTCGCGGTGGGGTCATCACCTGATCTGGTAACTGATCAGGGAGTACAGTTCACCACAAACAGGGTGGGAGAGTGGCTTGTCGTTTCAATCGAGGCAGGCGGGCCCGTAATTCACTTTGAATATTATGATCCCGGCCTGAAAAAAGAAAGTGATCTGCGCTCTTATACTTATGAATGGTCGAGTGATTACGATGTTGAAGCATTTGCGGTGGCTGTACAAAAACCGTTCGATGCCAGCGACCTCAAAACCTCCCCGGTCCTGCAGGACGATGGGGTGTACCAGAATCAGCTGCAATATTATCGCTCTGAACTGGGGCCCATCCCAGCCGGTGCCTCATTCCTGTTGAAGATGAGCTATGAAAAACCTTCTGATACGCTTAGCGTTTCGCGGCTTCAGGTTGAGCCTGTGGAGGTGAACGAGGATACACCCGGGCGTATTTCGCTCAATAATTACCTGCCTTATGTACTGAGCGGGTTGGGCGTGATCATGTTGATCGGGGGCATCATTTATTACTGGCAATCGGGAGGGGCTTATGCAGGGAAGGCACGTCGTCGCAAGCGCTCGGTTGCCGAAGGCGAAGAGCACCCCACGGGTATCTATTGCGCGCACTGCGGTGCACGTGCAAAAGCCGGCGACCGTTTCTGCCGTGTGTGCGGTGCGCGGCTGAGGCCTCAGGAATGATATTTCAGGAAAAGAACCGTGAAATAGGGGCGTGCCTCACAAGAGTGCAAAGTGATTAATTGACGCATCCTCCCCTTGCAAGTATAATTTCCAAATTGTCCCATCAGTTGATGGGTGATTTGAGGGCATATGGCTCTGCGTGGAAATTTACGCGATTTTACGATCACACAACTTCTCAACCTGATCAATCTCGCTGGCAAAACCGGCACCCTGATCGTGGATGGCCCGGCAGAACAGGCCTATGTTGCCTTCCGTGAAGGCAAGCTGGCTTATGCCCGCATCGGGAAGGAAGATGGCAGCCTCGCGCTGGTTTTGCACAAGGCCAACAAGATCAATGCGAATCAATACCGTGCGATCGCAGACCGGGCCGGCGAGATGACCGATAAGGAACTCGGCCTGCTTCTTATTAATGCGGGTTACGTGACCCAGGAGGATATCCTGCTTAATTTGCAGGCGTATTTTACCGACACCATCCGCAAATTATTTACATGGGTGGAGGGTTTTTTCCGTTTCGAGAATGAGATGCTTCCCCCCGAAGATCGCATTAACGTTAGATTGGACCTCGAAAATATCATCATTGAAGGTTCGCGTCAGCTGCGTGAACTGGAGCAATTGCAGGACGAAATCCCCAGCCTGGATATGGCGCTTAAATTCACGGAGCGCCCGCTGACCAATGTGAATCTAAGTGTGGAAGAATGGAAAGTGGTCAAATTCGTCGACCCCAAGAATACCATGCGCCAGATCGCAAGCACCAACAAGTTGGGCGAACTCGAAATTCGAAAGATCGTTTACGGGTTGTTACAGGCCGGGCTGGTTGAAGTGGTACGCCAGGCTGGCGTTGCAGTTGCGCCCAACCCGAAGATGTTCCCAACGCAGGACAAGGAAGAACAGAAAACATTGATCAACAAATTGATCGGCCGCATTCGCACGATGTAATGCATCAGGGTCAGAAGGATAGGAATTATGCAAACGGTCAAAATGGTAGTGACAGGTCCATTCAGTGCTGGCAAGACGCAATTCATTCAGTCTGTCAGCGAGATCGACGTTGTCGCAACGGAACGCAAGATCTCCTCGGCCGAGGAACGTTCTGTCAAATCTGCAACCACGGTGGCGATGGATTTCGGCCGCATCACAGTGGATGAGGATCTGGTCCTGTTCCTCTTTGGTACGCCCGGCCAGAAGCGCTTCGACTTCATGTGGGAGATCCTTTCCGAAGGCATGTTAGGCTTTATTGTCATGGTTGATAGTACCCGCCCGGAGACCTTTCGTGAAGCGCGTTCGATCCTCGAAACATTCCGCGCGTACGCGCCGACCCCCTTTGTCGTGGCCGCCAACAAGCAGGACATGGAGGACGCGTGGGAATTGGAAGATGTGCGCAATGCACTCCGTCTCGATAGCAATACCAAACTTTTGCCGTGCGTCGCAACCGATCGCGGGACAGTAAAAACCGTTCTGCTCGAACTGCTTTACAGCATCATGCTGGAAATGGACGCCAAGAAATAGAGGGCGGATTGGCCATTCACTGTGTCTTCAATCACCACTGATCAGGGAATTGTTCATTATGAAGTTTACGGGCGCGGGCGCCCTGTAATTCTTTTGCATGGGTGGCTTGGCTCCTGGGGTTTATGGCAGGAGACCATGGCCTATCTCGGCGCGTTTTACCGAACCTATGCGATGGATTTCTGGGGGTTTGGCGAATCCGGCAAAAAGCGCGAGACATACGCCGTTTCCGATTTTGTCAGCCTTGTCGATCAATTTATGGAGCAATTGGGTATCGTCCATGCACCGTTGGTGGGGCATAGCATGGGCGGGACGGTGAGCCTTGCGGTAGCCATCAAATATCCAGAGCGGGTAAGCAAGGTGGTTGTAGTGGGTTCGCCGATGGTGGGTTCGTCCCTTTCACCGTTACTTAAACTTGCGGGATATCGCCCAATTGCATTCATGCTTTTCAACATGATGGGTGTCTTCCGCGCCGGCATGCGCCTGTATTCCCCGTTCATATGCCGCGACCCGCGTTTTCCGGCCATGATGGACCGCGATCTTTCACGTACCACGCTTGAATCTTTTCTGCGTTCGATCGCTTCGCTTCGCCGTACAGACCTTACACCGGCACTCTCCCAGGTTAAAGTCCCCGCTCTGGGCATTTATGGCGATAAGGATGTGATCGTGCATCCCCTGCAATGGCAACCCATGCAGAAGGGAATCCCGCATGCAGTCATCGAACGTTTTCCGCTTGCCGGGCATTTCCCAATGTTCGAAGAACCAACCGCCTTCAGCCAAAAACTAAAAACATTCCTCGATCAAGAGTCGCCCGCTTAATGAGTACGGGCCAATTCTTCTATCCTGAGAAAATGGGCAGGATCATCCTGCTCGGTATGGAAGAAGTAATGGGCATAAACGGAACGAGCGGCGTCCTGCGGCTTGGAGGCCTCGAAGGATTAATACAAAATTATCCATCGAAACGCATCGACAAGACTTTCCCCTTTGAAACAGTCAGTGCGATCCAAAATTCGCTGGAGCTTGCCTACGGTCCACGCGGCGGACGAGGGGTGGCCCTGCGCATAGGACGTGCCACGTTTAAAACCGGCCTCAAGGAATACGGTTCCATGCTTGGTTTTACTGAAATGGCTTTTCGTCTGCTGCCCTTGTCCACCAAGTTGCATTCGGGGGCTACTGCATTCGCGGAATTATTCAACAAATATACAGACCAGAAAGTGCGTCTTGAGGAACGAAATAACAAGATATTCTGGCATATCGAACGCTGTCCCTTGTGCTGGGGTAGAAAAGCGGAGGAAGTGGTCTGTCATCTTGCAGTGGGGCTTCTGCAGGAATCCCTGTACTGGGTAAGCGGGGGGAAAATGTTCAATGTGGAGGAAACTGCCTGTATTGCGCGCGGTGACCCTGCCTGCACCATGGTTATAGACCAAGCACCTCTTTAAAGGTCCCCCTTGCCTGCATTAACAGATTTGTTGGATGTGGAAACCATCAACTACTTTGAACTATAATCACTCATTATGCTGAAGATCATCCTCCATGCACAGAACCAGATCATGCCGTTTTGCGAGACCGCACGTGAATTGCGGATCCAGAATTCCCCGCTTTGGCTGCATCAGCGCAATTTGCTTGCGCCGTATGTGACGCGCGAAATGGAAGTGAAGCATGGCGAGCGTATCCAGCCCGTGCGTGAACCGAGCCTTGTTTATCGCGACAATCTCTTCTTTGATGAATACTATATCGACGCTTTCATGGAGGCCGCCCTCAAACGCAACCGCCCTGTGCGGGCCGCGTTCCGCTCGGATGATCCTGCTTTTCGCGAACATGCCCTGCCGCTTTCCACGTCCTATACGCCGGCCGGCAGTCTATATCTTGCAGATCTATGGTATTACCCGAAAGGCCCGGTTGCGGGTGCCGAGCCTTTGATCCTGGATATGCAGGCGCGCGAGATCGGTTATTACCATGTGCCCACCTATATGGGCGATCAAAGCGGCGACCTGGTGTTTCAAGTGCCACTGCGAGCGCTGATCGCGATCGATTCCTGGGTGCACGTGTTCATCGCAGACATGGTTTTCGGTCAGTTCGCGCGCGGCGCACGTTTCGAAAAACGATTGAACGAGGATCTGGGCTTTAAATTGAAGATCATTGGCAAGGCCATCTATGAGGGCCGCCAGGTATTGGAATGTTCCGAACTGGTGCAGGTGGGGAAGAACTGCGTGATCGACCCGAGCGCCGTCATTCACGGCCCGGCGATCATTGGGGACAATGTGACCATTAACGCAGGTGCAGTGATAGAGAACAGCATCATTGGGAACAACGTGAATATCTCTCAGGATGTGCAGATCATGCTTTCAGTGGTGGGAGATGGCGCCTTTCTTCCATTTCGTACCGCGCTCTTTATGACGACCATCATGGAGAACAGCATGGTGGCGCAAAATACATGCCTGCAAATGTGTGTGGTGGGGCGCAATACCTTCATCGGTGCGGGTTCCACCTGGACGGATTACAACCTGATCCCCACCCCCATCCGCGCACGCGATGGGAATGGGCAATTAAGTCCATCCAACCGCCCGGTCATGGGCGGTTGCGTGGGACATAACTGCCGCATCGGTTCCGGCATGATCATTTACCCGGCCCGCACCATCGAATCGGATGTGGTCCTGGCTGCCTCCAAGGAACGCCGTGTATTGGACCGCGATGTAACATTCGCAGACAGCGATCACCATCATCTCAGGCTGGCCCATTTGCACCAGACACCGTACCACAAGCACTCAAAGGAACAGGTAGAGTCCTGGTAAATGGACAGCTTCGCGTTCATCATACATCCCATTGATCCCAAGCGCGATGTCAGCCGCAAGTTTCCTTTTCTGGGGCGTGTGCTTACAGAACGTCAGATCGATTTTTTTTCCACTTTCTTTCCACCCGTTTACATTTCCGAGATCGAGGGCATTACCTCGCAGGCAACCGGCAAGGTGATCCGCGGCTGGTTCATTGCCTGCCCTTATACGCCGCGCCGCATGATGCAATTGCCTGAACAGGCGGTCTATCGTAAAATCATACAAACCGGCCGCATGGCTGAAAAACTCGGTGCGGATATTCTTGGCCTGGGCGCGTTCACGTCTGTAGTGGGTGATGCGGGCGTAACGATCGCCAATGCCCTGAATGTGCCGGTTACCACAGGGGATTCTTATACCGTTGCAATGGCTGTGCAGGCCATACGGGATGCAGCCCGCGTCATGGACATTCGAATGGAGGATGCGACAGTGGCAGTCGTAGGCGCGACAGGAGCGATCGGCCGTGTCTGCGCCGAACTGATAGCTGCTGAGGCCGCACGGACCCTGCTCGTGGCTCGCGATGAGAAAAAACTCGAGGCACTGCGCGACAGGCTCAAGGTCCACGCGCGAAGCGAGCTGGTTGTCAGTACAAAAATGGACATTCTGAAGGACGCTCAGTTGATCCTGACAGTTACGAGTGCCATCCACGACGTGATCCGCCCGGAGCATTTACAGCCGGGCAGTGTCGTTTGTGATGTGGCTCGTCCCCGTGATGTTTCTGCAATGGTGGCTGCGGCAAGAGATGATATATTAGTTATTGACGGCGGAATGGTAGATGTGCCAGGCCCCGTGAATTTCCATTTTAACTTCGGTTTTCCTGAAGGAAAGGCGTATGCTTGCATGGCTGAAACGATCGCACTTGCCCTGGAAGGCCGCTTTGAGGATTACACGGTAGGCAAGGATATTACGCTTGAACGTGTGCAGGAGATCACGGCGATCTCGGAAAAACACGGTTTTCGCATGAGCGGTTTCCGCTCGTTCGAGCGTGAAGTAACGGAAGATCAGATCGAAACAGTCAGACGAAATGCCCGCAAGGGTAAACGACGCGTTTAGAGGAGGTACGTATGAGTAACCCCCGCCTTTTGGTGACAGAAGACGATATTGATATTGCCAACATGCTCAAGATCTACTTCACGGGTTTGAAGTTCGACGTGGATGTAGCGAATCGCGGCGAGGAAGCTTTGGAGAAAGTGAAGCAGGTGCTGCCGCACTTGATCGTGTTGGATATCATGTTGCCGGATATTGACGGCTATGAAGTGTGCCGCCGCTTGCGCACCAGTACGCGAACCAGCCATATCCCGGTGATCTTCCTGACCCAAAAGGATGAACGCAGCGACAAATTACAGGGCCTTGAATTGGGCGCGGATGATTACATCACCAAGCCGTTCGATATTGAAGAGTTGAAACTGCGCGTAACGGGAGCCATTCGCCGTTCAGAACGCGAGAGCCTGACAGACCCGCGCTCCGGGTTGCCGGCCGGTCGTTTGATCGAGGAGCAGCTGCGGCGCATCATCCGCGAAAAAGATTGGGCCCTGCTCGACCTGCGCGTCAACAATTTTGAATCGTTCAAGGACGTATATGGTTTTGTGGCAGGCGATGACGTGATGCGCTTCGCGTCCATGATGATCGGGGAAGTGGTGGATGAACTTGGTACTACAAGCGACTTCATCGGTCATGCGGGAGGCGATAACTTCATCATTATTACAACGGACGAGGCCGCGCCGAACATTCGTCAAAAGTTGAAGGAACGCTTCGCGAACGAGGTGCAGAGTCACTATAACTTTATTGACCGTCAGCAGGGATTCATTCAGGCGCCCAAAGCCGAAGGGGGCGTGGAGAAGGTTGGCTTTATGACCCTTTCTGCCGGATTGGTTTCCCCGAACCTGCATTCATTTGCAGATATTCGCGAGATCACAGAGCTTGCAGCTGAAGCGCGCCGCCAGGATACGGCTGCGCCTTCCGCCGCCTGAGCAGGCGAACTTTTATCATGGATGCCGGCTTGGGTGTTGGCCTCTTTCTAGCTGGACTGGTATTTCTGATACTGGTCTGGACCGCGTTGCGCTTTTTGCCTCGCGGGCAGGCGAACGCGCAGGCTGATACCGGCCATTTTTCCTTTTCGGAATCATCGAATTCAAAAGATGCAGTCATTATTTTGCAGCACGGAGGACGCGTCGATTACATCAGCGCGGCCGCACGTGCTTATTTTGACCTGCGTGAAAACGAACCTTACGATCTTGAGCGCCTTGCGCGGCGTATACGTCCGTCGGATGATTTTTTGGATTTGTGTGTGGCACCTGGCAACAAGCGTGTGACCATCGGTGGAAAGCTCGTGGAGATCACCTCCTTCGAGATCCCCGGCGCATTCCCGATGATGCTGGTTTCCCTGCGCAGCAGGGAGGTCTCTCCGGCGCTCGAACAGACAAGCGGCGCTTCTGAAGAGATCGTACGTGTGGTATCGGAATTCAGCCAGAGCATTGCGTCGAGCCTCGATCTGACCACCACCATTCATGCCATTCTCGATTATGTAAGCCGGCTTGTGCCTTGTGATGTGCTTGAATTGAAATTGTGGAATGCAGAAGATCAGACTTTAACGCCCTTTCGCCTTCAGGAATTAAATATTTCCACGAGTGGAGCGACGCGTACAACAAGCTCCCAGTTTGGTGGCTTTACCGATCAATTGATCACAGGCCGCAGCGCCATTTTCCTCTCAGATGCACGTTCTCAACCTGAATTCGCCGTAAATGGTGAACTGATTTCCATTCAGTCGTATCTGGGTATTCCGCTCCTGGCGGGAGGGGAATTTGTAGGCGTGCTGGAAGCCGGGCAAACGACGGGTAGTGCATTCGGTTCACATGATCTGGATTTGCTGCAACTGATTGCGGGACAGACGGCAGTTGCAATACGCAATGCGAAATTATATGAAGATGAGCAAAAACGCGCGGCAGAGCTGGCCGGGCTCGCAAACCTGAATCAGTCTCTGGGAACAATCCGCGACACGCAGGATCTGTTTGCCCGCCTGGTTGAGAGCATTGCGCCTCTTTTCCCGATGGATATCATCGGCTTTCTTTTATATGATGAGGAAAGGCGCACGCTTGAAGGAAAAAATCCCTTCCGCGGTCTGCCTCCGCACTTTGTTGAAATTTACCGGGCTGTGATCCCGGAAAACAGTACGGCCCATAAAGTGATTGAAGATCAACAGCCCATCATTACCCAGGCGGCTGCCACGGATGAAATCTGGCGTGCCTTGGGTCTTACAGATATCGCGGTGGCGGCCAGTTTGCGTGATAACGCACTGGTTCCATTGATCTCATCCGGCCGAATGCTTGGTTATTTGCAGATGGGACATCATGTGGGGGGCGCGCGATCATTTTCCGAGGACGAATCCCGTCTGATGAATATCGTGGCCAGCCAGGCTGCGGCCATCATCGAGAATGTGCTGCTTGTGCAACAGGCACGCAGCCGTGCGCAGCGCGCAGATGCCTTGCGCCGCATTGCCAGCCTTTCCGGTTCATCCGCCACCCTGGGCGAAATATTGAAATATTCTGTGCAGGAACTTGCCCGTCTCTTTAATGCGGATACCGGCGCGATCTTCCTGATGGACGAGCCGCGCGGCGAATTGAGGTTGAGTAACGAATCCACATACGGTATTTCAGGCGACATCGGCAATTCGTTCATTCAAATTTTTATGGATGACCCAAATTACCGCTACACGGTTTCCGGAGCCCAAAAGCCCCTTCTTTCCGGGCGTCTCAACACAGATCGTCAGATCATGCCCGCTTACCGCCCACTCGCCACCACCCTTCGAATGGAATCCGCGATTGTCGTTCCATTGATCGTTCGTGAGCGCAGCATCGGCGAGTTGATGTTGGGAAGCTCCCAGGCAGATTATTTCAATGCAGATGATCTTCAGGTAGTTTCGACTGCGGCCGGCCAGCTGGCCACGGCTGTGGAATCGGCGGGCCTTCTCGCTCAAACGGATGTTTCCCTGCGCCGCCGCGTGGATCAACTATCTGCGGTTACAAGGGTAAGCCGCGAATTGGGTGCTTCACTCGATATCGAGCATTTGCTTCAAGTCATTCACGATGAGGGCCTGCGTGCCCTGCATTCAGATTGCGCCTCCATTATTTTGTTCGAACAGAATGCAGTTCTTTCCGATCCTCAGATTGCCCATATTGTGGGATGTGAAGGAATGCGTGAATTATCTGTTCTTGAGAAAAGCGTTTTGCAAAAAGGGGATCTGCAGATCTTCGGCGATTTTTTACAGGATGGTGTGCTCCCTCCACATGAAGGAGTGCGCTCAGCGATCATCGCTCCGATCACATTTCAAACGCGCACCATCGGCTTGATCTCGCTGCATTCGGGTCAGCCGGACTTCTTTGCGCCGGAAATTGCTGAAATTATTCAAACGCTGGTCGTTCAGTCGGGGATCGCTCTCGGCAATGCCCAACGCTACCAGGGTGAAAAACAACGCTCCGAGATCATGCAGCGGCGTTCAGATACCCTGGTGCGTCTTACAGACGTCAGTTACAACCTTGGTTTTGATCAGCCGCTTGACCAGACGCTTAACGTGATCGCGCACGGCATTCGCGATTCCGGTCCATTCCGTGTGATATTGATCAGCATCGTGGAAGCAGATACGGGCCTGTTGCGTCGTGTCGCTGCGGCAGGTATTCCACAGGAGACTCTTAACGAAATTCTCGCGCGCAAGCAGCCGCTTGCCGGCGTTCAACAATTAATGCAGCCGGAATTTAAGATCGGCCGTTCCTATTTCATTCCGGCAGGCCAAACCGCGGTTGTTTCATCCGATGTTCATGTGGTCACATTGGACATCATCCCTTCCTCTTTAAGCTCCCCAAATGCGTGGAAGCCCGATGACTTCCTGTTGATCCCGCTTGAAAATGCACAAGGACAGGTGATCGGGTTGATCAGCCTGGATGATCCCGCCGACGGACTACGACCGGATAAGGGGACGATCGAATCCGTGGAGGTCTTTGCAGCCCAGGCAGCCCTTGTGATCAGCCATACGGTGCGGCACGCAGAATTACACTCCCGTATCGAGTCCCTTTCTTCGGGTCTGCTGCGCCAGCAAAAACTTCTTAAACTTACTCAAAACGATCTTCCGATCCTGCTCAGCAAGGACCTGGAACAGACCATCTCCCTGCATAACCTTGATCGTCGGGCGCAACGTGTGCGTGCAGGTCTGGCGATCACCGAATCGGTCAGCCGCCAGTTGGATGCCGTCTCCGCGCTTTCGGCACTTGGGCGCGAAACACTTACTCAATTAGGCATGTCAGTTGCCCTGGTGGCAGAAAATACGGTGGATGGCCCCCGTCTTATGCACGTGCTGGGAGGCCTGCCGCGCGCAACCAATGTGGAGGCGTTGTTCGGTCAGCGCAACCCATTGCGTGCCTGCCTGCAGAATGGCCTGCCCATCCTTATTTCGAATCTTGATGAAGACGATGAATGGCGCGATGCTTCATTGCTGACCTCACTGCGTGCAAAAGGGATCATCTGCCTGCCGGTGATGGTGGAGAACAAACCTGTGGCTGCCATGCTTGCCATCAGCCCAGAGCCCATCCCGACCTTTACCGATGAGGATCGCCAGGTGTATTTTCAGATTTCACAGCAGACATCGCTGATCCTTCAGAACATCTCACTGCTTAACCAGACGCGCCGTCGCCTCGACGAGGTGAATCTACTGCTTGATTTCAGCCGCCATCTCTCAGGGCTGAACCCGGATGCGATGGTCAGTTCCCTGCTCGACAGCGCGCGACGCGTGATACAGAATGCCCATGCCGGCGCTGTGTTTGTCTGGAACCAACAGAACGAAGTGCTTCTTCCGCGCGCAGTTTCAGGCTACGCAGATAACACCAGCATGTCCCTTATTAATTATCGTCTCGGCGAAGCGTTGCCGGGTACGGTGTTCCTGAATAAAACATCGCGTCGCGTGGATGAAATTAATTTCCCGCGTGATTACAACCTGAGTGCCGAAAATCTTGCCTTGTATCGCCAGGCCACGGGTGGACGATTACCGGTCTCCAGTTTGCTGGTCCCGATCCTTGCTGCCGATCAGGGCATTGGGTTGTTGGTGCTTGATAATTTCAATATGACCTCGGCTTTCCGCCCGGAAGATGAAGTCCTGCTGCTCTCGCTTGCGCAACAGGTGGCACTCTCGCTCGATAACGTGCGCCTCGTGAATGCGACGCAGGAACGCGCCGGCCAGTTACAGGCTTTGAATACCGCCGCCGCCTCATTGACCTCGAGTCTGCGAAGCGATCAATTGGTCAACTCGCTGCTGGATCAATTAAGCCCGGTCGTCCCTTATGATACGGCCACGCTCTGGCTGCGGGATAAAGACCGCCTTGCAGTTACATCCACTCGCGGCTTCCCAGACGCAGACCAAAGACTGGGTCTGAGCATATCCGTAAGCGATAGCGCCTTGTTTAAAGAAATGGCGCAAACGGGCCAGCCTATCCTTGTCAACGACGTGCGAGAAGACCCGCGTTTCGTCCCGGTGGAAGCGCCCCGCCTTTCATGGCTGGGTATTCCGCTCATATCAAAAGGCGAGTTGGTGGGTGCACTCGCAGTGGAAAAATGGCAGGCGCATTATTACACCCGCGAACAAATGCAGGTGGGCCTCACCTTTGCGAGTCAATCTGCCGTCTCACTCGATAATGCCCGGTTGTATGAAGATAGCGTGAGCCGTGCAACAGAACTGGACCAGCGTTCGAAACGCCTGGCAACCATTAACCGCTTCGCCTCCGCGTTGAACGGCCTGCTGGACTCTGAAGAGATCCTAACGCTCACGGCCGATGAGCTGCTCAAAGGATTGAACGTCAAACGGATCTCCATTGTGACTTTTGAACGGGGCCAGGCGTTCTGGAAAATTTCCACGCCTCGCACCCGCCTCAAACTGCCGCGTGCCCTGCCAGATGCGCCGATCTTTGCACGTTTGCGCGAATCGCTTGGCATTTTCAACACCGATGATGCGAGGAATGAACCAGACCTGGCGCCTTTGACGGAAATGCTCGGGGAAAATACAACCGCCATGTTAATCCTGCCTCTGGCGAGTGGATCGAATCTCGCTGCCTTGATCTTTGCCCAAATGACGGGTGAGGGACGCTTCAATATGAATGAGGTGGAACTGGCCCGTACGATTTCCAATCAGGCCGCCATTGCCCTTGAAAATGCACGTTTGTATCAATCCACCGTTCAAACGGCGGAACGTCTCGCTGTGCTTAATCAAGCCAGCGCGAACATCGGTTCGAGCCTGGACCTGGACGAGATCTACGCCTCGATTCATCGCGCAGCTGAACGGTTGATGCCGGTGGATGCGCTTGCGATCACACTCCTGGACGAGCCTGCCCGGGAAATAGAAGCCGTATATCTGGTGGATCGCGGTACAAGTTACCCGGTCCGTCGCGCGCCGCTGGGGCAGGGCATCTCAAGCCGTATCATCGAAAGCGGCAAGCCTTTGCTCATACGCACATTCGCTGAAGCTGAGGCGCTTGGCACGTTGACCATGGGAGAAGGAGACCAGCCGCCGTCTGTGCTGGCAGTTCCAATGACATTGGTTGGTAAATCGGTTGGCATGCTGTCCGTTCAAAACTATCAGCCTAATGCCTATACTGAGGAAGACCTGCAAATTCTTGGCACGCTTGGAAATCAGGCGATTGTTGCCATCCAGAATGCGCGTCTCCTTGGTGAAACGCAAAATCTTGCCTCGCAACTTGAAGTCCGCGTGGTCGAACGTACCGCGCAGTTGCAGCGTGAACAACAGAACACCGAGACCCTTCTGCGCATTCTTACCGAGGTGTCCTCCAGCCTTGATCTTGACCGTGCGCTCAACCGTACGCTTTCACTGCTTAACGAAGCCATCGGTGCGGAACAGGGCACGATCATGCTTGTACATGCAGAGGATAACCTCCTGCATTATCGTGCCGGGTATGGGTATCTCACAGATCGAACAGATACCACCAGCCGCGGATTTACCATGAAGATCGGTGAGGGCCTTGCCGGTTGGGTCGTTCAGAATCGCGAAGCGGTTTTGGTCAACGACCTGCATGAGGAAGCGCGCTGGGTACCTTCCAAATCCGGGCAGGATCATCGCAGCGCCATCATTGTGCCGATGCTTGTGGGAGAGGACGTGATCGGTGTGCTGATGGTCTTCCAGCGCGCGGCGGACTTCTTCAGTTCGGAAATGTTGAACCTGGTGAAGGCGATCGCAGGCCAGGTGGCTGTGGCGATCAATAACGCCCATCTTTACGAATTGATCCGCGACCAGGCCGAACGCCTTGGTGTGATGCTTCGCAAGGAACAGGAGGAAGCCAGCCGTTCACAAGCCATTCTCGAAGCTGTGGCAGATGGCGTACTTGTTACCGGCCCGGACAATCGCATCACCTTTGTTAATTCATCCACGGAACGCGTACTTGCACTCGAGGAGGCGCGCCTGTTGGGTGGCTCGCTGGATACCTTTGCAGGCTTGTTCGGCAAGGCCGCCGGCACATGGATGGAAACGATCCACCGCTGGTCGGAAGACCCATCCTCATACCGTACGGGTGACAGTTATGCAGAACAATTGGAGTTGGAGAACGGCCGCATTGCGCTCGTGCACCTTGCGCCGGTGATCCTGCAGAATGATTTCCTTGGGACCGTTTCGATCTTCCGCGATATTACGCACGAGGTGGAAGTGGATCGTCTGAAGTCTGAATTCGTGGCGACCGTAAGCCACGAGTTGCGCACGCCGATGACCGCCATCAAGGGCTATGTGGATATCCTGGTGATGGGTGCAGCGGGTGCACTGAACGAGAACCAGGTTCACTTCCTCGATATTGTGCGCAATAATATCGATCGACTTAATACCCTGGTTGGCGACCTGCTCGACGTCTCCAGCATGGAATCCGGGCGCGTCACGCTCAATCCTCAACCTGTGGATCTGCGGGAGGTAGCCGAGGAAGTTATTCAGGAAATGATGCGCCGTTCGCAAACCGAACACAAACCAATGGCGCTTTCACTGGATGTACCCAGAAAAATACCACCAGTTGTGGGTGATACTGAACGCGTGCGCCAGATCCTTGGCAACCTGGTGGATAACGCCTACAACTACACCCCGGAAAACGGGGTAATCCGCGTTGGGATCCATCAGGAGAATGGCGATATACAGGTGGATGTACAGGATAATGGTGTGGGCATTTCGCTTGAAGATCAGCCGCGTGTCTTTGACAGGTTCTTCCGGGGCGAGCATCCCCTGGTTCTGGCCACCCCGGGCACCGGCCTTGGCCTGCCCATTGTTCGTCAGTTGATCGAAATGCACAGCGGCCGAATTTGGATGACGAGTACCGGTGTACCCGGTGAAGGCAGTGTATTTTCCTTCACACTACCGGTCCACAAATAATGGAGCTTGAATGGCAAGGATCCTAATCGCAGAAGACGAACCGGATATTCGAGAACTTGTAGCCTTCACGCTGCGTTTTGCCGGCCATGAAGTCACTACCACCTCGAATGGAGAGGAAGCTTTAAATCAGGCATCGGTGATCATCCCCGACCTCATCCTTATGGATGTGCGCATGCCAAGGATGACCGGGTATGATGCTTGTCGCGCTATGAAGTCCACTCCCAACTTGAGACATATTCCGGTTGTCTTTCTTTCCGCGAAAGGACAGGATTCCGAAATTCAAACTGGCCTGGAGGCCGGCGCTGAGGAATATCTGCTCAAACCCTTTGCGCCAGACCAATTGACCGAGCGTGTACGCGCGATCCTTTCAAAATTTGGAAAATAATATTCACATACAATGAGCGCGATCATTCTGGATGGTTCAATGGTGCATTACGAGGCTTTGGGACGCGGTCGTCCCATTGTCTTCCTGCACGGTTGGGTGGGCTCGTGGCGGTATTGGATCAACGCCATGCAGATCGCATCCACTTCCTACCGCGCGTATGCCATTGACCTCTTTGGGTTTGGCGATAGCACGCGCGATCCATTGCGTTATTCCCTCGATCGGCAGGCGGACCTGATCAACCGTTTTCTCGAAGAGATGGGCATTGGCAAGGTGGCGCTTGTCGGGCATGGCCTTGGCGCGCTTGTCGGTTTCTCCTTTATCAAACAATGGCCGAAGAGCGTCGACCGCATGATGGCCATCAATTGCCCTCTCGAATATAATGCCGTCAATACCCGCATGCGGACGGCGACCACCATGAATGAACTTGCTGAATGGCTTGGGGGACGCCTACCCGAGACAGCATCTGCGCTCACAGACGCCTCCAAAGGGGACCTGCAAGCTGTTTCCGCCTCGATGAGCGGGTTGCAGGCGAATAACCTGTTCTCCGAGGTGCGCACCCTGGGTGTTCCCTGTTTACTGGTTTATGGTCCCAATGACCCGGCCATCATCTCTCCAACGCAGGAACATGCCGATTCCCTGCCCAATCATATGCATCAGATGAGTCTGGAAGGCACAGGCCACTTTCCGATGATCGAAAGCCCCGTTCAATTTAACCGTCTGATGACGGACTTCCTTGCCCTTGATTCCGGACTAAGCCCAAGGGATTTACAACTTAAAGAGGAATGGAAACGCCGGGTCCGTTGAGAAGGCTCTCATCTCGCGAGACGGCGATGATTATTTTGTCTTGACATCCCACTCTCATAGTCATATACTGCAAGCACAATTGAACAGGGAGCCCGCGCATACGGGCTGAGAGGAGCGTAAGGCGCTCGACCTGCATTACCTGATCTGGTTAATACCAGCGGAGGGACACAAGCTTTGATCACATTCACCCTCCGCTTTCGGAGGATTTATTATTTAACAATGCCTCGCATTCTCATTTTTGCCAATGGCTTACTCCCAAACCTCGAAGCGGCCCGCAGCCTTGTCCGTGCGGATGACCTGCTGATCGCTGCGGATGGAGGCACGCGTCACATCCTTGAGTTGGGATTAATTCCCGATTTCATCGTCGGGGACCTTGATTCCCTGCCGCTCGATGTTCATGACCCGCTATTAAAGGATACGCAAATCATCCTCTTTCCCCGCGATAAAAATGAAACCGACCTGGAGCTGGCCATCGGTCATGCGCTGACTTTGGATGGGGCTCAGATTATCATCATCGCAGCACTCGGTGATCGCCTCGACCAAACCCTCGGCAATATCAGCCTCATCAGCGACGGAAGGCTTGCCTCTCTCGATGTGCGCATCGATGACGGGGTGGAGGAAGCCTTCTTTTGCCGCGACCAGGTCCAGGTCCGCGGAAGCAGCGGGGATATTGTCTCCCTGATCCCGTGGCAGGGCGAAGTCACCGGAGTGCACACAAACCGACTCAAATGGCCCTTGAAAAAGGAAACTTTATATCCGCAGAAGACGCGCGGTATCAGCAATGAAATGCTCGCCGATGAAGTAACCATACAAATCAATTCAGGCTTGCTGCTGGTTGTTCACCGCCGCCAATCCTAAATATCAAATCAAATCTTGAAAGGTTCACATGAAACACATCACCCTATTTTTCTGGTCTTTCCTTCTTTTTCTCGCTGCCTGCGCCGCACCGCAACCCGCGACCCTTACCATCATGACCCATAATTCCTTTGCTGTCAGCGAAGAAGTCATCAAGTCGTTTGAAGAAGCCAACAATGTAAAAGTTGCCTTTCTACAAAGTGGCGATGCGGGCGAGACGCTTAATAAGGCCATCCTCACAAAGGATGCGCCGCTCGCGGATGTGTTGTTCGGCGTGGATAATACCTTCCTCTCACGCGCCATTGAAGCGGATATTTTTGAAGCTTACTCATCCGCGGCGCTTGCTGATATGCCGGCTGAGTTCAAGCTTGACAGTACAAATCATGTCACGCCCGTCGATTTTGGCGACGTGTGCATCAACTACGATAAAAAATATTTCGCGGAAAATAATCTTGCCATTCCAGGATCGTTTGAAGATTTAATAAAACCTGAATACAAGGACCTGCTGGTGGTTGAAAGCCCGGCTACATCGTCGACCGGGCTGGCCTTTCTGCTTGCGACCCGCGCACATTTTGGCGAAGGTTATCTTGACTTTTGGACAAGTCTCAAAGACAATGGCGTTGTCGTCGTGGATGGCTGGGAGACCGCCTATTACACGAACTTTAGCGGTTCCTCCGGTCGCGGTGCCCAACCCATGGTCGTCTCATACGGCACATCACCGGCTGCAGAGGTGGTCTTTGCCGAGACTCCGCTCGACGAGGCGCCCACCGCCTCGATCATCGGACCCGACACCTGCTTTCGCCAGATCGAGTTTGTTGGTATCCTCAAAGGGACCGAGAATCGCGCGCTCGCTGAAAAATTTGTAGACTTCATGTTGAGTGTACAATTCCAGGAAGACATGCCGTTGCAGATGTTCGTCTACCCTGTGAACCCAAATGCCGCGTTACCCGATGCGTTCGCCAAATATGCACAGGCTCCTGATCAACCTGCTGTTCTTTCCCCGGACGAGATCGCTGCGAACCGCGACGCATGGATCGAAGCGTGGCTGGACGCGATGAAATAGGTGATATGGCTCAAATTCTTGACCACGGAGATACAAGGATACGCAAGCCTCGTATTTTTGCGCCTCCGTGGTTAAGGCGTCTTACCCTCTGGCTTCTGCCGCTCTGCTTCCTTGCTTTATTCTTCTTTTATCCTCTTGTACGCATTCTTTCCCTGGCTTTCAATTCTTCTGCGTTCAACGGTGAAAACCTCACCCTTGCATACGAGACATTAAAATTCACGCTTTACCAGGCGACCCTCTCCACCGTTCTGACATTTGCACTGGGCATCCCATCTGCCATATTATTCGCCCGTTATGACTTTCGCGGTAGATCGTTGCTGCGCGCGTTGACCGCCATCCCTTTCATGCTGCCGACGGTGGTGGTTGCGGCCGCGTTCAACTCCCTGCTGGGCCCGCGCGGTTGGGTGAATATCAATCTCGAGGACCCGATCCCATTTATGGGCACGCTGGCGGCCATTCTCATCGCGCATATCTTTTACAATACGTCCATTGTGATCCGCGTGGTGGGGAATGCCCTTTCGCGCCTCGACCCAAAACTGGAACAGGCCGCGCGTTCCCTTGGCGCGGACTCATGGCGTGTGTGGTGGAACGTAACCCTGCCTTTGCTGCGCCCGTCCCTGCTCGCCGCGGCTTTGCTGGTCTTTCTGTTCGACTTCACCAGTTTTGGTGTGATCCTGCTATTGGGTGGAACGAATTTCTCGACGCTTGAGGTCGAGATCTATCTGCGTGTTCTGAAACTGCCGAACCTGCCTCTGGCTGCATTGCTTTCAATGATCCAGCTTGTCTTTACGTTGATCTTTTCGATCCTTTATACGCGCGTCATCAATCAGGTCACGGTTCAAAGTGCGCCGCGATTTTCCTCTTCGCGTGTTCCAAAAACACTCAGCGAAAAAACCTTCGTAACTGTCTTTGTCTTCCTTTTATTTTCTTTCTTCTTTCTGCCTCTCGCATCCCTGCCTGTTCGTTCCGTGATCCGCCTCGAAGCAGATCGCGGCCAGCGCGGCGAAGTTCAGTATGGAATTACCGGCGATTACTATAATGAGTTATTCATCAACCGACGCGGCTCTTTATTTTATGTCCCGCCCATCAGCGCCGCGCTGAATTCACTTGGTTTTGCGGGGCTTACCGTTCTATTTTCCCTCCTGCTTGGTTTCCCAGCCGCGTTCGCACTTGCAAGACCGACCATGCTGGAAAAGATCCTCGACCCCCTGCTCATACTTCCTCTTGGGTCGTCTGCCGTCATGCTTGGGCTTGGGTTCATCCTCTCGTTTGGGCGCGCCTTGGCCTCGCCGATATTCATTCCCATCGCACATACGTTGATCGCGCTGCCCTTCGTTATTCGTGCACTGCAGCCAGCGATCGCGTCCATCCCGGAAAGATTGCATCAAGCTGCGGCCATGTTGGGCGCCTCGCCTTTCCGCGTCTGGCGAACTGTGGATCTACCCATCCTCTCGCGTGCCACGCTGACTGCCGCGACGTTTGCATTCACGATTTCGCTCGGTGAATTTGGTGCGACGCTCCTGCTTTCACGCCCGGACTATCCCACCATTCCCGTCGCCATCTCGCGTTTCCTGTCTCAGGCGGGCGGGCTTAATTACGGCCAGGCCATGGCGATGTCCACGATCCTGATGGCCATCACAGTGCTTGGTATCTTGTTTATCGAAAGGCAGGAGCAGCGCTTTGCTTGAACTTAAACACGTTTCCAAGGCATACGAAGACAAGCCTTTGCTCAAGGACATCTCGTTCATCGTCGAAGCGGGGGAGACGGTCTGTTTGCTGGGCGCATCCGGTAGCGGCAAGTCCACGCTTTTGCGGATGATCGCCGGGCTGGAGTCTCCTGACGAGGGCATGATCGTGTTCAACGGTACAGACCTCGC
>CAZJYB010000008.1:0-45299 GCA_964549865.1 uncultured Anaerolineaceae bacterium
ACTTGACGCGATCTATCAATTCGACCTCGCGTTCTTCGAACTTGGTGACCAGGTGAAAGGCGGGGTCGACAACCTGGAGGCCAGCCTCGGCGATGAAACCGCCCTGCCCGCGTCCATTCGCAACCTGACGAGCCTCGCACGGCTGGCCGTCGAGACCTTCGACCGCCGTTCCGAAGTGGTTACGGGAAAATAAATTTAATGAGTGGTGCGGGATACAACCCCGCACCACAAATAACTTATGTGGCGCGAATATGTCAACGCAACTTCCATTGAGGATGTGACAAAGATCCTTGGGGAAAAACGGGAACGCGCCCGCGTCGTGGCAGGCGCGACCGACCTGATCCTTGAGCTTGAGCGCGGCGTCCGCAAAGGCGTTGAAACCATTGTGGATATAACGCGCCTCCCCAACCTGGACTCGATCACCATCGACGAAGACGACGTCATCCATCTCGGGCCGCTGGTGACACACAACCAGTGTGCGGCCTCCACACTCATTCGTGAGCGCGCCTACCCGCTGGCGCGTGCCTCATGGGAAGTGGGGGCGCCTCAAATACGCAATCGCAGCACCGTTGCAGGCAATCTCATTACCGCATCTCCCGCAAACGACACGATCACGCCGTTAATGGCGCTCGGCGCGAGTATCACGCTGATATCGTTACATACCGAAAGAACAGTTCCATTGGGGGAATTTTATAAAGGTGTCCGCAAGACTGTGATGCAGCCGCACGAAATGCTGGTGGATATTTCATTTCCGGCGTTGACGGCAACACAGCGTGGCACGTTCATCAAACTGGCACTGCGCCGCGCACAGGCCATCTCTCTCGTGAACGTGGCGGTCGTGCTGGACCTCAAAGCGGATACCGTCCGATCGGCGTCCATCACGCTTGGAGCCGTCGCTCCCACCATCATCCACGCGCAGGAAGCCGAAACCTTCCTCGTGAGGAAAAAACTCAACGACAGGAACATCGCAAAAGCGGCACACTTGGCCATGCAGGCCGCGCGTCCCATTGACGATGTGCGCAGTTCTGCCGCGTATCGCAGCGAAACGGCGCGCGTGATCACCTCGCGCGCGCTGACCGCACTGCGTGATGGAACTGAACAAGCAAGCATGCCAAAGAATCCGATATTGTTGTGGGGGAAAGATCTGAATGAATATATTGTGGGTTTTAAATCGCCCGCACCCATCGAGACCATCATCAATGGCAAAAGATATTCCTTCAAAAGCGGGCATACCAAGACGCTACTGCGCCTGATCCGCGAAGAAGGAATGTTGACCGGCACAAAAGAGGGATGCGCCGAGGGCGAGTGCGGCGCATGTACGGTATTCCTCGACGGCAAGGCAGTGATGTCGTGCCTCGTCCCCGGGCCGCGCGCCCACAGCGCAGAGATCGTTACGGTGGAGGGCCTCGCCAATGGCGACAAACTCCACCCGCTGCAGGAAACCTTTATTAATGATGGCGCGGTACAATGCGGGTACTGCACGCCTGGCTTTTTAATGTCCGCAGCGAAGTTATTGGAAGAAAGAGAAAATCCGAACCGCAACGAGATCGAACAGGCCATTACCGGCAATCTCTGCCGATGCACGGGTTATTACAAGATCGTGCAGGCGATCGAAGACGCTGCGAAAATAAAACAGAAATAGAGGTACAGAATGGGCAAGCATAGTTCCAAGGTAAGACGAACACCTCTTGAACAGGTGAATAAAGCACCACACGCGGTATGGCGAGGGATCGGTTGTTTGATGATACTGCTCATTCCGATCCTGTCCATCGCACTCGCCTACGAGACCGTCCAATATGGCCTCGCTGCCGAGTGGCGCATCCCCTATCAATTGCTCGGCCCACCACGCTTTCCAGACATCTTCTATGATATTGGTATCTTGAGGCAATTGAGCTTCCCCATTCGGCAGATCGAACATTTGTACGCGTATGCAGCAGTCAGTACCGTGTATATGATCGTCATCGGCGGTTTTATTTCGGTTCTGTATGCTTTTGTCTATCGTATGATCGGGCCGTCGCGCTACGGTCCTTTTGATGCACCTCCACCCACGATCAAAACGAAAAAATATACCAGATAATGCCCGGATTTTGCGAGTAAACATGACCACAACATCCATTGGCCAGTCTCTTCCACGCGTGGACGCACGCGGCAAGGTGACGGGCGAAACGCGCTACTCCGGCGATCTCACCATGATCGGCATGCTGCATATGAAGATCCTCTTCGCAGAACGTCCGCATGCGCGCGTCATGAGGGTAAAGACTTCCAAAGCAGAGGGCGCTCCCGGTGTGATGGCTGTCTATACAGCGAAGGATGTTCCGATCAACGAATATGGGTTGCAGATCCCGGACCAGCCCGTGCTGTGCGGGCCTGGTGCAAGCAAGCCGTATACAGACATCGTCCGCTTTGTGGGCGACCAGGTCGCGGTCGTGGTCGCGCAGACCGAGGTCCAGGCGGAAGCGGCAGTGAAATTGATCGAGGTCGATTATGAGGACTTGCCGGTTCTCACGGACCCGCTCACTGCAATGCGCGCCGACGCGCCGATCCTGCACCCGGACCGCGGCAGTACGAATGAATGCGTTCATTATAAGATCCGCAAGGGCGATGTGGACGAAGGTTTTGCAAAAGCGGACGTGATCGTGGAAAGCGAGTATCACACGCCCGTTCAGGAACACGCCTACCTACAACCCGAGGCCGGCCTCTCCTATATCGACAAGGACGGCCGTATCACGATCGAATCAGGCGGCCAGTGGACTCATGCAGACCGCGCTTCGATCGCGCATGCCCTGAGCCTGCCGGATGAGATGATCCGCGTGATCTATCCCGCCATTGGCGGCGCGTTCGGCGGACGTGAAGACCTCTCCGTCCAGATCGTGCTCGCCCTGGCAACCTGGAAATTACAGCGGCCCGTTAAGATCGTCTGGTCGCGGCGCGAGTCCATTATTGGGCATGGCAAACGACACGAAGTGGCCATCAAGGCAAAATGGGGGGCCACGAAAGACGGAAAACTCGTGGCCGCTCAGGCCGAATTGATCGGTGATGGCGGCGCGTATATGTATACGAGCAACAAAGTGCTGGGCAATGCAGCCATTACATCCACCGGGCCGTATTTCATCCCCAATGTAAAAATAGACGTATATGGCATGTACACCAACAATGTTCCCGGCGCGGCATTCCGCGGGTTCGGCGCGCCGCAGGCGCTGTTCATGGCAGAATCACAGATGAACAAGCTTGCCGAAAAACTGGGCATGGACCCGGTAGTGTTCCGTTTGAAGAACGCGCTGCGAGACGGAGACACAATGGGAGTGGGCACACCTGCACCGCGGCCGGTAAGCATTGTTCAATGCATTGAAGCGGCGCGCGACAATTTTGGCTGGGAGAAAAACCGCAGACCGAAGACAATGGACCATCGACAAAAGAAAAACGGTCTGCCGTCCATCGTCCGTGGTCATGGATTTGCAGCCGGCTTCAAAAATGTTGGCTTCTCATTCGGGTATCAGGAACATTGCTGGGCGAAGGTGGAGATCCATGGCAACGGCAGGATCGACCGCGTGGTTGTCCATCATGCGGGTGCCGAAGTTGGGCAGGGCGCGCACACGGTCATGGTGCAAATGGCCGCACAGGCACTGGATGTATCCACAGATAAAGTGGAACTATTAACTTCTGACTCAGCCACGCAAGGAAACCCGGGCTCGGCTTCCGCTTCGCGCATGACCTTCATGGCTGGCAACGCCATCAAAGGTGCAGCGGAGGCAGCCCTCGAAAAATGGAACGCGGAAGAACGCCCTGCCATTGCCGAGTTCAAATATCTTGCACCGCGCACCTCGCCCCTCGATAAGGATACGGGCCATTCCACGCCAAACTTTTCGTATGCATATGTTGCCCAGGCTGTGGAAGTGGAAGTGGATACAGAGACCGGCCATTTGCGCGTCACACGTTTACTGTCTGCCGACGATGTTGGCAGGGCGATCAACCCGGATTTGATCATTGGCCAGGTGGAAGGCGCAGTGGTACAGGCGCATGGTTATGCAGTGCTCGAGGAATACAAGTATAAAGACGGCCGCGTGCTTACGGATCAATTAAGTACGTATTTGATCCCCACCATTTGGGACATCCCAGACAAAGTAGAATCGGTCTTTGTAGAAATACCGGACCCCAATGGGCCGTGGGGCGCGCGCGGCGTGGGCGAATTACCGCTTCTGCCGGTAGCCCCCGCCATTGCTGCCGCCATCCACGACGCAACCGGGGTGTGGATCAATGAATTTCCATTCACACCGGAACGGGTGTTACGCGCGTTGGGAAAAATAAAATAATAACGCAGGTACGCTTAACCCCGCACATCGTTCGTCCGCAGGATCGCTCACCTGAACTGCAAAGCACGCAGTGCGGCGCAAGTGTCGCTGATGCCGCGAAGCACGGCGACACGTCGGTGCGAGACGGCAAAAATGCCCTTCTCATATCTGAATGAAACCGGCAAAATCAATGATGCCGCCCGCAAGCATGCGAAAGGCTCATTCATCGCGCTGACCGACGGCATGACACATTATGAATTGAGCGGCGATCTCAATGGCGTGCCCGTGGTGATGGTTCACGGTTTCTCGACCCCTTACTTCATTTTTGATATCCCCCATGATTTCCTGGTGAAATCTGGTTTTCGCGTCCTGCGCTACGATCTTTTCGGGCGCGGATACTCCGACAGGCCGCATGTGAAATATGATATCCACTTATTTGTGCGTCAACTTAAGGATCTGCTCGATGCATTGGATATGAATCGTGTGAACCTGACTGGCTTTTCGATGGGCGGGCCGATCACTGCTTCTTTTATCGAGCAATATCCAGGTTATGTCGCAAAGTACATCTTGATCGATCCGGCCGGGGCGAAGCGTATTGCACTCTCGACATTGCTCGAGATCACAAAACTCCCCGGGCTTGGCGAACTGGTTTTGACATTATTTGGAAACGCGGGCATGTTGAAGGGCCTCGCCAGGGACATGTTCACCCCGCAGTTGATCACGCAGTTTCAGGAAAGATTTAAAGTCCAGATGCAATACGAGGGTTTCAAACGCGCCATTTTATCCACCATGCGAAATCAAATGCTGGAATCTTTTATTGAGACCTATGAACGGATCGGCAAACTGGAAAAGCCAACCTTGTTATTCTGGGGAAAACAGGACAAAACCGTACCGTTTGAAGATAGCATCCTGCTGCGCAACGCCATTCCTCACGCGGAATTTCATGCCATTGAAAACTGCGGCCACCTCGCTCATTATGAGAGACCGGAAATAGTGAATCCAATTCTGTTAGAATTTTTACAGAAAGGGTAGAACCTGAACAAACAGGATATGCAACTGCTTTACAATTATAATCAATGGGCCAATACGCGGATTCTTAATGCAGCAGCCAGTGTGACTCAGGAACAATTCCTGGCGCCAGCATCCTATCCGCATGGGGGCTTGCGCGGGACGCTCGTCCACGCCTTGTTCGCCGAATGGATCTGGCGAAGGCGCTGGGAGGGCACGTCACCTGTTCAGCGCTTGAAACCGGAAGAATTCCCCACATTTGAGTCTCTGCATACCCATTGGATGAAAGAAGAAAGACTGCTGATGGATTTTGTCGAATGTTTAACAGACGAAAAACTTAATGAATCATTCAAATACACATCCACAGAAGACAAACCATTTCAGAGGATCCTGTGGCAGGCCATGACGCACCTTGTTAATCATGGAACACAACATCGCGCGGAAGCCGCGGCTTTGCTTACCGACATGGGGCATTCACCGGGCGATATCGACCTGATGTTGTTCCTGAGCGAGATGCAATAATCAAAACACAAGAAAAAAACATGCTGAATATTTTTGCAAATTTCCTTAAACGCAACCGCTACAAGATCGCCATTTTTACCCTGATGGCCGCAGCTTCGACCATCTGCGTGATCCTGGTGGCGGCACGCATCCAATACAGTGATACGAAACGGTATACCAACCTGGTGTGGAATCTCATTCTCGCGTGGATTCCCTTTGTGCTCGCTTATTTTGCTTATGCACTCTCGTGGAAGAAGCGGCTGCTGTATTTTGTGCTGCCGATCGCGGCATTCCTCTGGCTGATCTTCTTCCCCAATGCGCCCTACATCCTGACCGACCTGCAGCATCTCGCCAACCAGACCTCCGGCGCACCGCTATGGTACGATGTGATCGTGATTATCTGGTTCGCATGGACAGGCTTGCTACTCGGGATCGTTTCCCTGTATCTGATGCACGATATCGTCCTGCGCACATTTGGACACATGCTCGGGTGGGCATTCGTTTTTATCGCTTCAGGCTTGAGCAGCTTCGGCGTTTACCTCGGGCGTTTTGTACGCTTCAACTCATGGGATATCATCAATGACCCAAAGGAGATCGTCGTGACCATTCTCGGGCTGGCGATTGATCCGTCCAGGCGGCTGGTGGCATTCACCATTCTATTCACAGGATTCTACTTGTTCGTCTATCTCACACTGTATTCATTCGGGCATTTGCTGCTGGAGCGCGCGCCAATCCAGGAACCTGCGAGGGATTGAAAGCCTTTGCAAGCAAGCTTCATTAAAATCAGCCTCAAGCACCAGGAGGCTTTGACCATGAAAAAAATCCGTGATTCTGTGCAACCTTTTAAATTCAGGCTGACCATATTTGCCCTTTTATGCGGCGCGACGATGGCATCCCTGATCCTTTTTCGCGTGCGCACGGTATGGAGTGGGTCAAATGACTTTGCCTTTCTTATATGGAACATTTTCCTCGCCTGGATCCCGCTTGGGATCGCGTACACAGCTTCAGTCTTCGCGCAGAGGCGCCGTTTCCTGCTTCTGACGATCCCGGGCGCGGCTGTCTTGTGGCTGATCTTTTTTCCCAATGCCCCTTACATCCTGACCGACCTTCTACATCTTGGGAAAATGGGTTCGGATATACCCATGTGGTTCGACATGCTGTTGCTGATCTGGTTCGCGTGGACCGGCCTACTGCTTGGCCTGGTTTCGCTTTTCCTCATGCATGGCATTGTGATGCGCGAATTGGGCCGCATGACGGGCTGGGCCTTTGTATTGGCGGTCGGCGTGCTTACCAGCCTCGGTATTTATATTGGGCGGTTCCTGCGCTGGAATTCCTGGGATCTGTTCTTCCGGCCACTTGAGCGTTTCACCGAATTCATGTATTATGCAGCACATCCGAGCATGCGCTCGGTCATCTTCATCAGCACTTTCTCGTTATTTTTTCTTTTTGTATATATCAGCTTGTACGCGTTTGGCCTTTTATTTCAGGAGCAGGCGCGGCAAACCATTCAGGATGGCACATGAATCCACTCATTGTTGTACGCGGCGGCGGTGATCTTGCAAGCGGTGTTGCGCTTCGTTTGTTTCGCGCTGGTTTTCAAGTGGTCATCCTCGAACTGGAAAAACCCCTTGCGGTGCGGCGCACAGTTTCATTCGCTGAGGCTGCTTACGAAGGCGCACAGACCATTGAAGGCGTAACCGCACGTCTCGTTTCGCCGGACCAGTTGATGGTCTCGATAGAATCGGGCGAAATCCCTGTCTTGATCGACCCGAACGCGAACATCCTGCGGAATCAATTTCTTACAAGCCCGCAATCCACTTTTCTGGTGGACGCACGGCTGCTAAAAACCGAACCCGAACTTTTGGACGTGAACCTTCCGCTTCATATCGGTCTTGGGCCCGGTTTCGCCGCAGGCGAGAACTGTCATGCTGTGATTGAAACCCGACGCGGACACACCCTTGGCAGGGTTTATTGGGAGGGCAGCTCCCTGCCCAACAGTGGAGAACCCGAAGGGGATGTAAGACGCGTTTTGCGTGCACCTCAAGACGGCAATGTGGTCTCATATGTGAACATCGGCGACCATCTCAAGGAGGGTGAAATGATCGCGGAGATCCATTCTGATGATGAAAAGAAGTCGAAGATCACAAGCCCTTTTAAAGGTGTCCTGCGCGGATTGATCCGTCCTGGTATTCAAGTAACGGAAGGTGCCAAGATCGGCGATGTGGACCCGCGCGACGACTCAAGCGCGTGTTTCCTTGTTTCAGATAAGGCTCTTGCCGTGGGCGGCGGCGTGCTCGAGGCCGTGCTTATGAAGTTGAAACAGATCGAGATCGAGAGACCTGATCTATAAGAAAAAATGAATGATCGAGCGCAATTTCCAAATCGATGACCGTAATTATGAAAATATTATCAGAATCCGCTGATCTATCGGTGATATAATCAAGTTACACATCCCAAGATCGACGGGTTCCAAACGCCAGTCCTTTTTGTCAGGCTGGCGTTTTTTTCTTTCCCCAACAAATACAGGAGGCACTTATGAATTTCCGTGAAGGCGATTCGGTCATGCATTGGACTTACGGGCTCGGTAAAGTTGTGCGCGTCGAGGAGAGGATCTCCTCCGGCCAAAAGGGCATGTATTATGCAGTCCAAATTAACGATATGACCATCTGGGTTCCGGCAGATGATATGGTTGGGACCCGCCTGCGGCCTCCAAGCCTCAAGGCCGAATTCAAAAAATTGCTGGGCGTCCTGTCCGGTCCAAGTGAACCACTCCCAGACGACCGTCTTAAACGAAAAACCATGTTAATGGAATGGCTGAAAGACGGACGGGCCGAGTCGCTCTGCCGGGTGATACACAGCCTGTTCGCCTACCGCAAGATCCACCCGCTGAACGACAGTGACACAACGCTCTTAAAGCGGGCGCAGAGTGCATTGATCGGCGAATGGGGCTTTGCCCTGTCCATTACTCCGGCAGAGGCGGAACTTGAGCTCCACCGTCTTTTGACATCCGAGTCTGCTGGTCGCTAAAAAAGTTTTATTCCCACTAAACTGAAGGAAAGTTGTTTATTTTGCGGGCCAATATTACTATTTTGCCGTGACAACACGGTCCCGTCCTGCTGCTTTGGCTTGATAGAGAGCGCCGTCAGAGGCACGCAAGATGACCTCACCTGTTGAACCCTGATCAGGCAGCATTGCGATGCCCAAAGAAACCGTCAGCGATTTTAAGACCTTGTGATTGAACCGTACTTTCAGATGTTTAATCCCCTGGCGTATTTTCTCGGCGCGCTGCTGGGTGATTTCCGCGGACGCATCCGGCAAGATAAGCACGAATTCCTCACCTCCGTAACGACAGGCAATATCTTCCCCACGGACGTTTGAACGCAGGAAAACACTCAGCTTACGCAGTATTGCGTCTCCCGCTTCGTGACCGAAGTTGTCGTTGAATTGTTTAAAGTGATCGATATCCAGCATGATGACGCCCAGGGGATGCTGGGCACGGGTCGCCCGCAGTATCTCACGCTCAAGTGACTCCTCCATGTAGCGCCGGTTGAACAATCCGGTGAGCGGATCTCGTATGGATTGCTGGCGCAACGTCTCGCGTAGTCTCAGGTTCACCAGTGCAAGCGACAGACTTTGAGCGACGGTACGAATCAATTGTTGTTTTGCTTCTGTGAACCACTCGTGAGGTGATTGGGATACCAGTTCCGATTCTGCCTCGGGAAGACAGCGTAAATGCAGCAAACCCAATACTTCCACTTCAGCGAGCAGCGGCATGCAGATGTACGCGGCCGGTGCCGGCAATTGGATATGCTGGCACACAGAATGATGTTTAGCGTGCGTGTTGCCATCCACCAGATGCATTTGAACTTGCAGAAGCCCCAGGCAATCATCCGACGGGAAGCTCAGTGGGTCGCGCAGGGTGGTGCCCCATGAAACCACCTGCTCGGCTTGTGTCTTGGAAGGTTTGATCAGATATAGCGCGCCTGCCTCGGCGGGGAATAATAATTGCCCCTGCCTGGCAATTAGCGTGAAGGCTTCTTCGACCGTGGCGAATGTTTGAAATTGGTCGATCATTTCGTTTAGAAGAGAGATCTCCTGTCCGCGTCGCCTGAGTTCATCCACCCGTATGTTCAGGCTTTGGTTTGCATCCCGCAAGGCCTCTTCGTTCTCTTTACTACTGGTAACGTCGCGGCTGATGCCGACCAGCCCTGTGACATTTCCACGGTAATCGCGAAGGGGGATTTTTACGATCAGGTCCCAGCGCTTTTTCCCTGTTGTCTGGTCGATGGAGAATTCTTCCTGGTCGATCAACGGCTGGCCTGTATGCATAAGAGCCTGTTCATCGGCATGAAATTGCATTGCCTGGTCCGCAGGATAGAAATCAAAGTCTGTTTTGCCCAGCAATTCATCGGGCTTTGCCAGACCCATAATGTGCGCAACCGCCGGATTACCAAGGATGTAGCGGCTTTGGGTGTCTTTGGCATAGACACGATCCGGCATATGGTCGATCAACGTGCGCAATAGGTTGCGTTCCGTAGCCAGTTCATCTTCCGCCTGTCGCCACCTGGTGATATCCATCATGGCCCCGAGCATGCGAGTGGGCTTGCCTGTGCCACTACTGTGGGTGATATAGCCGCGGTCGAAAACGTAAGCATAGGTGCCGTCGGCGCGGCGAAAGCGGAATTCCTTCGACCAGAATTCCTCGCCGTCTTCGAGCGCTTTTCGAATGCTTGCAATCACTTTTTCTCTTTCGGTGGGATGGAGCCTGGCTTCCCACCAGCCGAAATCCGGTTGTATGCTCTCAGCCCCATAGCCAAATAGCCGCCCGATGCTCTTGTTCCACCACATTTTGTTGGTTACTATATCCCAATCCCAAACAGCGTCATTGGTTGAATAGGAAACCAGTCGAAAACGCTCCTCGGAACTTCTCAAGGCTTCATTTTGGCGTTCGATTTCCTGCTGGTGGTGCTGGCGCTGGGCAGCGCTGAGAACGGTCACCGCAGAAGTAATTCCTACAAAGACCAGTAAAGGCAACCACGGCGATCCGATGGCCCTCAGCTCGGGAAATAGCACCGGCAGCAGGGCAATTCCCAGCACCTGCACGGCACTCAACCAGGCTGTAACCCGCACCGAGAGCAGCAGGCTGCTTAATATCACGGTGATGATCACAAAAGCAGGACCCCAGGAGAGAGATATCGGGTTCTGGCGATCAATCAGGATGAAGACCCAAAGGCTTCCTACGGTCACGAAAATAACCAGTAAAGATGTTTTCGCAAAATAGCGCGTTCGATTCACGCCAAAGAGGAGGCACAATAATGCGATCTCTACGCCCATGATGATCAATTCGGTCGAATTGATTTCGGGACTGGGAAGGGCGGACGACAGGGAGAAGATCAATACAAGCAGTAGATAGGATAGCCACCGTACGCGTGAGCGCTCTTTTTCGGGTATGAATGCAGGCGGTTCGGTTAATCCACGCCAAATAGCACCCAGTCGACCGGGTTTCTTGACATTTACAGGGTTGGATTTGAGGGGTGGACGATCACTGTCCATGGAATATTCCTACTGGCAATATTATACAGTCTAATCGTTTCGTTATTTCTTCTGTCTGTGGTTGTCAGGGACGCCATCCCATTTTTCATGGGACAGCAGGGAATATCCAGCGCCCGGGGCAGGAATTGGATGGAAGAGAACATTTCATAAGCATACATTGGGTATTTATGCTTAATCGTCATTTCTTCAGCAGTTAATGTATCTGGCTTGAGCAAAATGATATCAGGGACCCCCATCTTGCCAATACCATGCAGGACGCCGCGTCGCTCTGACGGATGATAGCCCTTTCCATTACTCCGGCGGAGGCGGAACTTGAACTCAACCGCCTGCTGACATCCGAGTCCGCTGGCGGTTGAGGAAGGCAGGTTTAACCTTATATACTCTGAAGTTTTATTCCCCGGGCTACGGCATTACAGTAAATGCGTCCAGCAGAACGGTGGTCGTGGTATTGGGGTTGGTGACACGTACGTCCCAAACCTGCGTCCCGAACGATCCATCGTTCTGAACATTAATCGTGACGATCAAAGTAGTGGAATTCGCCACTTGCACAGATGTCACTTGCGAAGCCACTCCCAATCCGCCTTCAAAGGTCACAGCGGCGCCAGGCGCAAATCCTGAACCAGTAATGGTCATATTAATCGTGGTGTCTGCTTCAGCGCTGGCAGGGGCAATGCCCTGGATGATGGGCGTTGGCGTAGTCGTTGAGCCTGGGAGGGCTGTAGCAGTGGATGTACCAGTTGCCACCGGGCTGGGCGACCCAAGTGTCGGCGTGAAGGATGGAGTCGGCGAGATGGGCGTAAGTGAAACTGGCGTGGACGTAGAGGTTGATGTAAGTGTAGGCGTAACGGGCGTGGTCGTTAAAAGCGTCGCAGTGGGAATAGCAGATGGTGTGGGCGTGATGAAAGCCGGGCTGCCAAATTCGCGCCAACCAAGATCGGGCGCCGCGCCTACAAACCCAGTGATCGGGCTGGACGGGATCGGCTCTCCATTATTGGCAACATATTGTGTAACACCTTTATCAATTGCGGGTGAACCTGCCTGAAGCAACAGTCCACTGAAATCATCATCGACCGTCCCCCATGCTCCGTCCAACCCCGGGTTTGGTTCAGCCTGAAAAAGCGGATCCAGCCCCAGAATATTCCCTGTCCCTACGTTGCTCTCCTCAGCGTCCACTACATTGTTATGGAACAAAGTATAGGCAACTACAGAGTTTGCTCCGGGCAGGCCCTGCAGTCTCCATACGCCTCGAGCACCTGTATTGACAATGATGTTATTGAATGCCACCAGATTGTCGCCGCCGGAAATGCCATGGTTGTTCCCATAAATGGTATTGTTAATGACGCGGATCGCTTCAGCCATATCTGCGCCCGAGAAATCTTCATTCATATTCGCATTCGGCATCAATCCAATGCCGGCTTTTCCATTGCTGGCGATCAGGTTGCCGCGTATCACAAAGAAGCGATTGGTATCCTGCGGATCGCCGGAAAAGTCAATCAACTGGATGCCGTCCTGTGTACTTCCGATGATCATGTTATTCCATATATCGACATCGATGCGGGAAGGCGGTGCGGTTGCGTTTTGCAAACTGACCTCGATCCCATCGTCGCCGGCGTACATGATGCGGTTGTTCTCTATCAAGAGCGGCCTGTTCGTATCATCCAGGCGAATGGCATCATCCGTTGATTTGAAATATACGTTATTGCGATTAACTCCGCCGCTTCCGGATTGATAACTGACCAGGATCACGGATGAATGGAAATAGTTATACTCGGCGATGAACGCAGAGGAGGATTGTATGCCGCTGTTGCTATTACGAATGACAAACCCGCTGATGGTCGGCATCTGGGTCAACCCGGATGGAATAAAGATCGTAAACCCACCACCCATGCCGTCGATGATGGTTGTGTTGTTAACCGGGTTTATTGCGTCAAAAGTCTCGGCGGTCAAAGAAACGGCTTTGTCCAGTGTAACATTTTCGTTATATACGCCTGAACGAACCTGGATGATATCTCCCGCCTCGGCTGCGTTGATGGCAGCCTGAATGGTGGCATAGTCATCCGGGACTTTGATCAAATTCACAGGTTGTCTTTGCCGGCCAAGAATGATGACTCCCATGGCGAACACAAATGCAAGCAGACAAAGCACGATCACGGCAATCGCCGCAAAACCTGGGTTGAATCTTTGGTTAATCATTTTGGACCTCCACTGCTCCCACTTTTATGTATCCGTAACCTTCGGCAAACTTTTGCCGGAAAGTTCAAAGAAGCCTCTTTGCCGCGTAATGTGGCAAACCGGCTATATACTTAAACGATAAGATAAGGCGATTGTTCTGCGATAGTGGAAAAAGTAGAGAAAAAGGTGGGCCGGGAAAGGATCAAGACACTGCCGGGAATAGGGGCTAAAGGCGCTCTTTAAATGCAAAGCATCAAGTTGTTTGTTACCGAAGCGCTCTTACCAGTATGAGAGCCAGCAGGATGGCAACGATCAGTTCAAGCATATAATTTCTTCTTGAGAATATTTGTTGAATCATTCATGTAACAGGAGCGACCTGAAGCAGGTCGCTCCTGTTACTTTATTATGTTAATGGGTATGTGTTCTATCGGTGGGAGCCTGGTTGGCCCTTGTCAGAATGGCTACCAGAGCTATCAAAAAGGCCAAACCTGCCACCCCGATCAAAACATAGACGAGCAGCGTGGTATTGTTGTTCGCAGTATTATCGTTCCCGGTTACAGGCACGAGCACTGTTGCAATTATGGGAATTGTCGTTGGCTCAGCCGTTTCCTGGGGCTGGACCGAAAGATTCGATCCATTGGGAGGATTTTGCACCGCCCCGAATGCGCTTACGAGCAAACCTGCAAGAATCAAAATGGGGACAATCTGAATTAATTTTAGTTTCATGGAATCACCTTTGTCTTTTCTTAAGCCCCGGCATGCGGTTAAAAAATATTTTCAGGCGTGCAAAGGCTTGGACTAAAAAATGGTCGATCTGCTCTATATAACGACGAATTACTCTTCGCGTTACTTGGCGCGCTATCACGAAAAGGTCATTCTGCCACAACCTATCAAAATGATGGGTTGTTTTAGCTGATTCTAATTTTGAGCGAGACCATGGTACCGTTGAAAAAAATAAATTCCTAATTTATAGTAAGGACGTCTTACATCGCATTTTCAGGAAATTCACGATGGAAAGGAAGATAAAGATGCCAACAAAAATCACGTTCGACCGTTCCGGCGGCGCAATCGGACAAGAGATCCACCTGCACGTGGATCTCGATCAATTGCCCGGTGATGAAGCACAAAGCCTGCTCAAATTACTAGGGGAAGCTGATTTTTTCGAGATCCCAGAGGATTTGAACGGGAACAAGACACCCGATGAGTTTGAATACAGGATCACCGTCGAGGCTGGCCAATCGGCCAAACATACCGTCCACGCGAGCGACACCACAATGCCCAAATCCCTGTTGCCGCTCGTGCAGGAGCTGACAGTGATCCATACACTCGAATAATTGGGTCGATCGGCCTGTCAGGAACGATCGATCAGAATTTAAAGCGGGCATCTAATTGGCCGCGCATATCGCGTTAAAGGAACGCATATGCGCGGCATAATAGGGCCGAGCGAATGAAGTGACTCACGATACAATCAGCGCATGAACCTGGCGCACGCACTAAGAGTCGACTTATACCCTCAACAGGTTATCAGCCTGGTTGGAGCAGGTGGAAAGACCACCGCGCTCTTCCAACTTGCACATCAACTGATCAACCGGCCCTCCCCCCTGGTGATCGTTACAGCCACATCGCACCTGGGTACATCGCAAGTCGTCTTTGCAGCTCAACATGTGATCGCGAAGGATATTAACGAACTTTCTGCTATCTTCGACAAAGAGTTGTACGGCGTGATACTCGTCACCGGGGAAATTAAAGAGGAACGTACTTTGCCAATTGACCCTGCGCTGCTAAATTGGCTACGCGAAAATACAGAACGACGAAAAATTCCACTTCTGATCGAAGCCGATGGGTCACGCGAACACACACTTAAGGCACCTGCCGCGCATGAGCCGCCCATTCCCCAGTTTACGGACACTGTTCTTGTTATCGCGGGCCTCAGCGCGCTGGGTAAACCCCTTACAGGTGCTCATGTACATCGAGCCGAAATATATTCCCAACTCGGTAAACTTTCCATCGACCACGGCATCACTCCGGAATCAATTCTGCGAGTCCTTATCCATCCGGACGGCGGGTTGAAAAACATCCCACCCACCGCCCGCCGCGTTGCATTCCTCAACCAGGCCGATACGCCGGCACTGCAATCCATTGCGGGAAATATGGCGCGTGAATTACTCGATCACTTTGATTCGGTCGTTGTTGGTTCACTCAAGCATGGACACCTGAAGACGATCGAACGGACCGCTGGCATTATTCTCGCCGCGGGAGAATCCACCCGCTTTGGCGCACCCAAACAACTGCTCGATTGGCGCAGCAAACCCTTTGTGAGGCACGTTGCAGAAACTGCGCTTCACGCCTCGCTCTGGCCTGTGGTCGTCGTCACCGGCTCACACGCCCCTGAGATCAGCACAGCCTTAAGCGGCCTGCCTGTCGAGATCGTCCACAATCCAGAATATGCACAGGGTCAGAGCACATCCATAAAAAAGGGCATCGCATCCCTGCCGGCGAATGTGGGAGCTTCAATATTCTTATTGGCAGACCAGCCTCAAATTCCCACCGAAGTCATTCTCGCGCTGAAGGAGGCCCATGCGCGCGACCTCCCGGCCATCCTCGCGCCGCTTGTTTTGGAGGAGCATCGTGCCAACCCGGTCCTGTTCGACAGGGCGGCCTTCCCCGATCTCATGAAGCTGACCGGCGACATCGGCGGCCGCGCCATCTTCGATAAACACCGCGTCGAATATCTGCCCTGGCACGATGATATTTTGTTGTTCGATGTGGACAAGCCGGAAGATTATCAAAGGCTTAAGGACATGGAATGATCGCGGCAATCATCCTTGCAGCAGGCAAATCCATGCGCATGGGCCGGCCCAAAATGCTGTTGCCGTGGGGCAACGTCACTGTCCTGGAACAGGTCATCCAAGCCATTCAACGCACAGGAATCCAGGACATTCTCGTGGTCACTGGCAGCGCGCGAGATGAGGTGGAGAGGATCGCTGCACAATATAAAGTGCGAACAACGTATAACGAAAATTTTGAAAGCGAGGAAATGCTGGCTTCGATCCAATGCGGCCTGAGGGCACAGCAAGCCGGGGTGGAGGCATCACTCATTTGTCTCGGCGACCAGCCACAGGTCGAAGAAGGAAGCGTGCGGAGCGTCTGCGAAGCATTCCGCAAGAACAGATCCCCCATCGTGGCACCGAGCTATCAAATGCGGCGCGGGCATCCCTGGCTTGTGGCACGGTTGCTCTGGGGTGAATTGCTGAACCTGCAGCCGCCGCTCTCTCCGCGTGATTTTTTGAATACGCACGCGGCTGAGATCGAATATGTGCTCCTTGATTCGCCATCGATCATTGACGACCTCGATACACCCGAAGACTACCAGAAATTCAAACCATCGGTATGATACACTCCGTCAACTTAATTATGAAACACTTTATTTACTGGTTCGTTAACTACGCAATCCGAGTTTACACGCAGATCACCTGCCGCATCGACGCACCCGATCTGCACGAAATGCCGATGCAGGGCCCATTGATCGTGATCGCTAATCATACGGGCCAGATCGAGGTGCCCATGCTTTTCTCTCATCTTCAGCCTCGCAAGTTGACCGGCTGGGGAAAAGCCGAAGCCTGGGATCACTGGTTCCTGCGCTGGATCTTCAGCTTGTGGGGTGTCATCCCGGTGCGCCGCGGCGAAGTGGATATGAATGCACTTAAAGAGGCGTTGCGTATGCTCGAAAAAGGCTACATCTTCGGGCTGGCCCCCGAAGGCACGCGCAATAAAAATGGAAAGTTAAAACGCGGCCTGCCGGGCGCGGTCATTGTTGCGCTGCATTCGGGCGCACCCATTATGGCAATTGCTCATTGGGGCGGAGAGAATTATCTCTCCAATCTTAAGCAATTGAAGCGGACGGATTTTCACATCCGCGTGGGCGAGCCGTTCAAAATAGACATACAAGGGGTCAAGATAACCGGCGAGGTGCGCCAGCAGATCGTGGACGAGATGATGTGCCAGCTCGCCATCCTCCTGCCCCAGGAATATCGCGGCGAATATGCCGAAATGTGTAAAATACCGCCAAAGTTCATCAGAGCCGAACATAGTACTTAAGTCCTGCCGAATACCTGGTCAAACAACGATATTGTTAAGTATCCGCAAAATAATAATTCAGCCGTATCCAAAGCATGGTTTTATACGTCATAAAACATAGTACAAATCACCGGCTTTATAAGGAGTTCCAAATGAAAAAGCTTTTGACCAGCGTATTCCTGACCCTGGCCTTATTGGTATTGACCACAGGCACAGCCTTGGCGCAGGACACAACCACCACACCGATAACAGGTACTGTTGAATCTGTAACCCTGGAAACAGACGCAGCCACCGGCGAATCAACTGTGGTGGTCACACTGATCGATGATCAAGGTGCCACACAGACCGTTAATCTCAGCGTTGAGACTGCCACCTCACTGGGCCTGATCACAACCGATGCAACTACCGGCCAAACAACCGTCAGCGAAACCGCAGTAGGCTCCGCTGTCGAGATCGATCCCACAACGGTCATTGGAGGCGACAGCGGAGAAGAAGAGAAGCAACATCCTGTTGGCTCGGCATTGGCTGATTTCTTCGGTGAAACCCTTGGCGTGGACTATGAGATGGTCATGGATTATCACGACCAGGGTGCAGGCTTTGGAGTGATCGCCCAGGCGTTATGGATCACGACAAAAATGGACGGCGATACCGGCCTATTCCAAACCATTCTGGACGCAAAACTCAGTGGCGACTATAGCGCGATCACACTAGAAGATGGCACAAGCCCGGCAAATTGGGGCCAATTCAAAAAGGCCATATTGAAGGGCGAAAAGAACAACAGCCTGGGCGATGTCATGTCTGGTAAAGGCGAAATTAGTGATGAAGCAAATGCCGCGGATGAAGCGAATACCGTGAACGAAGATAAGAAGAATAAAGAAGACAAAGGCAACAAGGATAAAAAGGATAAAAAGGATAAAGGCAACAAGGATAAAGGCAATGGCCATGGAAATGGCCACTAGAAAGCAATCACAATAATAAAAAAGGACGGCGCGTGCGCTGTCCTTTTTTATTTTCATTTAGAGCTTGATTTGATATGTGTTGGTTTCCCTCTTTTTAAACCCCATCCGCAAATACAGTCGATTGGCTGCCTCTCGCGCTGGGTTCGAAGTGAGCGAGATATTGCCGGCGCCTTTTTCACGCGCCAGGCCGATTGCGCGCTTGAGCAAGGCCTCGCCAATCCCCTGCCCACGCGCAGCTTTATCCACAATCACGTCTTCGATCACGGAGCGAACGCCCGTCGGCACGCGATAAACAGTCAGTGTAAGCGCACCCACGATCTGCTCCTGCTCGTTCCGCGCCACCAGGAGCGTGGAAGATGGATCTCGGAGGAGAGCAGCCAGATCGTCGAGGGCAGGAGGCGGGTTGTTATTCGTCAACTGAGGGACAAGGCGTCGGAACGCGTCGTAAAGTTCCTCATCTGCCTGCGTTACGATATCAACTCGCATTTACTTTGTTTTTGGGAATGATGCTCAATACCAGATAATACGCAACATATACAAAAGAAACCCACACTACCCATCCCGGCTGGTTAGGATATTGAAGCAATCCCCAAATACCCACCGCACCATAAAGATAAGTGAGTACCAGCGTAAATTGTCGCAAATAGCTGTTACGAGTCGGGTAGATATATTTAATAGGGATGAAAACCAGCACGTTGAACAACATCAGGAACCCAAAATTTACCCATTCAGGCAGGTTCATCAACAGCATATAGAGCACCATCACATTCCAATACGAAGGAAAGCCCTTGAAATGATGATCGTCAGTCTTGGCATCGGTCTGTGTGAATTGATAGGCGGAGGTGAGCAGGATCGAGCATGCGCCCAGTAACCGAACACTGGCCGGCAGGGCTTCCGCTTCCACCAAAAAGAGCGCCGGCACAACCACATAATTAAAATAATCGAGAATATTGTCGAGCAGCGCGCCGTCAATTCCTGCGGCATACGCCTTTACATCGGCCCAGCGCGCCAGCATGCCATCGAAGGCATCCACGAACATGGCCGCGATCATCCAAATGATCATCATGCGCCAGTCATGTTCAAAAATGGCGATCAAAGCGAGCAAACCCCATATTGCACCCGTGGCTGTAAAGAGATGAACCCCCCAGGCGGCAAGGACACGCAATGGATTGGGTCTTGTTTCGGAAATTAGAGAGGTCGGCATGTAAGGTCCTTCTTTTGACATCTTTTTGCAAAGACTGATAAACAAAACGTGCGGTTATTATTATTACAGCGCAAGGTCAGGCTCAAGCCGCCGTCCCCGGCGGCGTTTTGCGAAGGAATTCCTGCGCCGGGGACGGCGCAGGGAGCAACCTTGCTATAATATTATACAAGGAAATAAAAAATTGACGACTCTTCGAGTCGTCAATTTTCGGTCAGTAACTAAGCTTTCATCAGGCCGACTTTGACTTTTTCACCCTCAAACTCGTCTTCAACAACAGATGCTTTCCCTGGCGGGCTGGCAAAGGATAGTTTTGTTGCAAGCGTTTCGGATGTGATGTAATCCTTATGCGCCTCGATCGCGGACCTCAAACCTGCCGAGGCCTCGACGAACAGTTCTATACGATCGGCCACATCCAGATCGGCGGCCTTGCGCAGGTCCTGCACGCGGCGCACAAACTCACGTGCCAAACCTTCCTGCGCGAGCTCAGGCGTGAGCTCGGTTACAAGGGCCGCAACATAGGCGCCCTCTTCTGCAACTGCGAAGCCTTCCTTCGCCATGGCCTTTACTTCCACCTCTTCAGAAAGGATATTGTATGTTTCGCCGTCTGCCTTCACTACAAGTACATCACCAGAGTGGAGAGTCTTCGCCACTTCTTCGGGGTTCATGGCGAGGACGGCCTTTTGAATGGCCGGATATTTATTGCCGTATTTTTGCCCGAGTTGTTTGGGCAAAGGCTTGACCGTGTGAGTCAACGCCTCGGTAGATGCATCCAACAAACGAACTTGTTTAACGTTGAGTTCATCCGAGATCACATCTGCATAGGTGGAGACTGCCTTGCGTTCAGCAGGAGTGCTGACCGAAAACGCCACTGAGGCCAACGGTTGACGCACCTTGCGATTCGCCTTCTGCCGCGCAGAATGACCCAATGAAACCAGGCGCACGACCAGACCCATTTCACGGTTGAGGGATTCATCTATGAATTCATCCATCACTGCCGGCCATTCCGCAAGGTGCACAGATTCGGGTGCGGTCTCATCCACGGAGCGGACGAGGTTCTGATACAGCTCTTCGGCAAGGAAAGGCATGGCAGGCGCGATCAATTTCGCAACCGTCACCAGCGCCGTGTAGAGAGTTGAATACGCAGCCTGTTTGTCTGAACCGGAGTCATTCTTCCAGAAGCGACGGCGCGAGCGGCGCACGTACCAGGTAGAGAGCTTCTCCACAAAAGCTTCCACAGGACGCGTGGCGTTGGTGGCATCATAATTTTCGTAGGCCTTCGTCACTTCGCGGACAAGCACGTTCAACTCCGAGAGCAGCCAGCGATCCAGATCATTGGTCGCGGCAGTTACGGTGAGCCCCTTCGGCTTATCAAGGTTGGCGTATGTCACAAAGAACGAATACACATTCCAGAGTGTGAGGGTAAAACTGCGGATGACATCTCCAACCAGGTCACTGGAGAAGCGACGTTCTTGTCCTGGAGGAGTAGCTGTATATAAATACCAACGGAAGGCGTCCGCGCCGTGCGCGTTCAACACCTCCCATGGGTCGACGATGTTGCCAATGGACTTGGACATCTTGCGCCCATCCCCATCCAGGATCAAACCGAGACAGATGACATTCTTGAACGCAACCTCGTTATTGAGCAGGGTACTGATGGCGTGAAGCGAATAGAACCAGCCACGCGTCTGATCGACGGCCTCGCAGATGTAATCCGCGGGGAACTGGGTCTTGAACTTCTCCTGATTCTCGAACGGATAATGCCATTGCGCATAAGGCATGGAACCAGAGTCGAACCACACGTCGATCAGATCCTTGACGCGCGTCATGCGATGCGTGCCGCCGCACTCCGTGCACTTCCAGTGAACTTCATCCACGTAGGGGCGATGCAAATCCAACTCGCTCAGGTCTTTGCCTGCTTTTTCGGATAATTCTTTTACAGAACCAATACACTCACGATGCTTGCATTCGGGATTTTCACATTCCCAAACGGGAAGTGGTGTGCCCCAATACCGCTCGCGGGTCAACGACCAGTCTATGTTGTTTTCCAGCCAATTGCCAAAGCGCCCGCTGCGGACGTGTTCCGGAACCCAATTGATCGTGTTATTCAATTCTACAAGGCGGTCACGATGGGCGCTGGTGCGGATATACCAGGAATCACGTGCGTAATACATCAAGGGTGTTTTGCAGCGCCAGCAGAATGGATAAACATGTGTATACGTTTCCGCACGAAACAACAGACCACGCACCTGCAAATCCTGAATAATAAGAGGATCAGCATGTTTGATGAATTGTCCACGCCACGGAGTCACCTCAGGAACAAACGTGCCATCGGGTAGCACAGTCATCAACACAGGCAAATCGTATTGTTTTGCCACATCCATATCTTCCGCACCAAAAGCAGGAGCGATATGAACCAAACCCGTTCCATCTTCAGTTGTAACATACTCAGCAAGCGCAACATAATGTGCGGTCTTCACAGGCGGGACAAATGTGAAAAGCGGCTGATACTTCAAACCCTTGAGTTTCCTGCCCTTGAATGTTTCAAGAATCTTCACTTCTTTATCCTTGAAAACTTTCTCCATCAGAGGTTTTGCAAGAATTAGTTTTTCCTTCGCTCCATCGTCCAGCGTATGTTCAACAGTTACATAGTCCACATCCGGGTGCGCGGCTACAGCCACATTCCCGGGCAGGGTCCATGGAGTTGTCGTCCAGATCAACAGCGAAGTATCCGGCTTATCCACCAGCGGCATGCGTACAAAGACCGACGGATCATCGGTTTCGTGCATCGCATCTGGGTAATGAACTTCATGGTCGGAAAGAGGCGTTCCGCAGCGCGGGCAATACGGCACGACCTTGTATCCCTTGAACAGCAGGTCCTTTTCCCAAAAATTTTTCAGGATCCACCAGACGGACTCCATGTAATCGTTGGTATAGGTCACGTACGCGTTTTCGAGGTCGACCCAGAAGGCGATCCGATCCGTGAGTTTTTCCCAATCCTGGATATAGGTAAAAACGGACTTTTTGCACAGTTCGTTAAATTTATCGATACCGTATTCTTCGATCTGCTGTTTGTTATTAAAGCCGAGCTGTTTCTCCACTTCTATCTCAACCGGCAGACCGTGTGTATCCCAGCCCCCGCGGCGTGAGACGTTATAGCCGCGCATGATCTTGTAGCGCGGGAACATGTCCTTGAAGACGCGCGCCAATACATGATGTACGCCGGGGCGCCCATTGGCGGTGGGAGGTCCTTCATAAAATACATATTCAGGTTTGCCCTGGCGCTGCTCCACCGTCTTCTTGAAGATGCCCTGCTTCTTCCACATCTTGAGGACATTCTCCTCCATTGAAGGTGCGTCGAGTTTTGCGTTGACTGATTTAAACATTCTCTCTCCTTAGTTTCCGTCATTGCGAGCCGCTGCTCTTGTACTTCAGCGGCGAAGCAATCCACTTACGCAGAGATTGGTTCGGGCAAGAACAAGGCCGCCCTCGCAACACTTGCGCCGCACTCCCACTACGCTCCGCTACGCCCACTCGCTCCGCTCGAGATGCTTCGCAAGGGACTTCGTGCGTTCGTTGCACTCGCCGTTTGAGGCTCGCAGGTGTGACGACATACTTAAAATAAAGCTCTCGTCTCATAACAGAGACGAGAGCAATGCTCACGCGGTACCACTCTGATTCCCCCAGCGGGGACTCTCACTTGGACACAATCATGCCCACACCTCTTTAACGAAAGGCTTCCGTCTCCCTTACTTTGAGCATGCTCATTTCAGTTCGAAGCTTCGGGAGGATTTTCAACCGCCTACGCGTATCCGCTTCACACCTGACCTCGGACTCGCTAACCGTTTCGACGAATTTACTCGTTCCCATCAACGCTTTTGATTGACGCATTATACATAGTTCTGCAAAGTTAGGCAAGAAGTTCAGGCAGATTGCAAGGTGAAAATTGTGATCTCCGGCCGGCAGTTAAATCGCACAGCCGGGTCGAGCATCCCAACCCCACGGTTTGTATACTGCCACATCTCGCCCACTTTATAAAGACCGGACGGATATTTTTGACCTAAACGGGGCAAAATTGGCGCCCCAAAGAATGGAATCACCACCTGCCCGCCATGGGAATGTCCGGAGAGCTGCAAACCAAAACGACCCTTTCGAGAACTCTTCTCTGCAAAGTCCGGTTCATGGGCAAGCAGGATCGCCGCACCGGTTTCGGGCAGCTTCTTATAGACCTCATCCAATCGATCCTTCTGTTCCCAAATATCATCGACACCGGCAACATGCAGTTCGTCATCGCCCCTTTTCAGGGAATAAACATCATTGTTCAACTCTACGACCTCACAACGCAACAACATCTCGCGGACCTTCTCTGCGTCAGCCCAATGGTCATGATTCCCAAGAACCGCAAGCACAAGGTGACCTTCTGCAAGCCTGGAGACCTCTTTGACAAAATCTTCAGCCGCATCATCCAAACTCCTACTCCACGAATGACCAAGTACATAATCGCCCGTCATGACGATCAAATCAATTTTTTGACTCTTCACAAGCTCTATAACATGCGAAAGGCGTTCTCGATCCATCCATCCGCCAATATGAATATCGCTTATCTGCAGAAGGCGAAACCCAGAAAAGGATTTTGGCAATCGCGGCAGAACGATCTCCACTTCCTCGACATCGATCCACCCGGGTTCGCCAAAAAGCCCGTAAAGAAACGAGCCGGAGCCCAACGCGATCAGGGAAAGAAAAGCACTTTTGATGACTCGTAAAAAGTCGCGCCGCGTGAATGGTTTGTTCATATCAGCCCAAAGCATTCTAATCGATTGTCGAATCAACACATGACTTTCACTGTGGCATGTGACTAATTTCACGTTGACGGTTTTATGCCGGGCAGGTATAATCACTATTCGGCATTATTTTAACCAGCAGGAGTATAACCATGGCAACACCAGATAGCGCACCCACCCTCGCGCTTGAACCAAAAACCAAACTCAGCGGCAAAGTCCTGAAGACGACACTCGCTGGCGCACTCATAGACATCGGTCAAAACGTACCGGGTGTCATCCATATCTCACAACTACAGAAAGACGCGGTTAACAAGGTTGAAGATGTTGTGAAAGAGGGCCAGACCGTGGACGTTTGGATACGCCGGGTCAAAAAGGACCGCGTCGAACTCACCATGATCGAACCCCTCGGGCTTGAATGGAAAGAGATCCAGCCTGAAATGATCGTCAAAGGCAAGGTTGTGCGCCTTGAAACCTATGGCGCATTTGTCGATTTTGGTGCGGAGCGTCCCGGGCTGATTCACGTCAGCGAGCTCACTCACGGCTACGTCAAGACCGCCAGCGATGTATTAAAAGAAGGCGAAGAAATTGAAGCGAAAGTTCTGGATGTAGATCGTCGCAAACGACAGATCCGTTTGAGCATCAAGGCCCTTCAGCCTGAGGTCGTTCAGGAAGAAAAACCCGAACGTGAAGATCGCAAAGCGCGCACTGCCACTGGCACTGGCACTAGCAACAAGCGCAAAGGCAAGAAACAGGAAGAAGATTTCCAGATGGAGCCGGAAGCTCCCTCCGAGCCGGAATTTACCGCCATGCAGATCGCCTGGCAGGTGGCGCTCGAAAAATCCAAGGGCCGGGGTAAGGTTCGTCCCAAGTCCTACAAGGAAGCCTCTGAAGAGCAGGAAAAGCTTTTCAACCGCACCCTGGAAAAACGCATCCCCACTGGCGGATGATCAACTACTGCAATCAAAATGACAGTCGCCATGGGGCGACTGTCATTTTTCATTTAAGTATTTTTCCTTATTTGCCGAACGTGCCGTTTTTCCGCTCGAAGTTTTCACGATCCATTTCGGCCCGACCACTTTCACGTAACGCAGCGCGATCGCCGAATTCCTGGTTACATGCAGGCGAATGGCATCTGCAACCTTTTGCTGCTCTGCCAGCTCCTCTGAAGCGATCTCGGCAATGATCACCACTTCTTCCGTCCCCTGCTCATCATCGAACATGCCAAAAGCAACCGAACGTCCCGCGTGCACGCCGGCCACTTCATAAGTCAATGCTTCAAGGTCCTGCGGATACACATTTTTTCCGCCTACAATGATCACGTCTTTCTTACGTCCGGAAACAAAGATCTCTCCGCCGGAAATATAACCATAATCCCCGGTCAGATACCACCCATCCAAAAAGGCTTTTTCTGTCGCGTCCGGCCGATTGTAATAAGCGCTTAACATACAATCGCTTTTCAACGCGATCTCACCGACAACGCGCTCAGGCAATGGACTTCCTTTTTCATCAATGATCTTTATTTGGACATTGGGAAGCGGCTGACCGGACGACATGACTTTCATCGCGGGTTTATCATTCGCGTCCTTCACAATACGTTCCGTCAGAAACGCTTCCCAATCGACCACTTCGACCTTCGGCCTGCCAGCCAGGCCGGACTGGGTCACCGCGAAAACATTTTCCGCCATCGCATAGGAAGTATGCAAGGCATCCTCGCGCAGACCATACGTCTTGAATTTTTCATGGAATGTTTCATGGCTCTCCCAGCGGACAGGCTCGGAACAATTAATGATCGCGCGCCAAGTGGATAGATCCACACCCTCAAGGTGGCGGTCGCGGATCTTCTGCGCACAGAAATTGTAGGCAAAGTTAGGGAGCCAGGACAGGGTCCCCTTGTATTGTGAAACCGATTGCATCAACCGATATGGCGCACGCACCCAGTCGAATGGAGACAGCAACACAAGCGGGACGCCATATAAAACGGGAAGCAAAAATCCCGCGATCAATCCCATGTCATGATATAGCGGAAGCCACGAAACAACCACATCTTTTTCGTTCAAGTTCAGGGTTTTGCTGTACGCATCGAGCTGATTAAAAACCGCCTGATGAGACAGGGCAACACCTTTTTGCAGGCCCGTTGTTCCTGAAGAATGCTGCAACAGGACGATGTCTTCAGGGGCGTGCTTCAAGCCCTCCCATGACGAAGCGTCCACATCCCTGGCTGAAATATTTTCAGCCAGGATCACAGCCCGGACGGAATCTCCTTCCTTCAACGCCGCGCGGACCTCGCTTTCGAATTCAGCATATGTCAAGATCGCAGCAGGTTGTGCCACCGAGATAAGCGCCAATAAATCTGCCCGATATCGTTCAGGGGAGAGTTTTTCTGTAAGAAAAGGCATGATCGAAGGGATCGCGCCATGAATGACCGCCCCAAAATACGAGTAAAGCAACTCCTCGCTGTGTTGCAGAATGAGAATGATCACTTCTCCGGGCCGAATCCCTGTCCTTTCGAAGGCACCCGCAAACCCCTGGGCTCCGCGCAAGAGTTGCGAATACGGAATGGGAAGATCTGATTGACCAGATCTTTGCAAAATCACCGCGACCTGTTCTGGAGCGCGACCGAGATGCGATCTCAACCGCTCGGAAAATGTCGTCATTTCGATTGGCGGGACTGAATGAGATTCGCCAACTCGGCCAGCGTATCGAAAGTGGATGCGTTCAATTCAGAATCTTCAATACGAACGCCGAAAGTATCTTCCACGAACAGCGCCAGATCCACAAGACTGAAAGAATCAACCAGGCCGCTTGAAATAATCTTCTCCTCCGCACCAATAACCCGACTGGGCTGTTTCAGGATTTTTTCAGCAATATGTTTTGAAAGTATCGAGTTGATTTCCGTCATTATTTTATCCTTATTCCGAACAGGCCATTTCTTCCAGCTTTGGAACGATTATTTCCGCAAGCATTTTTTCACCCTGCGGAGTACGGTGAAGCGCCGTACTTGTGAACTCTGAAGGTGGGAGCGCATTCCATGCATCGATATATGCATGCGTATTCTGTATCATCCAGGCGTCCAGATAATGCAGATATTCATCATACGCCCAGCGAGGATGAATATCATTGTAACGAATATCGCTATTCGCGCCGGACGCAATAAAGATCGGCTCGTTTACAACAAGCAGGGGCACGTCGCGGGCGTGCTTGTAACCTGCACCTAAAACATCGAATAAAAACGTGTTCAGGTTAAGTTCGCCCGGGCCGAGCGAATCATACAACATAGAATCCTTCTGGTCGTTGGATAGGGGAGGATAATCCTGATAGTAATAATCCAGTCCTGTTGCACTCCATCCAAAGCCATGCAACTGCAAAAGCAGCATTCGCTTAAGCAACCCCCGCTGGCCCATGATGGTCCGTTCCCAAAAGGTCGGCTCTTTGACATCCCGCGTGTCAAGGTTATTAATCTCATATTCTTCGACCAATTCATAAACCCTTTCCGCATACGGAGCAAGAAAATATCTTGTGTACACGGAACGATTGCGAAACGTGTCGAGTGTGATCGTCCATACATACATATCAGGACCATACTCACGAGCCTTGTCCATAATAAGCAGGTCTTTCATTGCATAAGGCAACGGGTAGGCGGCATTGTAAACCACGACCTGCCTGCCGTCGCAGGTCTCAAGCTGAAGCGAATTGAGCTGTCCGGCCAGAGTCTGGTCCGGATGTAATTCAAATCCCCATGCAGAAGAATCACCCAGCAATATCACACGGAATTCATCAGCGCGCTTCGGCCGGGACAAGGTGTGCGATCGATACATTGCATCCATGTCTTCATACACGGGTACGGTATGGGAAACAGAGTAATACTCCACTTCGCGCTCATAAGGGACGCGCTCACGGCCCGGGACCAGCCAGTTATAGATCGAAAGCTTCCCAATGGAAGGGCTGAAATATGCAAATGCAAGATTTGCAAGCGCATAAAGGACCAGGGCCTTTAAGAGCAGGCGCAAAGGATGCACGTCACTCACAGGACAACCCCAAATAATTTCATTAACGCATTCCAGGCCAGGTCAGGCGTTGATAATGTAAAGAACAACCAGCCAAGCGAAACAAAATTGAACGTCAGAAAAACGCCAATTACATTCAGGAGCAACTGTCGGCGCGCGGGCAGCGGATTCCTGGTCCGACTACGAATAAATTCGCTCCAGCGATTATGGGCATACAAACCAAGACCATGCCACAAACCCCACAGCACAAACCCCCAGGCAACACCATGCCAGAGGCCGATCAGGACCATCGTGCTGACCTGCGTAATAAAAATAACAAGGGGTGCAGGCAGATCCCGGGTACGCAAGGCGCGTGTGAGGGGATTGAAAAAATAAACTCTAAACCACTGCGTAAGGGTCATATGCCAGGAATTCCAAAACTGCGTGAGATTGGGCTTGAGATACGGTGAGGCAAAATTCTCCGGCAGACGGATCCCCATTACGCGTGCAAGGCTGATGGCGATATCTGTATACCCGCTGAAATCAAAATAGATCCGCAGCGAATACATATACAGGAAAAACCACATCCAACCTGCCGAATCGAGCTGGCCCACCAGGACATCATTTATTGAGATCAAAACAAGCGCATCTGCAATTACAAATTTTTTGAACAGGCCGGTAAAGAATCGTCTCCCTGCATCCGTCCAATCCTGCCCAGCCGAAGCAACGGGAGTTCTCAATTCCTCTACAAACCGCTCTACCCGATCGATCGGACCGGCCGCAAATGCCGGGAAAAAGATGACATAATTAACATACTCACTCAGTGTCAAGGCAGGCAGGCGCCCCGCCTGGCGATCTCTGATCGTATGAAGCAGGCGAAAAGCCACATACGAATAACCAAGCCACGAAAAAATGTGGGGCACATTGCCGGCCGGCTGCCCGCGCAATCCGTAAATAAAGTCGAAGGATTTTGTTATGAGAAAAGGCGTTTTAAGATAAATCAATAAAAGGACAATGACGAAGAAGCTTACCGTCAACAGATGGCCGCTGGCCCGGGAAAACCCAACCATACCATATACGAGTATTAAATAAGCCACCATGGCAGCTGCGATCATCCATAGGCGCGGCGTGGTGGTCATGTAAATTTTCTCAAAGCCAAAAAATTGATTAAGGTCAACGAGAAGAACAACTGCAAGAATGACAAGCGCTGCGGGCCAATTGTGTTTCCAGCCACGCACTTCAGGGGTCGCCACCCACAACCACACAAAGATGGTCAGCCCAATGGTGGCAGTCGGCAACCAGAATACCAGGCTGACGAACTCTTGAGGCGGTTGAAGCCAGTAAATAACAAAAACGCTCACGCCCAACAGGGCCAACTCGCGGCTTCGTTTGAGTCGGCCAATGGCCAGCGCCGCCAGGGCAAAAATACCCAGTTGAAAGACAGTCATCTAAAAACCCTGATAGATCCAGGTGGGAGTGGTGTCTGCAGTAAAAATCGTCAATGCGATCAAGATCAGGCAAAGCAGCAAGGCCAGGAAGTTTTCCCTTGAAAATATCTTTTTCAGCAATTTTGTCACCACTTCTTATCCTTTGCTGGATTCGCTGCGCAGGTAGGCTTCCATAAGACCATCCAGGTCTCCATCCAATACAGCTTGTGTATTACCCACCTCATAATCTGTACGATGGTCCTTGACCAGTTGATATGGGTGCAAGACATATGAACGGATCTGGCTGCCCCACTCCGCCTTGGTATATTCGCCGCGCAGAATGGCCCGCTCTTCCTCCCTTTCTGCCTGCCTCAATTCCAATAAACGAGCGCGTAAGATCTTCATGGCAAATTCACGGTTTTGCGACTGCGAACGTTCATTCTGACAGGTAACAACAATACCTGTTGGAATATGTGTAATTCGCACCGCCGTTGCGTTCTTCTGCACATTCTGCCCGCCCGCTCCGGAAGACCTGAATACATCCAACTTTATATCACCGGGATTGATCTCAATATTCGCTTCCTCCATTGAAACCTGTGGCAGAACCTCGACCAACGCAAAAGACGTATGCCTGCGGTGTGCAGAGTCAAACGGAGAAAGACGAACAAGGCGATGAACACCCTTCTCGGAACGCAAATAACCAAAGGCATAACGCCCGCCCACGGCGATTGTCACACTTTTTATGCCGGCTTCTTCTCCGGGCGTGGTGTCCAAAATTTCGGTGGTGAAACCGCGATCTTCAGCCCAACGTAAATACATGCGCTGGAGCATCTCGGCCCAATCCTGAGAATCCGTTCCACCTGCACCTGCATGAATCGCGAGAATGGCGTCATCATGATCGTATTGCCCGGAAAGCATTGCAGCGAAAGAACGCTTTTCAAGATCGGCCTCGAGCCTGGCAATTTCAGATTCCAATTCGCCGCGTAAAGTTTCATCGCTCAGCCGGGCAAGTTCCATCAGATCATGCAGATGTTGTGTATGTGCCCGCCAGGACTCCACCTCGTCGCGCAGATTGGAGACACGCTTCATTACGCGCTGCGCGTTCGCCGAGTCGTTCCAAAAATCCGGATGCTCTATTTCTTTTTCAAGTTGTGAACGTTGAGTCTCTTTACCAGCCAGGTCAAAGACGCACCAGAAGTTGTTGTGTCAGGTCGTTCGCGGCCTGCAAGCGTTCAAGCAAATCCTGCATGATATCTCCTAATCGCTCGACAAAATTCCGTCGACAAATGCGTCGGGGTCAAAAAGTTGCAGGTCTTCAGGCTTTTCACCCAGGCCCGCAAATAAAATTGGTATATGAAGTTCGCTTTGAATGGCAAAAGCCATGCCACCGTGCGCAGACGAATCCAGCTTGGACAGGATCACACCTGTCACGCCCACCGCTTCTTTAAAGGAACGCGCTTGTTGCAAAGCGTTTTGTCCGGTGGTTGCGTCCAGCACAAGCCATACTTCATGTGGTGCACCCTCGAAGGCCTTTCCAACAACGCGATAAACCTTTTTGAGCTCTTCCATTAAATTAAACCGGGTATGCAAGCGGCCCGCGGTATCGATCATGACAATGTCCATGTTACGGGCGACTCCTGCTTGAATGGCATTAAACGCCACTGCACCAGGATCACCCTGCGGGGCGCCTGCGATCACTTCGACCGCGAGCCTGCTTCCCCAGGCTTGAAGTTGATCCACAGCTGCGGCACGGAAGGTATCTGCCGCGCCGAGGAGTATTTTTTTGCCATCGGACTTAAAACGAGAGGCTAGTTTTGCGATGGTAGTCGTTTTTCCGGAGCCGTTCACACCTACAACCAGAATGATGGTTGGCCGAAAATTCAGATCCAATGAAGGTGGTTCGTCCAGACGGGCGCGCAACTCATGCCGAAGGGCCGCATAAAGTTCATTGGCACGCGTCAGGCCCTCGGTCCGCACGAGACGTTTGAGAGAGTCCAAAACGGAGGTGGTGGTTTCGAGTCCCAGATCCGCTTGAATCAGAAGGGACTCGAGATCGTTCCATGTTTCATCGGTGATCTCAGACGCGCCCAGCAGGGATGCGATCTGACCAAACGCGGACTTGCTCGTACGAGCAAGTCCTTCCCTCCATTTTGATGCAAGATTCGCCATGAGCGGCGATTATATCATGATGATTTTTTTATGTTATACTTTTTTTGCTTGAAAGATGAATGAAATTTGGAAAGCGAATGAAGGAAAGGAATATAGTAGAACATGACAGCAGAACCGGTTCAAGTTACAGATGATGCCTTTGAAAAAGTTGTGATGCAATCCCTGGTGCCTGTGATCGTGGATTTCTGGGCACCATGGTGCAACCCGTGCAAGATGATCGCGCCAACCCTTGAAAAACTTGCAAAGGAACAGGAAGGCAAGCTCATCGTGGCGAAGGTTAATACCGATGAAAACCCGGAATGGATGAACAAGTTTGGCGTGCAGGGAATCCCCACATTGTTGTTTGTATCTGGTGGTAAAGTGGTGCACCGCCAGGTGGGCGCATTGCCTGAACGCATGCTCCGCGAGGTCGTTACGCAATTCATGGATGTGATCAGCCAGAACTGATATTCACGACAAAGGAGTTAGGCTATGAAAAAGATCGTGTTCCTGATCACTATTTTGGGTTTGTTGTTAAGCGCGTGTTTGCCCGCTGCTTTGCAACCCGAGGCAGTCAGCCCGACTCCCATTTCAGAAGCAGATCTTCAAGCCACTGCGGCAGTTTTCTCACAGCAAACTCTTCAGGCATTGCCAACATTTACCGTTGCACCAAGCAACACGCCTGTAGTGACCACAGCGACAGCCACGCAAGCGACGCCAACTGAAACGCAGGACCCTGCCGCGCTGACTCTAACTGCAACTCTAAATACATTTCCTACAAGCACAGCAGGAAGCCCCTTCACCCCAACAATGACAATTACCGGCACTTTGCCATCCACCACGCCAAGCCATACTCCCAACCCGCTTATGAGTGCCACATTAACGGGAACGGCCCATCCACAACACTATGGTACAATGCCGCCTTATTTGCCCTTCAGCCAAATTACCTTGATCAACAAGGCAAAAGCCGAGGTTTACATTTCACTTCAATGCACGACAAAAGATGGTTACTTTTCGGTTATTGAAACCCCAGTGAGTGGAACAACAACAGTAAAAGCCCCGGTGGGGAAATATACTTATGTTGCCTGGGTTGGCGGCAGGCAGATCGTTGGAAAGTTTATCCTGGATAATAACAACGACATAAAGATCAGGATCTTCAAAGACCATCTTGAAATTGGACAGTAAAGTAAATTGAAGACAATTACCGAAAATGGAGATAAAATGTTAAAACGTGTATTACCAATCCTGTTGGGAGTTGCCGTGATGCTGGCAGCATGTGGTCCTCAAGGAACTCCCACAATGCCTCCTGAAGATGTGCAAAATACAGCGGTAGCCGCGGCATGGACCATGGTCGCCGCCACACAACAAGCGATTCCGACTGCCACTCCACTGCCACCTACTGAAACTCCCAGCCCCACGCCTCTGCCAACTTTCACCCCCCTGGCTCTTCCTTCGTTGTCCCAAACCATTCCCAGCCCCACTCAAGCCGTTGCTGCTGGCGATTGTCTTGGCCCTCTAAATATGGGTGAAGCAGGGCCAACTGTAAACGTTCGAATTGAAAATCAATCAGGTGGGGCAATCACTATTTCGTTAAATCTGAACCCCAAAAATGCTTTCGGGCAATGTGGGGCTTTAGCGTACCAACTAGGAAAGAACGAGAAGAAAATAGTAAGCTTACCGAAGGGCTTCTGGTGGGCATATGCCTGGGTAACACTTAACAACACCAGCAGCACATCTTCATGCAGTTTTGAATTACGCGTGGGTGATGAAGATTTGATTAGGCTGCTTGTTGGTGAAGAATCTTGTCGCGCCACCGGGGCCTAAGAAAAGTTTTCATCTGGAATAAACTACTTAGAGATACAGAGAGGCCCTTGAATTCAAGGGCCTCTCTGTTTATTTGATACCAAATGCTTTTGTAATCAAGCCAATTTTCTATTCATTTTGGCGCCTGATCTTTGCGCCAAGCATTTGTAGTTTTTGATCCACTTTCTCGTAACCGCGCTCGATTTGAATAATATTTCGAATTTTTGAAGTGCCTTTTGCCGCCAACGCGGCAAGAAGCAAAGCCATGCCTGCACGAATATCCGGGCTCTCAAGTCTTTCAGCATACAAGGGTGTTGGCCCCTGCACCAAACAGCGATATGGATCACAAAGAATTATGCGGGCACCCATGCCAACTAATTTATCAGTAAAATACATACGGCCTGAGAACATCCAGTCATGAAATAGCACTGACCCCAGCGATTGAGTAGCAACTGTTATCGCTATGCTGCTTAGGTCTGTGGGAAAAGCGGGCCAAACATTGGTTTTGATCTCAGGCAAGGCACCATCCAGATCGTGGACGATTGAAAAAGTTTGCTGAGAGGGAACGATCAAATCATCATTTTCCACCTCCCAATGCACGCCAAGGCGGTGAAAGACCTGCCGGATCATCTCCAAATATTTGACACCTGCGTTGCGAATTCGGATCTCTCCATGCGTCACGACCGCTGCGCCTATATAACTGACCACCTCTAATAAATCCGGGCCGATCGTAAATTCTCCACCCGCCAGTTTGGTAACCCCCTTGATATGAAGTGTATTCGAGCCAATACCATCAATTTGTGCCCCCAGAATATTAAGAAATTGACAAAGCTCCTGCACATGTGGTTCTGAAGCCGCATTACGGATTTGTGTTTCACCTTTTGCAAGGACGGCGGCCATGACCGCATTTTCTGTGGCAGTGACACTCGCCTCATCCAACAAAATATCCGCTCCTCTGAGCTCCCTGGCATTAATATCAAACACACGGTCATAAACTATTTTGGCACCCAATGCCTCCAGGGCAAGAATATGAGTATCGAAGCGGCGTCTGCCAATTACATCGCCACCGGGGGGTGGAAGCCGCAATTTACCGACTCGGGCCAGTACAGGGCCCGCGATCAAAATCGATGCCCGGATGCGCCGGCACAGTTCCGGGTCCGGATCTGATGCAATCAACTCCTTCGTTGTGATCCGCCAGGTATTGGAGTCCAGGTCTTCCACCTGGGAACCCAGGCTCTCGATTAATTTCCGCATCGCCTGAACATCACGGATCTGTGGAACATTGCGAAGTGTGACCGGCTCTTCGGTTAGCAGGCACGCGGCCAGCAAGGGCAATGCGGCATTTTTATTTCCAGAAGGGGTCACTTCCCCATGTAATGGAACTCCGCCTTCTATTACAAACTCTTCCATTCAAAACTCCTTTATCGCTGTCAGGATTGTAAGGCAATTGTCTGCCTGCAAATCTAAAAATTACAATTCACTTACACCATAACCGGCCTTTGCAAACATGTTGGTATTGGAATTATAATGATTTTTATGGACATATCCCTAATCATACCCGTTTTTGCAGGCTGGCTTGCAGGGCTCATTATCAATTATTTGGCAGATGTGTTGCCAAGAACCAGGTCTTTGAGTCGCCCCCTTTGTCATCGGTGCGGCCAGGAGCTTTCATTACAGGAGTATGTGCTGTTTCGTCCCTGTAAAAATGGACATCCGCGAAATCGACGTGCATGGATCACACAAGCCCTGGGTGTGAGTGCAAGTATTTATATTTGGATGACCCCTCCCGAAAAGCTTGGATATGTATTGGGATTGATCCTGACGATTTACCTTGGACTCGTCTTTGTCATTGACCTGGAGCATCGTCTGATATTACATCCAACTAGCCTGTTCGGAGCCATTCTTGGTCTTGGAGTGGGTTTGCTGGCACACGGGCCCGCATCGACACTTATAGGTGGAGCCAGCGGCCTGGCCATTATGCTGGCCCTTTATTTTCTTGGAGTACTGTTTGCCCGCTATCGCGCAAAACGCATGCAGGCTGCAGGTCAGGAGCCGGATGACGAGGAGGCGCTGGGCGCCGGAGATGTGATCCTTGTTGCTATTCTGGGCCTGATTCTAGGCTGGCCCTTCATTTGGTTTGGGCTTCTATTCGGCATCCTGCTGGGTGGCCTGGTAAGCCTGATGATTGTAATCTGGCTGTTTATTACCCGGCAATATGGTAAAAATGCTTTAATGCTCTTCATCCCCTATGGGCCATACTTTGTTACAAGTGCCTACCTGATCATCTTCTTTCCGCAATGGCTTGCGCTGATCGTGCCGGACTAACCAAAAAAATAATGAAACTTTCCTTGTTTGCCAATCAAAGGACTCGGGCGCAGGCCATGGTCGAATTTGTGCTTGCGCTACCGCTCCTGCTTCTCCTTATATACGGCACAGTTGAGGTTGCGCGTCTTGCCTTCATTTTCTCGTCTGCCTCGAATGCGTCGCGCGCGGCGGCCCGCTATGGCGCCGCTTCCGGCGAAAACAGTGACGGAATTCCATATTATCAGGATTGCGAGGGGATCAGGGATATTGTCCGGGAATCTGCGTTTATCAATGAGTTCACCGAAATTAATATCACCTATGATCGGGGTGTCAATTCCGATGGAACACAAATACCCATCAGCGGGGTAGACCCAAGCCCGAGCAACAACAGTTGTCCAATTGAAGATATCGATGTGCGCAACGGTGACAGGATCATCGTTCAAGTTTCCACATCATACGAGCCCATCGTATCAATTGTCCCCCTGGATCCACTTGACATTGTTTCTTCAAGCGCGCGAACCTTTATCATATCAATTCCGATCCTGGGCTCCTCGGTACCCCTTGGCTTTTTTGCTGAAACAAGCACACCCTCTCGAATACCAACGGAAAGCTTTAATACAAATACTGCCACAGCCCCTGCGACAATCCCTGCGGTAGTCACATTCACAAGATTGCCATCCAACATTACACCGATTGTGGGTACTGCCGCGAATACGCTTCCACCAACGTTAACGTTTACTCCATCCAGGACGCCGCTGCCCACTTATACTGCATCGATTACTCCGACACTCATCAGTTGCTCCGGCCTGACGGGCGTGGGCCATGGGCCCTTGGTGTTCGTTGAGAACACCATGCAGATGGCGATCATTAACAACACGAACCATGTTCTTTCCACGGCGCAAATTTATGTGGAATGGAACCACGATACGGGGCATCAGCCGGATGGCGACAAAACCCTGCGCCTTAGGCAGATCACATTGAATAATCAAATCTGGGATGGCGATGTTTTCGCACCATCCAAATACCTGCAGGATTTCTACCCGGCCATCCCCATCGGCGAATCGGTCATTCGTTTCATCTTTCATCAAAACTATAACCTCAGCGACGGCACGGAACGCATCGTCATTACGCTTGGCACGCCCGGTTGCACAAATTACCCCATCGATTCCAGGCATTAAAATTTTTTGATCGCTGAGTCTATAAAAACCATGAAAAACAAAACCTTCAAGCATGAGCGTGGACAAAGCCTGGTGGAACTGGCCATCAGTTTCCCGGTTATGCTTCTTCTCCTGCTTGGAACCATTGATTTTGGCATGGCGCTGTACGCATTTGTGATCATTCGCGATGCAGCCCAGGAGGGCGCTCTATACGGATCTTTTAACCCAAACAACAGGGTGGAGATCGAAAGCCGCGCGCGCAATATTGCGCCGAACGATTCTGAGGCCCTGTTCTTTTTTCCCGTGGAGTTGAACAACAAGGATATTGTGCAGATCGAAATAAGCACTTCCGGAGAGAACTGTCAGGGGTTTGCTGCCAACAAACTCAACAGCATCACGGTAAACGTATCTTACGACTACATCATGCTTATGCCCTTTGCCGAACAAGTCATCGGCTCAAAAACCATTCCCCTTACTGCCAGCGCTACAAATCCTATACTTCAACCGGCATGCCCATGATAGCTGCATATGGAACAACGCAAAATCGTAAAACAGAAAAAGGCCAGGCCCTCATCCTGATCGTATTCTCGATCATCGGCCTGGTTGGGGTCTCCGCTGTTGCGATTGATGGAGGTAATGCTTATCTGGAGCGTCGAAAAGTGCAGCAAGCTGCAGATGCTGCCGCCCTCTCCGGAGCACTTGCAAGAATAGAAGGCAGTAATTGGCGCGAGAAGGCGCTGGCCAGTGCGACATCCAATGGGTATGACAATAACGGTATTACCAACACCATCGAGTTGAATACACCACCTATAAACGGACCGTATGCGGGTAATCCTGAATATATCCAGGTCATCGTAACATCCTACCTCGATACTTTCTTTGGGGGAGTGATCGGCATTCCTCAGGTGATTGTCTCCACCCAGGCCATTTCCCAGACCACGCCCGCTGAATATGGCCAAATGTTCGATGGCTATGCACTCGTGAGTCTCGCTCCTCACAGCGAATGCGATATCAAACGCTCGTTCTGGATTCACGATGAAGCCACCCTGGCCCTGCAAGGCGGAGGCCTATTCATAAATTCTGATAACCCGAATTGCGCCCTGATCACTCAGGGAAGCGGAAGCATTCGTATCATAGATGACAGCCCATTTTCGATCGTGGGTGGAGGCTCGATCCAAAAGCCAAAATTGCTCACCCCGTTTCCTCCTCAAACGGGCGCGATCCCGATGAGCTATCCCCCGGCTTTTCAAATGCCAAAAGTTGGCTGTGGAAGCAAAATCGCCGAGGTGATCGAAGGTCCGAATGAAGAAGAGCCCGATAACACCATGACCTCCGGCAACTGGGATGGTGATTTTCCTCCCGAAGAAGTTACCAGTTTGGGGGAGGGAATTTACTGTATTTCCGGCGACGTGAACGTTGCAAGCGGCACCAAACTTTACGGCACAAATGTGGTATTCGTGATCGACGGAAGCGTTCATTTCAGTGGCGGGGCCGATATTCAGCTAAGCGCACCCAGAGGCGGGGATTTTAAGGGGCTCCTCATTTATTTACCCCTGGATAATCAAAACCGCTTCGTGCTTAACGGGAACTTTGATTCCAGTTTCAGCGGCACTATTCTGGCCCCGGCCGCAGACCTGCATATTAATGGCCTTGAGTCGACCGCGGGATACCATAGCCAGATCATCGGCTACTACGTGGAAGTTTCCGGGTTGGATATCATTAATATTAATTACAAGGATGACCAGAATTATGACGCCTTCCGCATGCCGGAAGTCCGGCTTAGTCAATAATTTGGCGTGAAAATTGGGGGCCGGCGGCCCGAATACTTACATTTTTGTTAGCCTTACAAAATACTTGCGCGCCCCCAATAAATGCGATATTGTTATATAATTCTAATAGAACACCCATATCATATTTGCATTGATTACGTCACCGCATTTTTGACCCATTCTACAAAGAGTTATATTTATGAGAGAAATGCTTAAGAAATTAAACGTGTTTATGAAGGCTGATCGCAAAGCCAAAAAGGCCCGCGCGCGAAAATCGAAGGGGCAGAGTATGGTTGAGATCGCCATCGCGCTCCCCCTCCTGCTGATGTTGTTTTCCGGGATGGTCGAGTTTGGCTTTATGCTAAACACTTATTTGTCACTGATCGATGCCACCCGCCAGACGGCGCGTTTTTACAGCAACGTGAATCCTTTCATGGAAGACGCATCCGGCAACGCCATTGACAATATGGCCTATTACACGGAAGCCTCCACCATGTTGATCGACACCCTTGATCCTCCCGCCGACCCTGAAGCCAGAAGCATTGTGCTTGACCCAAGCCGCGACGACGTAATGATATCGGTGATCGCTGTGAGCGTGAGTGAATCGACCGATACCATTACTACCATCGCGAGATATCCCGCAGGCCAGCCCAACGCCTATTATCAGTTATTTGACAATGAATTATCCAACTATGCTGATAACGCCAAGATCGAGGCTTTAATGACCAATGATGGAGCGATTCCGGTTCGAACCGGCATCCTCATTATTGAAGTGGTTTATGGCTACGAAGGAGTGCTCAAATTGCCATGGGTGGAGTTATTCCTGGACACCATCACACTGCGTGCAGATACCGTCATGCCCCTGGTTTCAGCCAAGCCGTTGCGTACTCCATAAACACCCGGGAGAAGCCTGATTATGATTAAGCGCATTCAAAAATTTCTGCATAAAAAGGAACGCGGACAGGCGCTCATCCTGATCGCTTTTGCCATGGTCGGCCTGGTTGCCATGGTGGGGCTGGTGACCGATACCGGTATAGTTTTTATAGAATACGGAAAGCTCAAACGAGCAGTGGACGCCGCCTCGATTGCAGCCGCACAACAATACCGGGCGGTATCCGGCGGCACCGCGCTCGATGAGATTTCCCTGGACAATGCGGCACAAAACTTTCTGCAGCTGAACCAATCCAATCTAACAAATATCATTGTGCATTCGTGCGAAGAATTAGTGGTGGCCGACCGGCCCGACCAATGCAACCCGGATCCGCTGGGAGACCCGGACGAGAACCGCAAACTGGTGGAAGTGATCGCCTCAAGGCAGGTCGATTTTGGATTCTTAAGAGTGGTGGGGATCAACAGTACCGTCATCACAGCCAGTTCGGTTGGTGAAGCAGCCACGCTCGATCTGGTGCTGATCGTGGATACCTCTGAATCCATGGCCTATGCTACGCTGTCCAGTGGTAATCATTTCAAATCCGATCCGGGTAACGGCACACATCACGGTGATGACCCGAGCTGGTGCAATCTGGACAACTCCTGCGAACCACTGGCAACCGTAAAAACAACAGCCTTGAATTTCATCGATACGCTGTACTTCCCGTACGACCGGGTTGCCATAGTTAGTATGACCGGCCAGGAGGGTTACCCGGACCCGCTGACAGACGACCCGTGGCCCCGAAATCCTCCGGCACCGGGGTATTTGTTACCCTTAACTTCAGTTAAGGCAACGGTGGTAGCTGCCATTAACGGCCTGAAGGTATTCGAAGGACGAGGAGCGTGCGACAATACACTGACCCCACTGGACACAATTCCAAAGGGATCTTGTAGACTGTATGACAATAGCGTTCCGCCAATTTTTCAGAAAACGCAGTGCCAGATCTATCAGTTAAAGGTTAACGGGAATCCGCAAGAAATCTCACCGGGTGTGTTCGAAACTGATGATCAGGTCATGGCCCGTGTCGCGGGCGTCGACCCGTCCTCCTGCCCGTCGAGCAATGTTGGCGGCACACTAAAGAATGCCGGGGTGGCACTCACCGAAGCCGGCGTAACCCGTCTGGATTCCTTTTGGGTTGTCGTCGCGCTGATGGGCGGCCCTGCAAACGCAACTGATGATGAGGACGGTATTCCAGGCTCCCCATTCGAAAATGGTTATTGCCCGGTGAACACCTGGTTGCAGAACCCCTATGAGGTGTTCAACCCACCAATAGCAGGAAATTTCGTTACGCCGTGGTGTTTCGATCGACACCCTCTCACACGTCATGCTGATGATGCTGAAATCCTCTTTGACAATCCTGTGACGACTGATGGCGCTGAGGATATAGACATCTCCATTTACGATGCCGAAGATTATGCCAGGGATATGGCCGATCAGCTTGCAGACCTGACGACAGACGGCGTCACGATTTACACAATAGGGCTGGGCTCGGAAATCAACGATACAGATAAAAGCGACGATTTGTATCCGGATGGAATAACGAAGATCCCGCCTGCCGCACATTTACTGGAATATATTGCGGAAGAGGCCAGCGGTCCTGATGTCGTCCATGGCCAATATTTTTTTGCACCCACCCAGGCTTTTCTGATCGATATTTTTGAGCTGATCGCGGATAACATCGCCACTCGGATTTCGCAATAAGCCCAGCGATAGGAGTTCTTATGAATAATATTCTTACACAACGCAATAACAGGAGAGGAGCAGGCCGTGGCAGGGCGCAGGCCATGGTCGAGTTTGTACTTGTGTTACCTCTGTTATTAGTGATCCTATTCGGTTTGCTGGAATTCGGGCGCTTATTATTTGCCTGGCTGGTCATAGAAAACTCGACACGCTTCGGCATCCGTTACGCCACGGCTGGCACCTACGATGAGGCCTACTGCCCCGGGGTTGAACTGGATGGTGACGCGTCCTATTGTGATGGACCCGGCGAGGAGAATGAGATCCTGCTGGCGCGGGTTCCCTCGATTGAAGACGAAACCAGAAGGATGATCATGGGCTTCCATTATGAAGAAAGCCCTACACTTACACAGAGCGATAACGACTACCTGAATATCACGATTTGTTCCGGGGCCATCGGGACTGATTTCATTATTCCGCATACAGGCCGTCCGGACTATGCAGATTGTACGGATCCGGAGAACGCCGGTTTACCCGGCGAGTCTGTGTACGTGGCGGCAGACTATAATTTCACATTCATCGTTTTCCCGATCTTTTTCATCGATCAGGAACCGATCCATCTTGCATCCTATCGCTCAGGCGTGAATGAGCTGTTCAACACCGCACACATCGTTAATCCTGGCTTCAACCCGAATCCAGGTGGAGGTGGTGCTAACTGCAACTTTTTGATCTGTACTCCTACACCCACCAACACCGCCACGTCAACAGCAACAGAAACCAGCACGCCCACCAGCACGGCAACTGAAACGGGCACGGCCACTGAAACGGCCACAGCAACCAGTACGGCCACGGCAACCAGTACGCGCACACCCACAGCTACAGCCCTCCCAATTGTGATCCAGTGGGTAAACCCGGCAACCGATGGCGCCACCCTTACCGATCCATCGCAAACCGGATTCCGAGCCATTGCTTATGATCCTGGAGTTGGCACATCTGATGGCAATGGGATCACCAATGTTATCTTCTGGTTTACCGGCCCAAGTGCAATTCCCGGAAGAACCGAGGCCGCTGTTGCGTATTGTGCCGTTACTGGTGGCGCTGGGTCGCCATGTCCGACAATGAGCTCGGCAGCATTCTATGCACTGACGCAAGGGACCTACACCATTTTTGCGCAGGCCACCGCGAATACGGGTGCCACCTCAGCGGTGATATCGAGAACCTTCATCATCGATATCCTTGGAACACCCACTTTTACACCCACTAGAACACCGACGCGCACAGCGACTGTCACACGAACACCGACGCGCACGTTGACGCCAACCATCACGCGGACACCGACCATCACACGGACGCCGACCATCACCAGCACACGGACACGGACGCCGACGCGCACGTTGACGCCGACCATCACACGGACGCCGACCATTACCAGCACACGGACACGCACGCCGACGCGCACCGCCACTGTGCCAACCCCAACACGTACAGCCACGAGAACCGCCACACGCACGCCGACGCGTACGGCCACAGGGACAGTCACACCTACACGTACAGCCACGGCCATTGTGCCAACGAACACACGCACGGCAACGGGAACTGTAACGCCTACACGGACGCCGACGCGAACAGCGACCAAAACAGCGACTGGAACGCTCAATATCCCAACGGCCACACGTACGCGTACACTTATACCTACTGCGACAGACGTAGATCCTGACTAGCATCTTTCAGTATGAGATAAAAATCCCCGCCAAGTTTGGCGGGGATTTTTTACGGTATAATCCCGGGTCACTATTAAAGAAAGGAGGCACACAGGATAAATTGCCGGGAGAGACAGCGCATGGACTTGGAACATATCCCAAGTTGACGAGGATGAAGGTTCTCCATTTCACAATGGAGCTAACCTTGCCTGGGTTTCGATAATTCAACCCCAGCAAGGGAAAATCGACAGATCAGCGGAAGCCTTCCGGGTGTGCCACACCCGCCCATCTTTCCCTCCAAAGATAATTTTGCGGACAATCCTCATAAGTGATTATGAGGTAAAACGCTAAGAATGGCAAAACGAAAAGCGACCCTATGTCGCGAGAAAGTGTCTGAAAACCTCACCACACCGTTCGTCCGCAGGATCGCTGCGCTGATGCCGCGAAACCCGGCGGCAGCGGGTACGAGACGACAAAGTCGCCAAGACACGAGGTTACGAAGTTCTTTTTTCCTTGGTGCCTTTGAGACTTTGTGCCTTAGTGGTAAAAAACTGGTCTTTTCAGACACTCTCTTAGATAATATTTAATCGAAATTGGAGGATCCCCTATCATGTGTGGAATCGTCGGATACATCGGCCCGCGCGACGCGACGCCGATCATCCTTAATGGCCTGAAAAGGCTTGAATATCGCGGGTACGACTCGGCGGGAATAGCTGTTATTAATGGGGACCAGATCGAGGTCCGAAGGGATGCGGGCAAGTTATCCCAATTGATCGACCTGGTAGGTAAATCCCCCATCAAGGGAGCCCCTGGCATCGGTCATACGCGCTGGGCAACGCACGGTGCACCCTCGGCGCGTAACGCGCATCCACATCTCGGAAATTCCGGGCGCGTGGTTGTGGTCCACAATGGCATTGTGGAGAACTTCCTCGAGCTTAAAGGTGAATTGACCGCGGAAGGCATCACATTCAAGTCTGAAACCGATACTGAAACCATCGTTCACCTTGCAGAGAACCATAAAGCCTCGGGCATCTCATTTGAAGAGGCGGCACGGCGTACCTTCAGCCAGATGGCCGGTGCCAATGTTGTGGTTTTGATCTGTGCTGATGAGCCCGATAAGATCATCACCGCGCGGATCGGGAATGCCGGCGGCGTGGTGATCGGCCTGGGCGATGGCGAGAACTTCATTGCCTCCGATATTCCTGCCATCCTGGAACACACGCGCAAAGTCATCTTTTTGGAGTCGCGACAAATGGCGATCGTAACGCGCGATCAAGTACGTGTAGAGACGCTCGAAGGCAGGGAACTAAAACCCGAAATACATACGATTGCATGGGACGTGGTGTCTGCAGAAAAAGGGGAATACAGACATTTCATGCAGAAGGAAATCCATGAGCAGGTCCGCGCCCTCACAGATACCCTTGCAGGCCGCATTGATCTTCAGGAAGGCCGCGTGCGCCTGCCGGAATTGAATTTGACCCCCGAGATCGCAAAGCGCATTCAGCGGATCTATATTACAGCCTGTGGCACGGCAGCGTATGCCGGCATGGTGGGGAAATATCTGATCGAAAAGATCTCACGCGTGCCCACGGAAGTGGTGATCGCCTCCGAGTTTCGCTACAGCGACCCGATCGTCGACAAAAATACGGTTGTACTGGCAATTTCGCAATCCGGTGAGACTGCCGACACATTGGCCGCCATGGAAGAAGGCCGGCGCAAAGGTGCGATCATATGGAGCATTGTGAATGCCGTGGGTTCACAGGCGATGCGCGTTTCGGACGGCTACATCTCGATGCAAACCGGACCCGAGATCGGTGTTGCATCTACAAAGGCATTCACTGCACCGCTGGTGGATCAAT
>CAZJYB010000009.1:0-41976 GCA_964549865.1 uncultured Anaerolineaceae bacterium
GCAGGCGATTTCAGCGTAACGCCGGACTTCCCGACCTTTGCCGATGGTCATTACGAAATGCAATTATGTGAAGCCATCGAAAAGAGCGCGCGTCAGAACGCATGGGTCAAAATCAAATAATATATACCGTCCCGTCCGTAGGGGCAGGGTCCTCCTGCCCGATAACGTATTACATAAGGGCGAGAGGACATCAAGGCGAGATGCGCCGTTTGCGGCACAAGCCTCGCCCCTACGGGATGATCTTGTAGGGGCTCGGTCCCCGAGCCCAATCTTAAGAAGGAGTCATCATGAAACTCGGATTCTTCACCGCCGCATTGCCCGGTAATACACTCGAACAAGCCGCCCAATGGGGCGCAGAGAGCGGCTTTCAAGCCATTGAGATCGCATGCTGGCCGCTCGAAAAAGCATCCCGCCGGTATGCGGGCGTCACGCACATCGATGTCGCGACATTGGATAAAGCCAAAGCCAAAGAGATCCGCAAAATGCTGGGGGGCCATAACCTGACGATCTCCTCGCTGGGATATTATCCGAATCCGCTTCACCCGGAAGCTGAGCATCGCGAAACCGTCATCGGCCACCTGAAGAAAGTGATCGAGGCTGCGTCCCTGCTGGAGGTGCCCGTGGTGGGGACCTTCGTGGGCAAGGACAAGGACAAGACCGTGCCGCAAAACCTGGAAGACTATGCAAAGATCTGGCCGCCGATCGTCAAGTTCGCCAGGGAACACGGCGTGAAGATCGGCATCGAGAACTGCCCAATGCTCTTCTCGCTGGACGAATGGCCCGGCGGGAATAACCTCGCGAGCACACCAGCCATCTGGCGCAAAATGTGGGAGATCATTCCAGACGACAACTTCGGGTTGAACCTCGACCCCTCGCATTTGATCCTGCAGATGATCGATTATGAACGCGTGGTGCGCGAATTTGCAGACAAGATCTTCCACGTGCATGCAAAGGACCTGCACATCGACCACGAGGGACTGTATAACCACGGCGCTCTCTCACAGGGCATGGGCTGGCAGGTGCCGCGCCTGCCCGGCTTGGGCGACATGAACTGGCAGAAATTCTTCGCGGCGCTGACCGCCGCGCGCTACGATTACGTGGTGAGCATCGAGCATGAAGACCGCGTGTACGAGGGCGATGAAGAACTCGTCAAGCGCGGCTTTTATCTCTCGCGCGACGTGCTCAAGCCGTATATGCACTAGTGTTCCCGGTGTAACGTTCAAGTCCCTTTTAAATAGGGACTTTTTATTTTCGGCGTATAATTGAATCAATGAACCGTACCATCCCTCTTACACTCGCCCCTTTCTTTCAGGAATATACGATCGACCAACTCGACCTGAAATCTGCCGCACCCTTGATCATCGAGAGGGCCCTGCAATTCGGTAACCGCGCCGAACTACGCTGGTTGTTCACGGAATATCCCCGCGCTCAAATTGCGGACTGGTTCATAAGATACGCAAAAGAGCGTCTTCCGCAGCCTCATCGCGCTTTCTGGAAGATCATATTGGAAATAAAAGATTGAAGAAATTGGTTTGGGAAACAATCACACAGGATATGCGCCTTGTTTTGAACGGATTTTCGCGAAGCGCGATCGGCGCACGTTTTTATCTGGCGGGCGGAACTGCGCTTTCCCTGCAAATTGGACATCGCCGCTCGGTTGACCTTGACTTCTTTTCACCGACAGAAGATATTCCCACCATCCGCGCAGTACTTGAAGAATCGCTTGCAGTTTTTCAACCCACCCTGGCGGATTCCGCCTGGGGCAATCTTGTTTATCTTGCCAAAGACGTTCGCATCGGGTTTTATGGATACGGTTTTCCACTCATCGCTCCCCTGGTCGAGATCGAAAATCTGAGACTCGCTTCAGTTGAAGATATCGCCTTGATGAAGTTGGACGCCCTGCTTTCCCGCGCGGCGCGCAAAGACTTTTACGACCTGTATTTCATTTGCCAGAAAATTCCCCTGCGCCACTTGCTCGATCTGGCGCCCGGAAAATATGCCAACGTTCGAGACTTTGAAGTTCAAACTGTGAAGCGGCTGGTTTATTTTGAAAATGCTGAAGCGGATATGGACCCTGTCTTGCTTCAGCCCGTTACGTGGCAAACCGTCCGAGAGTATTTCATTCAACAAGCCAAAGAGATCAGTTCAACCTGGTTGTAATTAATTCACGGATATCCGAAGGTCTCGTAAGGGTTAGAGACTGCTTGAGAAACAAAGGCCGCTAACAAAAAAACAACCCGCATTTTGCGGGATGTTTTTTATCTTGAGGCGACTTCCGTCATCTCTTGGCGACGAGCGCCACCACGGCCACCAATACGATCACGGCGAGCAGCACGTAGATCAGCGTATTACCCGCGGCCGCAGACTCGCCCTCGCCGCCCGGCAATTGGATACCGCCGGAGATCTCGGTGCCGCAGGCGCTCAATGCCAGGCTGAGAATCACAAGAACACTTACGAAAATCAGAATTTTATTCATCGTTCCTCCTTCAGGTGTGGACAAAACGTCCTGAATTAAATAACGATGAGTTGTGCGGGGAGTTATGCGCTACGCTCGGCAAGGGTCTGTGACCCTGCCGGAGAATTGACCGAAGGTCTCAAAGTGGCGCATGTTTTTTGAAATTAGGTCGAATTAATTGGGGAGACCTGCCCCCTTCGGGGACCTTCGGCGGTCAATACTCGGCGGGGTGCGAACACCCGCGCCGAGCCGGGGGCTACGAACAGCTATGATCTTACGAACTTCTTCCAATCCACGGGAGGGTCGTCGTCACGGAGAATGCCGGCCCATTCGACGATATATTCCCCGGCCCGCAATGTGACCGGGGTGAGCTCCAGTTTACCGGCCGGATACCAGGGATGATAATACTTCCAGTCCGCGGCGGTGCAGTCCACCCAATATAAATCAGACCACGGTGCGCAGGACCAGCCGTAATACCAGTTCTTTCCGGGCGGGAGTTTGATCAGTTGAGCCATGGGAGAATTTTACACCCGACCCCACCCGCCCGTTGGGCACCCTCCCCAAATACGACGTTTAGACTTTGATTGGTTATCAAAATTTTATTGTCGATATTTGGGGAGGGAAACTTAATCTCCACCTGGGTCTGGTGTGGGGCCGCCGATCGGCGGCCCATCGGCCATCAGCCTGAAGTTGATGAAGCCGTCCTTGAGGCTGCAGGCAGTCACGTCACCGGTGAACAATGAGATGGGGGCCGGTGGGGTGGCGCTGGGTGTGGCAGTGGGTGCGACCGTGGGCGTACGCGAGGGTCTTGCAGTGGGGGTGACTCCGCACCAGGCATCGGTAATGATCTCGCTGGGAAATGACGCGTCACGGATCTTGATGAGCCTTGTACTTCCATCAGGGCATTTGGCCGTGCAGGTTGTATCCCAGCCAGAAACATATCCATCTTCGACGAAGAAGTCGATTCCCCAGCAGCTTGCAGAACCGCCTTGCGTTTGTGGGACATTCCGTTTGATGTCTGGCGTGGCATCACAGCGGCACACGACGACCAGGATTGCGGTGAACACAAGGATCAGGCGTGGATATTTTTTCATGATGACTCTCTTGAATAATGGAATGTAGGTGCCCGGGCGATTATCTCACAGGTCAATTTGCTGCCTTACGCTATTGTTGGTTGCGGATGGATAGGCCCACCCCGTCCCTCCCCAAATACGACATCCTGATTTTGAATAATTATCAAGATTTTGTTGTCGATATTTGGGGAGGGTGCCCCGAAGGGGCGGGAGGGGCCGATTCTTGCAAGGAATCTAACCGACGAGGCGGTGAATATTTCGGGTATGCTGGGCATATCGATCAAATGCAGCATACGCTCGGCAAGGGTTTGCAACCCTGCCGAGCGGGTACGCTGGATACACAACCGGAGGCATCGTCTTTATATGAGAATTCCTTTTTCCGTCATCATGATCCTGGTCGTATCGTTATCCGGCTGTAATCTGCCGATTACCCCGACAACCGCTCCAAGTGTGGATGGCCCCGCTGCCGGGATGCCGCAATTTCTTACCAACGCGAGCGACCCGGGCGATGGCATGCCAACGGGTCCGCAAGTGGGCACGGTGATGTTGTGGGTGGATAACAGCATTTTGGTGTATGTGCCGGGCGGAGAGTTCATCATGGGAACGGAAGGCGGCGCGGATAACCCAACGCATACGGTGACCGTCAGCCCGTTTTGGATCTATCGCGCGGAAGTGACGAATACACAATATGCGATGTGCATCGCGGCCGGGCAATGTACGGCTCCGCCGAATGTAGAAGCAGCTGCAAAACTTGCAGAGCCGGCGTTACGCGATCATCCTGTGGTGGGAGTGTCACACCTCCAGGCCGAGGCGTATTGCAAATGGATCACGGGCGATCTGCCAACCGAGGCGCAATGGGAAAAGACAGCGCGCGGCCCCGACGCAAATATTTATCCGTGGGGAGAAGATGCGCCGACATGCGATCTGACGAATTACAGTGAATGCCTTCTCGAGACAACCGACATTCGCGGGCATCTGATCGGGAAGAGTTATTACGAAGCGCTCGACCTGGCCGGCAACGTTTTCGAATGGGTGATGGATTGGTACGCCAGTAATTATTATCAAAGCTCGCCGCCAGCAGACCCGCCCGGCCCTTCAGACGGAACGCAACGTGTGGTGCGCGGCGGTGGATATCAAACTGTCGAAGCGGATCTATTTTCCGCGAGGCGCTTCTCGCTGGACCCGTTATTGACGAGGCAGGACCTCGGCTTTCGCTGTGTGGTCAACAACCCCGGTAACTTTGCGCCGTTTTGCACGGCCAGCCCGCTGTTCACCGGGGGCAGTCGTCCCGGTGGCCCGGGCGAAGATCAGCCGGGGTCGTCATGTGAACCGCCGAGCGTCAACGTGGGCGGGAGTTATTGCACGCTCAACCGTGCCTTCGTGAACATATTTGCCGAAGGGGAGGTCTCGATCGCGGACGATGCGCTTTCATGCAACGATGCCGGCGATGGGTTGATGACGTGTTCCGGTCCGCACAACTTTTCGGGTGAGGTGCAGGTGTGCGGGGCATGCGCGCCCGCGCCTGCAGTCCAGGAAGAGCCGGCGCAGGGCGAGGCAGAGATCCCACCCGGCCCGGATGATCAATGTCCGAATCCGGGATATGACTTTGATGAAGCGAGCCAATCCTGTATATGGGGTGGCGACCCCGGCGTTCCATTTGCGATGGGAGACGAAGTGTTCTGCCCGGTCGGCAACCAGCCAGACCCCACGGGGTCGCTCTGCACCGCGCCGCCCCAGCCTGCGAATGGACAAGGGGAATGCCCGAGCTGGGGTTATTACTACGACGAGCAATCGCAGATGTGCCTATGGCGCGAGCGTGAATCGAGGCCGATCGGCATCTGCCTCGACCCGGTGACCGGCTTCGCGGTGGACCGCAGCCGCTGTCAACCGGGCGGGGACCTCGGCGGTTATACCTATCAGTGCCCGCTGGGAATGGAAGTGGATGCGACTGGCGCGTTCTGTGTACAGGTCGCGGGCGGTAACAATAATGATGAAGTAGCCGAGGAATGTGCGAACGGGATATGCGACGCGGCCGAGAATGACTTTGCCTGCCCGGTGGGAACCTTCCTCGACCCCGGCCTGGGCGTATGCGTCCCTGCCAGCGGCATGCCCGGGGCCCCGGGCTGCATCCCCGGCTTCGTGTTTGACCCGGAATTTGCCTGCTGCCAGGCAACGTTCGATAACTCTTCGGCCTGCGCGCCCGGCGAACTCGTGGACCCGATGATCGGCTGCATCAACCCGCCCTCGTTCAACGACGCGCCGGGCTCGAGCTGCATCACCGTGAAAGTGGGCCTGCCCAACTGCGCCCGCGACACAGGCGATACGCCCGGCGGAGGAAATACCTGCTCGCAGCATAATGGAAACTTTGGTGCCTGTACCGCAGCCGGATGCAGTTACGATACACTGACCAACACGTGTAGTTAAAAACGAGACCTCTCTGCCCTGTTCTGCAGGGCAGAGAGGTCTCCACAAAATTTGCTATAATCACAGTATGGACAAGTTGAAGATCAAAGTTCCCAGGGCGAAAATTGCCGAGTTTTGCAAGCGCTGGAATATTTCAGAGTTTGCGATCTTTGGGTCTGCTTTGCGCGCGGATTTTCGTTCGGACAGCGATGTGGATGTGCTGGTCTCTTTTAACCCTCAAGCGAACCTATCCTTATTCGATATGGTACATATGCAGGATGAACTGAGCGCCATCTTCGGTCGCGACGTCGATTTGATCAGTAAACGCGGCCTCGAGAACAGCCGCAATTACCTGAGGCGGAAAATGATCCTGGATTCAGCCGAGGTCGTGCATGTCACGTGATGATACCTATCTGGTGGATATTCTGGAATCTGCAAAAATAGCGCTCGATTACGTCTCAGGCAAATCATGGGACGACTTTTACGGGGATATGCAGTGCCAGGATGCAGTCATTCGTCGTGTTGAGATTATTGGTGAGGCCGCGCGGCGGGTGTCGCAGGAAACTCGTGATCGATATCCTCAACTTCCATGGCGCGAAATGACCAGCATGAGAAATCTCGTCATCCACGAATACGATGTGGTCGATATCAAACTGGTCTGGGACACGATGCAGAATAAGATCCCGCCCTTGATCCAGGACATATCCAAAATAGTCCCTGCAGAATAAAGACACCTCTCACTGAGAGGTGTCTCTCATAACTCTACGGCTTCATCAGGTGCTGCGTGTCGGATGCAGATTCAATATGTCGCAGGATGTGTACCTCTACGGCTCCCACTGATAGTGAATGAGCGCGAAGAGCGTCGGTTTGCCTTGCACGTATTCAACGCCAACCGTCCATGCGCGCCAATCTAATCCGCCGTATTGCTCCGTGCCGGGTTTATAAATCGTGTAGAAATTGATATTGCCATATTCAGGGGGCCAGGGTTGCAAGTTAAACGTCGCGAGGTCGAGTGTGTCGTTGCAGTGCATGGAATAACTGGCGCCAAATACTTCCTGTAATTTAGGCAAAGGCTGGGCAGTGAATGAGCCGCGCGTTTCGTCACCGCTGCCGGGTGCCGCACCCCAATTGACTTGATACTCGGATTCAAAGACCCATTCGGCTTCTTCAGGTGAGTAGTTGGCGACTGTGCCATAACGCCACAAGCGCACATCCAAACCGTGCGCAGGGCTGACCAATGAACTGAGCAGGTCGCCATTGGAATTAAGCAAAGCACTTCGGACGCTGTTCAATAACCCGCTCACGCGCGTGTCACCACAAAAAGTTGAGGCTGTGATATGTTCGGTCAGGAAGTTTGCATTGACCCAACCTGTGCCGCCGCCTGGGTTTTGGATTTCAACCCAACGGTCGCCGCCTGCGCTGGTGGCTGGACCGGTACGATTCACACCCAAGGCGGTGGGCTGGAGTGAGCCAACGACGCTGTTTCCTGCGCCGGCACCCGCGCGGATGTTGAGGATGTCGCCGGGCAGAACCAGCACGACTGCGTACGGGTTATACATGCCGGTCACCGGCGTCTGGGCTGTGGCTGTAAAAGCCGGCACACCGGACGGGGGAAGCGTGGCACTGGGTACGAAAGCAGTTTGTGCTGGAAGCGCTGTGGCTGAGGCGGGGACGGGGATGGCCGTTGAGGTCTCAGACGCAGGCAGGGCGGTGGCGGTGGGTAGAGGCGTGGGAGTCGTCACGGGTTGCGAGGCACATGCCGCATGCGCGAGAGTCAGCATTAATGTAGCAAGCAAATTTTTTGTCTTCATGTTTCTCCTGGAGTCAGTCTTCTGTATTAATCTTAACGCCAAAAGGGGCTATTTTGTGCCCTAAAGGACGATGGTATAATATTTTACAATTGCTGTTCGATACAGGAGATGTAAAAATGGAAGCCTTGACCACCATTTCGTCAAAATATCAAATCGTGATCCCGCGCGAAGTTCGTGAAAAATTCAATTTGAAGCCGGGGCAAAAGCTGATGTTCATTCCCTATCAAAAAAGCATTCGGCTGGTGATTGTGCCGCCCATCAAGGATGCGTTGGGAATGTTCAAGGGAATGAGCGCCGATAATATCCGTGAGGAAGAGGACGAGGCGCGCTGATGAACGTTGTTGATTCTTCGGGCTGGGTGGAATATTTCACCAGTGGGTCTAACGCCAAATTCTTCATTCCGCCCGTTCAGGACCTGGAAAATTTACTCGTCCCATCCATTTGCATTTACGAGGTGTTCAAACGCCTTGCGCTGGACCTGGGGGAGGAACATGCATTGCAGGCAGTTGGGATCATGTCTCATGGTCGTATTGTGGAACTGGACAGTAAAATTGCAATTGACGCCGCGCAGCTATCGCTTGACCTGAAACTCGCGATGGCAGACAGCCTCATCCTTGCGACTGCCCGCGAATATGACGCCATGCTGTGGACACAGGACGCACACTTCAAGAATGTGGATGGCGTCAAATATATTGAGAAGAAATCGTAGGCAGCCGCCATGGAATTGCACGAGGCCCATAAGCGGGTAAAGCAAGGTAGATGTTAGTCAGCAAGGACTCCTCCCCCATCTTGCCCACTCGCTGCGCTCGGGACTGCCGCTTTGCGGCGTGCGCGAGGGGAGGTCGGGAGGGGGTTAGCCTGCACACCCACGGATTTTTCGGGTATGCTTAGCTAAATTAGCGGGGATACCCTACTTGGGAAGTCAATGTGCAGAGACGCCATATTGTCTTGTATTATTAGGGCTAAAGGAGATAACATCGCTAGTAAAGCGTCCTAAGGTCAGAAATAATTCGGGAAAAACCAAAAATGACTCTAACTGCCTACCATGCAAAATATTTTGGTTATGAATTAACAAAACGACATTCTGCAGATGACCCTGAGAAATTTACAGGAACTCTTGTGGATGCTCAAGTGGATTTGAATCCCCATCAGGTTGATGCAGCATTGTTTGCATTTCGTTCTCCACTTTCAAAAGGGGCATTGCTGGCAGATGAAGTAGGCTTGGGGAAAACAATTGAGGCTGGGCTCGTTATCTCCCAGCGTTGGGCCGAACGCAAACGAAAAATTTTGGTAATTACTCCATCAAATCTGCGCAAGCAATGGTTTCAAGAATTACAAGAAAAATTCTTTTTGCCTTCCCAAATTCTCGAATCGAAAAGTTATAACCAGGCCGCCAGGGATGGAAACCCTAATCCCTTTGATGCCCCCAATATTATTATTTGTTCATATCACTTTGCTCGCAAAAAATCACTAGATGTAACTCGTGTTCTCTGGGACTTGGTTGTCATTGACGAAGCCCATCGCTTGCGGAATGTATATAAAAAATCAAACAAGATCGCCAATGAACTCCGTGACACTCTTAAAGGTACTGATAAATTATTGCTTACTGCCACGCCTCTCCAAAATTCTCTGCTTGAACTATTTGGTTTGGTCAGTTTCATTGATGAGTATGCATTTGGTGATCTCAACAGCTTTCGAGAACAGTTTAGTGATTTAAACGACCCTAGAACATTTCAAGCACTGAAAGCGCGTCTAAATCCAATCTGTCAACGTACTTTACGAAGTCAAGTGTTGCCTTATATCAAATATACAAAGCGGTTTCCAATTCTGGAAGAATTCACTCCGTCAGAGAACGAATCAATACTTTATAATTTAATTTCTGAATATCTTCGTAAACCAGAACTACAAGCATTGCCTTCAGGTCAACGGCAACTCCTTACACTTGTATTACGCAAGTTATTGGCATCTTCCACTTTTGCTATTGCTGGGGCGCTCGATAAAATGGCAAAACGACTACAAAAAAGACTTGATGAAGCTCCTCTTCCAATTGAATCAATTGAAGAAGAATTAGACGAAGACTTCGAGGTTTTGGATGAATTAGTAGAAGAATGGGATCTGCCCGATGAATCACCTGAGTTAACTGCAATCGAACGTGGGGCCCTAGAAGCTGAAATCGTTGAATTAAAAAGCTTTTATGATTTGGCCGTTTCAATTACTGAAAATTCCAAAGGCCAAGCTTTATTAAAGGCGCTTGAAACAGCCTTTAATAAAGCTCACGAAATTGGAGCAGCCCCAAAAGCATTAATCTTTACGGAATCACGGAGAACCCAGGAGTACATTCTAGGCTTACTGGCTGCTACCCCTTATCATGATGGGATTGTTTTGTTCAATGGTTCCAACAATGATGAGAAGTCAAGACAAATCTATAACGATTGGATAATTCAGTATCAAAATACCGACAAAGTAACGGGTTCACGAACAGCGGATATGCGCTCTTCATTGGTAGATTATTTCCATGATTCAGGGAAAATTATGATTGCTACGGAAGCGGGTGCAGAAGGCATTAATTTGCAGTTTTGTTCATTGGTGGTTAATTATGACCTTCCTTGGAATCCACAGCGCGTTGAACAACGAATTGGCCGCTGTCATCGTTATGGTCAAAAATATGATGTAGTAGTTGTAAATTTTCTTAACAATGAGAATGCAGCTGATTTACGTGTTTATGAATTACTCGATCAGAAATTTCAACTTTTTGCGGGCGTATTTGGTGCCAGCGATGAAGTTCTTGGGGTTGTAGAATCGGGCGTTGCATTTGAGACTAGAATTGCAGAGATCTACCAAAATTGCAGAACGCAAGAAGAAATAAATGCATCTTTCGACAAATTACAGGAAGAGTTAAGCGTTGAGATTAAAGATGCGATGACACAAGCTCGCAAATCTCTATTAGAAAATTTTGACGACGAGGTTAAAGAGAAATTACGCATACGGGCGGTAGACACTGAACAAAACCTCAATCGTTACGAACAGATGCTTATGAAATTGACTAAATATGAACTGGATGGGCACGCTGATTTTAAAAGCGATTCTTCATTTGTTCTGAAAGATGGAACATATGTAAAAACGGATATACCAGCTGGCCTTTATGAATTACCCCGTCGATCAGGCGGTGCCCATTTTTATAGGCTTTCCCATCCTTTGGCGCAACAAGTTATCAAACAAGCCAAAGATCATCCCTTGCCGTCTGCGGAATTGATTTTTGATTACACCAATGCACAAAACAAAATCAGCGTCCTAGAAACCATGCCACACAAACGAGGGTGGTGCCAATTATCTCAATTAACGGTAGAGTCGCTTGCACAAACTGAAGATCGACTTATTTGGACAGCCTACAATGATGATGGCACAATATTAGAGGAAGATATTGCGCAACGGTTATTTCAATTACCGGCGCAAGTTAAGAGTGAAAATAACCTTGCTGAACGCCCCGCTGAGATTAATCTCCAAACAGACGAGAAGCGGAAAGCAATATTGTCAGAAATAGGCTTGCGTAATGCGCAGATTTTTGAGGCTGAGATTAGTAAGTTAGAAGCCTGGTCGGATGATCGCAAAGTAATATTGGAACGCGAAATTAAGGAATATGACCGACGTATTAAAGAAGCGCGCCGTTCAGCACTTGCGGCAATCACCCTTGAAGAAAAACTCTTGGCACAAAAAGAAGTGAAATCTCTGGAAAAAGAACGTTCTGACAAACGTCGCACGCTTTTCCAGGCTCAGGATGAAATTGATGCACAACGAGACAAGATCATAGCAGAAACAGAAGCACGTATGGAACAACATGAAGCCATCTCTGAGCTTTTTTGTGTACGCTGGAGTATCGTATGATCGACGAAATTCCAGATGGCCTACCACAGCTTCGGAAATATTTACTTGCCGAGTTTAATGGCATTATTCCATCTGCCACTACCGGAACTCCAGAAGAACGAGAGCGCAACTTTCTTAGTCGTGCCCTTGCTGCATATGCTATTTATAAGCTTGCTGGATGCTCAAAGGAGGATGCTGCTACTTCTGTTGTGGATGGAGGTGGCGATGGGGGAATTGATGCAATTTATTATGCAAAACAAACAAGTGGCACATTGTGGGTTATTCAATCCAAATATAAGGCCGATGGAAAAGGAGAGCCTGATGGTTTGGAGAAATTCCGTAATGGCTTGGAAGCTATACTGACAGCCGATTTAAATTACTTCTCTGGAAGCGCAGCGTGGCAGCCACGGATTTCTGAAATTAATGCTTTACTAAACAATAGCGACCCTCTGCAAGTCAGAGGTGTAGTTGTGTACTCTTCAATTCACGCAATTAATGCCACAAAAATTGTGCAGTTCGATAAATTGGTCGAACGATTTTCTCAAGGATCTGATTATTTCTCTCACGCTTCTTACAATTTATCCAGTATCATTGATTGGTTAACAGAGGCAGATCAGCCAATTGGAATACCGAAAATTGAGCTCACATTACATTTTCCGGGCCAACTTGATAGACCATATGAGACTCTGTATGGCCTGGTTAAACTAGTTGACATCGCTAACATGTATGCCCTACACGGAAAAAAACTTGTTGCCGCCAATATTCGTGCTTATAAAGGCGATACAGAAGTGAACACAGGGATTTTAGAAACACTCCGCCAAAACCCCGAATCATTTGTTTATTACAATAATGGGCTAACTGCATACTGTAAACGCATGAATATATTTCATGCTGATCGTGGAAAAGCAGAATCTAAGCGTGTCACCGCGGTGGAATTTTCAATTGTAAATGGGGCGCAAACCGTTGGAGTTATTGGTACGCGATTTACAGAGACAGCAGATACCCAGCCAGAAGGTTATGTATTTATCAAGTTGATTTCACTCGAACACTGCGAAGATGATATCGAGTTTGCTCAAGAAATCACCAGAACAGCCAATTACCAAAACCGCATCGTTTCGTATAACTTCATTGCGCAGCAGCCTTATCAAAAAAGAATTGCCGATGTACTAGAGTTAAGCGAGATTCATTATCATTATAAAGACGATGTAGATGCGCCAACAAGCGACGAGTATAATTTTACTTTCAAAGAAGCTGCAACCGCCCTGGCTTGTTTATATCAAAATGGAGATATGGATTTTCTTGCTCGGGTATTGGCAAATCGCCAGTCATTATGGTCGTTGGATATTGTGTTTCCTGATGACCCACTAAACAACACGCGGTATTCGCGAGTTTTCAGATCTGACCGTGCCGCACGGACTGTTTGGCGTGCAGTTCAGATCCAAACCATTGTGATTGATCAAATGAAAGTAAACACGCGCGTGGAGACAGGTGCGCGAAAAACTTTCTTTGAAAATGCACGCTGGCTTATCCTGAATATAATATTTTTACGATTAAGATTGGAGCAGGGAGATGATATGACCATACTCCCAACAGATGCTCAAAAAATCAGCTCTACTACGCTGGAATACGCCGAAATCTTATGGTTGGCATGTGAAACATTGGGCTATGTTAGCCTACAAGCTGATGGAATAGGATATGATAGTCCGCGCCATTTCAAATCGGTATTTAGTAACGCGACCGATTGTGTACGTTTACGTAACAAAACTCTTGAAATATTGAATCAACCGTACACCGCAACAGGCCTAAATGAAGGACAAGCAAGCAATGACCAATAATAAACAAAAATTAGAATTAACCTGGATCGGGAAAGATAAGCGCCCGCGTCTAGAGCCACGCATATTGCTAGAAGACCCAACCATCAGCTATCATGCGAGTCATCGTATTTCCGAACAAGATATTTTTGACAACCGGATTATTTTTGGCGACAACTTATTAGCACTGAAGGCTTTGGAGCTCGAGTTCACAGGAAAAATTAAGTGTATTTTTATTGATCCACCATATAACACAGGAAGTGCTTTTGAACATTACGAAGATGGATTAGAACATTCTATTTGGTTGTCATTAATGAGAGATCGGTTAGAAATATTGCGCAGACTACTTTCCGACGACGGTTCGCTATGGATCACTTTAGACGATAATGAAGCTCACTATATGAAGGTTTTGTTGGACGAGCTCTTTGGGCGAAACAATTTTATAGCCAATGTAATTTGGGAAAAATCGGATAGTCCTAGGATGGACGCTCAGTTCTTTTCTTCTCGACATGATCATCTTCTTGTCTTTGCTAAAAACTCTGATTCTTTCATATTAAAAAGACTGGCAGATGAGGAATTGCCATCTCATTACAACAAGCTCGATAACCAAGGTCGGCAATATTACCTAAAACCATTAAGGGCAATGGGCGGACAAGGGGACAGTCGTAAAGCACGTCCAAATCTCTTTTTTGCTTTAAAGGCGCCAGACGGTAGTGAAGTGTATCCAAAGAAACAAGATGGTTCTGACGGAGCTTGGCGATGGAGCCAAAAAAAGGTTGAAGAAGAGGATAGTAGAATTGAATGGGTGGAAGGGCGCAATGGTTGGACACCATACTTTAGAATTTATGGAGATACAGGTACAGGTCGCCCGCCCGAAACGATCTGGCCTCACCAAGAAGTTGGCAGCAATCGAACGTCTAAGGCTGAAATAAAAGCAATATTTTTAGAGTCTAAAGCCTTCGATACTCCAAAACCAGAGAAGTTATTGGAGCGGATAATTTACTTGTCGACAAATTTTGGAGATATCGTTCTTGATTCTTTTGCGGGGTCTGGGACTACAGGTGCAGTAGCTCATAAAATGGGACGTCGTTGGATTATGGTTGAATTAGGCGAGCATTGTCAAACTCTTATAATCCCTCGTATGAAAAGGGTAATTGATGGAGATGATCTTGGCGGTATTACCGAAACAACCGAGTGGCAAGGCGGTGGTGGATTCCGCTATTTCCGCTTAGCACCTTCTCTATTGGAAAAGGATCGTTGGGACAACTGGATCATCAACAAAGAATATAATGCCGCCATGTTGGCGGAAGCGGTTTGCAAGCTGGAAGGATTTAATTTTTCTCCTAGTGACGAACATTATTGGTTGCATGGCTATTCTACTGAGCAGGATTTTATTTATGTAACCACTCAAACTCTGAGTCACGAACAATTGCTGGCGCTTAGTGAAGAAGTTGGCGCGCACAAGACCCTTTTGGTGCTATGTTCGGCATATCGTGCAGCAAACGGAGATGCATACCCCAACTTAACAATTAAAAAAATTCCGTTGGCGGTACTTTCCCGTTGTGAATATGGGCATGATGATTACAGTTTACAAGTAGCCAACCTGCCCGCAGCAATTTCAAACTCACAGGAGTTGGAGCCTAACGAGAACAATACTAATCTGCCTGGTGTGCATCAGCTGGGTCTTGATCTAGGAGGGGAAAACTAATGCATCGTTTAGTTAATGCGATTAGTGGCCGTCTTAGCTTGCGTCCGCCACAACGTAATTCCCTGGAAATTCTGGATCGAGTAGTTGAAATTATGCCGCCCAATAAGATACCAGATTTAAAGGTAGTGCTTGAAACGATCCGTTCGGAATTTCCAACGGTTACAGATTTTGAACGCGAATTCCCTTCGTTTTGTTTTGCACTCGCAACTGGTGTTGGCAAAACCCGATTAATGGGTGCATTTATCAGTTACTTACATCTGGCCCATGGCTTAAATAACTTCTTTGTTCTGGCTCCAAACTTAACCATTTATAACAAACTAATCACCGATTTCACGCCCAACACTCCCAAATATGTATTCAAAGGGATAGCTGAATTTGCAACGAATCCTCCGGGCATCATTACTGGAGATAATTACGAAAATTCAGCCGGGTCACTATTTGACACACTCTTGCGTTGCAAGATCAACATTTTCAACATTTCCAAAATCAATTCTGAAGTGCGCGGAGGGAATTCTCCACGCATTAAAAGGCTTTCAGAATATATAGGCCAGAGTTACTTTGATTATCTCGCCAGCTTGCCTGACCTGGTGATGTTGATGGACGAATCGCATCGTTATCGTGCCAGCGCAGGTGCGCGAGCGATCAATGAGCTAAAGCCCATTTTGGGACTCGAATTGACTGCCACTCCATTCGTGGAAACCAGCAAAGGAGCGATTCCCTTTAAGAATGTTATTCTAGATTATCCATTAGCAAAAGCTTTAATGGATGGTTTCGTCAAAGAGCCTGCGGTTGTTACCCAGAAAAACTTTCAGCCACAAAAACATACTCCCGCTGAATTGGAAAAAATAAAACTCGAAGATGGTATACGGCTTCACGAAAATGTCAAAGTGGAGTTGGAAACCTATGCTCGGCAGACAAATAATCCGTTTGTAAAACCATTTGTTTTGATAATTGCTCGGGATACTACTCATGCAAGAAGTTTGTTGGATCTTATTCAATCAGATAAATTCTTTGATGGTCGGTACAAAGAGAAAGTAATTCAAGTCGATTCTTCCACAAAAGAAGATGAGGTTGTTGAACGATTACTGGCAGTGGAAGACCCGAAAGAACCCACAGAAATTGTCATCCATGTCAATATGCTCAAGGAGGGTTGGGATGTCACCAACCTGTATACGATTGTGCCTTTACGCGCTGCGAATGCTCGCATTCTGATTGAACAATCCATTGGCCGTGGTTTGCGTCTTCCTTTCGGTAAACGCACTGGGGTAAAGGCAGTTGATCGCCTGAACATTGTTGCACACGATAAATTTCAAGAAATCGTAGATGAAGCCAATCGCCCTGATTCAGTGATCCATTTAGAGCAGGTTATCCTGGATCCAATTGAAAGTAAGCAACGTACTACCACTGTTATTGCCACACCTGCAATAATCAACCAGCTGAAAGGAACAGTCTTTCCTTATCCTTCAGACGGCTCTAGTATTGCGTCTCAGTCAATATTCAAGACTCCAGAAGAACAACAAGTTGCCCAACTTACTTATCAAGCCATTCAACGTCGAGAGTCTTTGCCTACATCAGGGCATTTACAACAAGGCAAAGTAATGAAAGAGATCGTGCTTGAAGTTCAGAGGCAATATGTTCCTCCTGTTCAACCCGATATGCCGGGATTTGAGTCCCATCCACTGCCTAACTTCGCTGAAATCGTGAAACAGACTATTGAGCAGGTTCAGAAATTAACAATCGATATTCCTCGTATCGTAGTTGTGCCAACAGGTGATGTCAGTAGCGGATTTCACTCATTTAATGTCGATACCAGCCATGTTCACTTCCAGCCCGTAGATCGTGATTTACTAATTCGCAGTTTACAAACCAATGAACAGGATTCGCTCAGTACAGGCACTCGAGTCGCTTCCGAAACACGGTTGGAAGATTATATTGTCCGCCAGCTCATTAACTTCCCAGATATTTCTTATGACACTCACGCAGATCTGCTTTACGACCTGGCTAAACAAATGATTCGTCACCTTGAAAATTACTTGAAGGGGCCAGATGAAATTTTGAATGTAGTTGTTTATTTTCAACGACAGCTAGCTGAATTGATTCATGCACAAATGCAAGATCATCAATGGGAGAAATCTAGCGGTTATCAAGTAAATGTAATTCGTGGCTTTGTAGCCTTGAAAGAAAGTGCATATACTGCTTACGCAGAAACGACGGTACAAGACTTCCACATACCACCGAATGATAAGCGCAAAATTGCTCAGATCATTTACGGAGGATTCACTCGCTGTCTATATCCAGTTCAAAAATTTCAATCTGATACAGAACGAGTATTGGCTATCATTCTGGATCGCTATGCTGAAAAATGGTTCAAGCCTGTACTGGGTCAATTCCAGATATTTTACAAAGATGGTATTGAACAACCAGAATATCAACCTGACTTTGTTGCTGAAACTGATAGATATATTTATTTGTTAGAGCCAAAGGCTAGTGGAGAAATAGATACACGGGTGGTTCAAGCAAAACGTGACGCTGCCGTACTATGGTGCAAACGAGCTACTGCTCACAACAAAGAAAACGGCGGAAAAACCTGGAAATATGCCATCATCCCTCATGATGCAATAGCAGAAAACATGACTTTAGAAGGTTTGATCTCGCAATATTCACAGGTCCTTTAAGTAAAGGTATTCGTAATGGTCAAAGCACCGCATCCTTGGCAAATAGGTCCGACAGAGCTTATAGAGTTTGCTCTGGAGCGTATGCACAAAGGTGGTGATTTTGATCGTCGTTTGGCATTTCTAGTACTTGATATAGGTGTCGAAACGCTACTCAAAACCTATCTAACTCTGCCGGAAGGCGTTGCGCAATTTCAAATCAAACGAGGTGAGAGATTAGAGGCAGTAGATGGAAATTTTCATGAATTGCTTCGTGGTGTGCAGAGCTCAAATCCTAAGAAAGCATCTGGATTGAATTTCGACTACATCGAGTATTACCATAATTTAAGGAACACTCTCTATCATCAAGGTAACCAGGTAACTGCCGTATCGATTTATCAGTTGGAAGGTTATGCAAAACTAGCCGCTGATCTTCTAAGCGCATATTTAGATGTTGACCTTTCAAGCAAATTGACACCACCAGAATCTATAAAAATCGATGAAAATGATCCGGTCGTAGATTCTGTTGAAGTGGAGGTCTCGTTCGGAAGATATCGAATAGAAAGGCTGAAAAGCCAGTCGATTCGTGCCTTCTCTATAACCACAAATACATTCGAGACACCAGTCAAACCTTTTCTTCGAGCGGTAATCGATGATCTATCCCTACCTGTGGAATTTACTTTCAAAACAGGCAAAGAAAAGAACACTCAGGCCCTTGGAAAAGATGTAATTGATGAGCTAAAACCAAGTGCTTGGCATGGCTGGGTCGCTGGGCAAAAAGTTCGAAAAGATACTCTAATCGTTGAGTTAACAATGCGAATACGAGAAGGCAAAGCCGACCCCAAAAACTGGGAAATTATAGACTTCATACAAGGTTTAGAACACGAGGCATTCATTTTTCAACCTATTGGCAAGCGCATAGGTAATTCCCCATTCAATTTGAATTGTTGGTTCACTGAAAATGGAGATCCGATAAAGAAAGGATAAATAACATGGCAAACAAAGAAATTACTGTTTGGGGCATCCATGCAGGGAAAACTGGCGATGCCGAACCGCTTTTCCTAAAGAAAAATGTAGTTGCCTTGGGTTGGGATCAAATGGGCGACTTGTCCACGATCAAAGCAGATCGCGAAGCATTCAAAGCAAAATTGATTGATGCTTATCCTAAAACAAAGCCAGGGGCCATTCCAGTCGCTGCTGGCCAGCCTTTTCGATTTATATATGAACTAAAAATTGGCGATGTGGTTGTGTATCCGTCAAAAAGTGATCGACAAGTTCATATAGGAATTGTTGAAGGTGAGTATAAATACAATCCTTCATTGAGCGTGGGTTATCCAAACACCCGTTCTATAAAATGGGAAAAGTCACTTCCCCGCACATCTTTTACACAAGGAGCCTTGTATGAAATTGGCTCTGCAATGAGTTTCTTCCAGGTCAAAACATATGCGGATGAATATCTATCAGCATTGGAAGGCAAGGTAATTTCATCTCCAACAGAAGTGGAAGAAGATGAAACCGTTGCTTATGTAGTTGGAGATATTGAACAAACTACCCGTGACTTTATCTTGAAGCGACTTTCTCAACAACTCAAAGGGCACCCTTTTGCTCATTTTGTTGCGCATTTGCTTGAAAAAATGGACTATCGAACACGTGTCTCGGTCGAAGGCCCGGATGGTGGAATTGACATTATTGCACATAAGGACGAACTTGGCTTTGAACCACCGATCATAAAGGTGCAAGTCAAGAGCAATGATGGGAGTATTGGAGACCCAGTAGTTTCAGCGCTCTATGGAAAAATAGGCGCGGCCGAATTTGGGTTGTTTGTCACTTTGGGCACGTTTACAAAGCAAGCTGTCAACTTCGCAGTAAGCAAAAGCAATCTCCGTCTGATTGATGGCGACGAATTAGTGGATTTGGTCTTGCAACATTATGAAGAATTCGATTCTCGTTATAAAGGATTATTACCTCTCAAACAAGTATTTATTCCAGAAATTCTAGATGATGCAGAATAAAAATGGTAGGCAAAACAGAATTGAATTCCAAGCTGCCACCATCTGCTCATGGATATCATCAATGGTGGAAAAATGAGAAAGAGGGCAACCATGTCAATGCGCGTGCATGGGCAAATGCTGGCTGGAGAGTTGACGAGGTCAACTTCAATGAGAAGTGGGTAAGATTAGTCCGTGCTGGATAGGAAAATACAAGATACAGAACAAAGGCGAGAGGGCCCTACCCGCCACTCCCTACGGTCGGGCACCCTCCCCAAATGCGACATTGAAACTTTGAATAATTAGCATGTATTTGTTTGTCGCATTTGGGGAGGGATGGGGTAGGGCAAGAACTCAAACTTACAATCGCATTCAACCGCTGAAAAGATCGATAGACAGGGCTAAAATTGAGGGTGATATGCCACCCAAACGATCTACGCCGAAAGTCCTTCATCGTGCAGGTGAATTACGAAAGGAAGCCACGCCTGCCGAAAAGAAATTATGGGCGCATCTTCGTTTGATGCGTGAAGATGGAATTCGTTTTCGACGACAACATGCCATTGGCTTGTTTATTGCTGACTTCTGTGCGCCTCGCAGAAAACTGGTCATTGAATTGGATGGTAGTCACCATATCGAACAGGAAGATCAGGACAAGGAAAGAACGAAATATCTGGAATCACAAGGCTACACAGTGATCCGCTTTTGGAACAATCAGGTGATGAATGATATGGATGGCGTGATCCGCGCGATCCTCCACGCGATGGAATCCGGATCTCATTCTGAATAGGGCATTCATGAGCCGGTGAAAAATAATTCCCTCCTGCCTTCGCGCCGAAGGTACCCGAAGCGAAGCGGAGTGGCAGAGGGGGTTGAAGTAGAATTGCTTTATGCTGCCAAGAAGGTCTACGCCACAAGGATACAAAAAGGCCCGGTTGTTACGTAAAGAACCACTGCCTGCTGTCAAAAAGAAAAAGCCAAAAGGGAAAGAGTACAGCGGAAAGATTTAGCCTGGCACTATGGATGGTATATTATGAAAAAGATTCGTATTTTAGTTGCTGATGGGCACGATGTTGTTCGGCAAGGGATGGTCACAATGCTGTCCCTCCAGCCCGATATGGAAGTTGTTGGCGAGGCCAAGGATGGAATTCAGACAGTTGAGCTTGCAAAAAAACTGAAACCAGATGTAACCATACTTGAGTTACTCATGCCGCGCCAGGACGGGATTACAACCATAGCAAGCTTAAAGGTAAGTGTACCCAATACTCGCATCTTGATACTTACAATTTTAGCAGATGACGACAACGTCCACAAAGCAATTAAAGCAGGCGCGCTTGGTTATATGCTCAAAGACTCAACACGAAATCAAATTTTACAGGCGATTCGAGATATCGCGAATGGACAGGCGTCCATATAATTCGGTGGGTTCCTGCACAATTAGTTTGGTGAATTTGCATACAATAATTGGTGCAAAGAGGTTGGAGGGGCGGGTTTTTGAATTCTTTGCGAAAGATAAAATTGTTAGCATTGCTGCCGTCCGTGCTGGATAGGGCGTTCATGACCCGATGAAAAATAACCCCCTCCTGCCTTCGCGCCGAAGGTACCCGAAGGGTGCCCCCAAGATGGGGGAGGTATTGAGCTGTGAGTTCAATTATGAGGAGTAATCGTGTCTCGGGCGTGTGATACATGGGCGTGGAATTGCAAGTCTATACACATCTTTCCGTGATATTTTGTAAAAATTCAAAAAACTGATATATGCCCGCCCATATATCAGTTGCTCCAGCCTCCCGTTCTCTGCATTAATGTCGGGAAACCTTTAGGTCTGATACAAGCGAAAAGCGTGGGATATAATGAATCCATGAGTCACCCAGCCATCACAACAGGCGATCAACTGGCAAGTGCCCTGCACGCGTTGGGCGTTAATTTCATCATGAGCAGCGGGGGCAGGGACGAATCCCTGCACAAACAACCTGCGCGCCTGATCGCTGCACTGGCCGCGAGCAATGAAGCCCGCCTGCGTCTCTCGCTCATTCCATTATTTTTGGAACATCCCGAATTCGCCGTGTACGTGCGCGCTGCCGAAAAAAATCTCAACGCGTCTGCTCAACTCACACTGAAATGTTATTACAGCGCGGCAGTCTGGTTACAGCAACTCCATCATCCGCGCCTGGACGCATTGATTGGAAGGAACCCGACCCTGCCAGATCACTTTTCAAGCGCACTGGGTTTACAAAATACAACTGATCCTGAAAAAAACCTGCGGCTGCTGGCCAACCGTCATCAAGTATTAAGCGGCGCGCAAGTCAACTGGCTGGGCACATATCAACACGCCGCGCACGTCTGGCTCAAGGGCTTGGAATTGCAGGGAGTCAAGCGCCATCCTGCGACCGAACGATAACCCGGTACTCTTTGGGGCGTATTGCGAAGTCCCTGAAAGAAGCAACCCAGGAACAAGACATCAGGCTATTAAACTCCGCAAGGAATCGACACCCGCTGAGCGCAAACTGTGGGGATACTTGCGTGGAGATAAATTGAACCAACGGGTAGGGGCACGGTCCCCGTGCCCAGGGCGACGAGACGTCGCCCCTACGCAGACATATTCCGTCCCCGCTCACAATTGACCGAAGGTCTACTTCGCTCGGGTGGGAACTCGCTGAAGGTGTTGAATGATTTGGATGGCGTGATACGCGCCATTGTCCACGCGATGGAATCCGAATCTAAACAGGAGACCTAAATCATGGCCGAAATCAAATATGAAATCGTCGGAGACCCTAAAGGTTTTTTCCGTTAACCCTGATCACGTCTTGCAGGAAAGTCTGGGTGATAAGTTACATGTCAATCGCGAAAACCTTTAGGGTCTGATACAGGTGACCCGATGAAAAATCAGCATAGAACCATCCTCGCCATTTTATCCGCCCTCGCTTGCTCGATGGCCGCGATCGGTATTTATTATGCGGGTGGGGCGTATCGGGCATGGAGCCAAAAACCGCTCGGGCCCGTTCTTGAATCGCCAACATTCGCTTCGCTCCAGTTGCCCGCCACATGGACAGTCACACCGTTCAGTACGGGCACATTGGCCCCCACGCTGGATTTCTCAACAAGCACGCCTGCCCTTTCAGGGCTGCCGCCTTGCTACGGTTTGCCGTCCATGACAATACTTGCCATCGGCACAGATGAGCGTTCCGATCAATATAGATACGGGCGCGCAGATGTGATCCGCGTGGTGCGCGTCAACTATACAACGCAGCGCGTGTCCGTATTGGAATTTCCACGCGACCTTTGGGTGCAGATCCCGGAGATCTACGACAACACCGGGCAGGATCACGACAAACTCAACACCGCCTATTTCTATGGCAACCCTGGCCTGCATTTCTGGGATCACCCCAGCCAGGGCCCCGGATTACTGGCGCGCACGCTCGAATTAAACTTTGGCGTGAAAGTCGATCATTATATTGCCGTCAGCATGGATGTCTTCGTGAATCTGGTGGACGCGCTTGGAGGCATAGACGTCACGCTCGCCGAGGAAGTGGATGGGCGCACAGGCAGTGATCGGAGCGCGCGCCTGTACTTTCCCGCAGGCAATCAGCATCTGAGCGGCGAACAGGCTCTCACACTGGGCCGCATACGCAATGTGAGCGTCTTTTCCCGTGCAGCGCATCAAAACCTTGTGATGTGCGCCGTGCGAAAGAAAATGGAAAGTCCCATGGCGCTGGCCCAAATGCCGCAGATCATCTCCTCGTTCAAGGACCACATCCAAACCGACCTGACCCCCGAGCAGATCAGTCAACTGGCCTGCCTCGGCACAAGTATTCCGCGCAGCAGTATTCTGTTCGCGAGTTTTCCGCGCGAACTTTTCATTCCCAGCGAGATCTACCACCCCGCGCTCAAACAGAAAGTTTTTATTTGGGATGCAGACTTTAATGAATTATCCAGCTATGTTGAACAATTCAACGCGGACAGTTGGCCCTCCCCGTCGACATCCGCCGAGCCCGACTCTCAGATGAGCAGTTGTCAATAACCCCCTCTGCCCCTGCCCCTACACGCTGTGCAAGCACAGCGCCAGGGACCTTCGGCGGGGCATCTCCCCCAAATGCCGAAGATCACGGAATTTGCCGTCTCGCACCGCTGTGGCGCTGCTTCGCGGCACGGACGGTGGGGGAGTAGAATTAGAGATAAATTGAACCAACGGGTAGGGGCACGGTCCCCGTGCCCAGGGCGACGAAACGTCGCCCCTACACAGACATGATTCTGAAGGTGATGAATGATATTGATGACGTGACCTGCGCGATCGTCCACGCGATGGAACCGTTTACCCCTACGCATTTCAGGTGCTGTGCGATCCCCCACCGTCCGTCCACAGGATCGCTGCGCTGATGCTGCGAAGGGCGGGTGGGGGTGAACGGGTTTATACTTGCGGGCACGTACGAGCTGCCGCAAGAGAATTGAAAACGGGAAGTTTCAATTTATCGATAAACAGGAGGCCTTCTGATGGAAGTATCTGCTGAACAACTTAAAAAAGACAACAATCAACCCACTGAAAGCGTTGGCGCCGCCCCGGCGGAGACCATTTCGCGCGAAGAAAAGCCATTAATTAATGCGATCACGCAAGACAATATACTGGGTAAAAATGTAAACCTGGAAAAAAGAAAGGAAACGATCTCTGCAAAAGGTTTTGAACCCACAGAGTTTGCCTATGAGCGGGCCATCGGTAAAAACGATTCCTTATACACCAATTTTACCGAGTTAATTGCACTGACCAAGCGAAAAGTGGGGAGGATCGTCATAAAAGAGGGCGGCAAAAAGACCGGATACGCAACAGGATTCATGGTCTCGGACCGCCTGATGCTGACCAACTGGCACGTATTTAGAGATGCAGAGATGGCCGAGGGAAGCGAAGTCCACTTTTTTTATGAATACGATTCACAAGGGTACCCCACAAGCCCGGTGATATTCCGGTTTGATACAGCGGGGTTTTTCAACAGTGAAGACCTGGATTATTGCTTCGTGGCGGTGCGGCCCACCGATGTAACGGGCAAGGTTGCATTGACCAGCATCGGCTATTTATTCCTGGATAGGTCCCTGGGCAAGATCGGGGATATCCGGGTGGAAAGATTAAATATCATTCATCACCCGCAGGGTGACTATAAACAAATTTCGATCCGGGAAAATATCTTTGTAGGAATTGAAGCCACCAAGATATTTTACGAAACGGATACCGCACAGGGAAGCAGTGGCAGTCCCGTCTTTAACGACCAATGGCAGGTGGTTGGCCTGCACCATAAGAGTATTGCAAAAATGAGCGAAGACGGCGAGGAGTATCTCGATAAGAATGACAAGGTCATCCCCATCTTCGACGATAAGATCGATGTCACACGGGTCGTGTGGTTAAAGAATGAGGGCATGAGGATCAGCGTCATCTTAAATCACCTGTCTGAAAAAAACCCGGGCAACGAGCTTGTCGCTGGCCTTGCCATTCCACCTCCGCGGGAAAACCTGAGATTCATGGTCATCGATGACGCTGCCCCCATCGTCAATAGCGGGACTCTCGCGACTGTAAATGGAAGGGCTCAAGCGACGACAAACGATTCAGGGAATAATATTAACATCAATGTACCTGTGAGTGCGCTGGGTGATGGCAATTCCATCGAGATAAGCTTGTCGAACAAAACGATCCGTACAGGAGGTCAACCCGAGGTGGTCATGTTGTCCGGTGGGAATACAGATGGACTATTATTCCTCGAGGTTGCAAAAGTTGAAAAAGAGCAGGGAGCGGATTTTAGTATATGTAAAGGGTATGACCCCAACTTCCTGGGAGTGAAGATCCCCCTGCCGCAACCCAAAAAGGTCAGGGCCATCCAAAACCAGATCGCCCGGCTGAAGAACAACGAGATCGAGCTGAAGTATTTCAAGCACAGCGTCATCTTCAATGCGTTGGCCAAAATGCCGTTCATCAGCGCGGTCAACGTGGAGGGCGACGCCGCCAAAAGGCTGGATAACAGCAAGCGCCAGGATGATTGGTTAAGAGATGCACGCATCGACGTGGAATGTCAATTGACCGATAAATTTTATGCGGCTTCCAATTTCGATAAGGGACATATGAGCCGCTTCGAGGATGCCGATTGGGATGACACCGAAGAGGCTGCGCTGCGCAACGGCGTCTATACCTGCTTTTATACCAATGCCTGCCCGCAGGTGGTGGGTCTTAACCGGGCCGCGGGATTTTGGGGTAAATTGGAAAAGGCCGTATTGGAAAAAGGGATAAAAAAGGAAGCGGGCAAACAGGCGAGGATGACCGTGTTTAATGGCCCTATTTTCAATGATGAAAAAGACAGGATATTTCGAGGCGTGCGCATCCCCATGGATTATTACAAGATCATATTATGGCTGAATGATGCCGGCAAATTGAAGGCCACTGCATTTAAACTGTCGCAGGAAAAGCTGGTGAAGGATATTAAATTTGATGAGGGGCTGCTCCTCGATGCAGAGGCATTGGACATCGACAAGGATGTTGTATTTAAAAGTTTCCAATGCAGCATAAAAAATCTGGGTAAGCTGACCCACATCGATTTTAAACACCTGGAGAAATACGATACCTTCAAAGCGATTCACAGGGGCGAGGAAACCTTTATTGATGATATCGAGGCCATGATTTTGTAACCGGGAATTTGCCGGATGCAGTCCCACGCGTGAATACAAATTGAAATAAATGCCAAGGAGAAGCAACATGGCGATCAAAAAGGCGGTTCGAAAACGACACACACAGGCGGTCATCGTGATCCATGGCATGGGCGAACAGCGGCCCATGGATACCATCCGCGGGTTTGTGGATGCAGTGCTGCCCCAACCCGTTCAGGGCGGCGAGAAGTTCTTCAGTCGTCCAGACGCGCTCTCCGAATCGTTCGAGCTGCGGGTCCTGCAGAACCGGACCCAGCCGCGCACGCATTTCTTCGAGTATTACTGGGCCTATAAGGTCAGCGGCACCACTTTTACGCATGTCAGGTCGTGGCTCTCGGCACTTCTGCTGCGCAGTCCGCGGCGGGTGCCCAAACAACTGCGTCCGCTGTGGGTGTTCTCGTGGCTGCTGCTGCTCACGGTGCTAGCTGGCATTGGGCTTGGCTTCTTCAACTTCATCACACAGAGTACGTCCATGCTGATCTCGGGCGGCGCTGGGTTATTGTTTGCCGCGCTGCAAAGCGTGGTGCTGTTGTTCATCGGAGATGTGGCACGCTATCTGAGTCCCGCGCCCGGCAACATCAAACTGCGTCAGGATATCCGCGCGGACGGCATCCGCCTGTTGAAAAAGATCCAGGAGTCGGGCGACTACGACCGCGTGATCATGGTCGGTCACAGCCTGGGCAGTGTGATCGCTTACGATATTTTGAAACACGTATGGCAGGATAGTTACAAGGATTATCGGCAGCCCGGCAAGTCTGACCAGCCCGCGCTTGCACGCGTTGAAAAAGTGGGTGAGGACCTGCGCAGGGGAGTCGCGGGTGTGACGCTGGAGGATTATATGTCTGCCCAACAGGATGCCTGGAAGGAGCTGCGTCTGCTCGGCTGCCCGTGGCTGGTGACCGATTTCGTGACGTTGGGCAGCCCGCTGACACATGCCGCGCTGCTGCTGGCGAGTGATGAACCGGACCTGCGCCGGCGCCAGCGTCAACGGGAACTGCCCACCAATCCGCCGGTAGCAGAAGTGGAAAAAACCAAAACAGGCGAAAAGCGCAGTTATGCCTACGTGGTATGGGACGCCTACGGACCGAAGCTGGATATCAGACTCCGCGCGCTGCATCATGCCGCGCTCTTTGCCTGCACCCGTTGGAATAACCTGTACTTCCCCGCGGCCGGCGGTTTCTTCGGTGACCTCGTCGGCGGTCCGATGAGTCCGTGGTTCGGAGTCGGCGTGCGCGATGTTCCGCTGCAATCTGGCAATCCATGGATCGATCGAACCGTCCTTGCACACACTGCCTATTGGGATAAAAGAGCGGCGCGTTCCCTGGAACCCCTGCTTATGGCGCTTGACCTGAACAATACGAAATATTACGAATAGACCCTTTGAACTTTGAGGAGATACAAAATGGCCGAAATCAAATACGAAATTATCAAGAATGTTGGCGTGCTTTCCAAGTCCGCTTCGGGATGGGCGAAGGAGCTTAACTTAATCAGTTGGAACGACAGGGATGCGAAGTATGACATCCGCGAGTGGTCACCAGATCGGGAGAAGATGGGCAAGGGTGTGACTTTGTCAAAGGAAGAGTTAATCGCCTTGAAGGAGTTATTGAATGGTATCGAACTTTAATGGTATAGACCCTAAAGGTTTTCTCACCGGTCAAGGAAACCTTTAGGGCAAGACTCTCACACCTGATGTGGTAATAATTAACGAAAAAAACCTTTAGGGTTTAACATGAGAAAAACAATAATGGCTGGGCGTCAGATTGCGGGATGGGCCGGCATGATCGGGTCTGTACTCTTTGTGACAGTATTTACGCTGGAGGGCTGGCTTCGCCCCGGCTATGACCCGCGCAGCGCCTTTATCAGTGAGCTTTCCATCGGTCCGCGCGGCTGGGTTCAGATCCTCAATTTCATCATTCTGGGAACGCTGTTCCTGGCCTTTACGCGCGGTGTGGCGGCTGAGTTTCGGGAAGGGAAGGCATCGAAGGCCGGCCCCATCCTGCTTACGATCATCGGGATCAGTTTTCTGGTTTCCGGCCCGCTTGTTACCGACCCCGCTGCCACCCCGCCCGACCAGATGACGCTGCACGGGATACTGCATGGCATCTTTGGAGCGTTTGTATTTTCACTTTCGCCGGTCAGCTGTTTTGTGTTTTGGCGCCGCTTTCGCGAAGACCCGGGGTGGCGGCCGCTTCAAGGGTGGACCCTGGCGGCGGGGATCGTCACGACCGCGGCAGTCATCCTGTTATCTGCTTCCACAAAGATGCCGGGCATACCGAATGCATTCACCCCATGGAACGGCCTGATCCAACGAACGGTCATCATCCCATACCTGACCTGGATATTCATCTTTGCATTTGCGCTCCGCAAGCATGGAACTATTCATAAATGAGGTGACAAGATGATAAGCAATCTTATTGCGATCCTGGCCGGGTTGGTGCTGCTGGCACACTGGCTGAAGGGTGGGGCGGCCAGGTTTGCCCAAGCCGTGGCGCGCTTCGACGTGGTCATTGGCGTGGTTGCCATTGTGATCGGCGTGCTTGAGCTGCTCAGCCTTCAAGGGGTTTTGTTGATCCTGGCGGGATTGGTGCTGGCGGCCAGCGCACTTCGTTCGGTCCCATCGATCGGTGATGCACTGGCGCAGATGGGAAATTCACTGCAGCAGTTCCGTCTCATCATTGGAGTTCTGGTCCTGCTCGTTGGGTTGCTCAACCTGCTGCGTGCGGTGTTTCGTTAATAAAAGAACGAGGCTTCATTCATATCGTGTCAATCTGCTTTTGGGAGCGCATCCCCTTCTGGTATCAATAGGGGATGCCATTGCTGGTACCTTTGTAAATTGATTTGGCGACCAGGGTCTGCTACACTAACGAGACTTAAAAGGAGCACGCCATGAAACACACTTCATTCGTATCGATCCTTATTCTTGTTCTACTCGTGTCCGCCTGCAACCTGCCCGGGGGCGCTCCGCCAAATGCGGACGGCCTGATCTTCACACAGGCTGCACAGACGGTCACTGCCGCGGCAAGTGGGTCCACGCCCACGGTCACTTCCACGCTGCTCGCAACCGCCACGATCGCGGCCGTGTCCACTGCGACGAATACGCCGGTTCCGTGCAATCAGGCCTCCTTCGTTTCGGATATTACTGTGCCGGATAACACCAGCATCACGGTCAATGACGGCTTTACGAAGACCTGGAAACTCAAGAACGTGGGTTCATGCACGTGGACCTCGGGATATCAACTCGTCTTCGACTCCGGCGACCAGATGGGAGGCCCCGCCTCGCAGCAACTGACGGCTGGTACTGTGGCCCCCAACGGGACCATCGATGTCTCTGTCAATCTCGTTGCGCCGGGCGCGCCCGGTACGTACAAGGGCAACTGGAAAATTCGCGAGCCCGGCGGCGCGGTCTTTGGCTTGTCCACGGGCCCGTTCTGGGTGCAGATCAAAGCCACCGCAGTCCCACAAGCGGACTGGCCCACTTACGAAACCGGAGATACAGGCAGTGAAGTCTTTGCCATTCAATATCTTCTTAAGGCGCGCGGCTACAACCTGAACGCGGACGGCACCTTTGGGCCTATCACCCAATCCCGGGTGGAAGATTTCCAGACCGACAAGAATCTGAGCGAGGACGGCATCGTTGGTCCTGAAACCTGGGAGGCTCTCATCATTCAGGTCAATCAGGGGGATACCGGACCCGAGGTCAGCGCGGTGCAGAAACTGCTCAAGGATAAATTTGGCTACAACATCGCCGTGGACGGCAACTTTGGTCCTGCGACTGCCAACGCAGTAAAGGATTTCCAGTCCGATAACGGCCTGGATGTGGATGGCATTGTCGGTCCTGATACGTGGAAGGAATTGATCTCGAACTAAAGTTCTGCTCAAACAAAAAAGGGATGAAGCCATTTTGGCTTCATCCCTTTTTTGTTTGATACCAGTCCGCCTATATGGGATTTTCTTTGAATGATCCACGTATCGCCATGCCGATTTCGGGTGTTATAGAATGTATTCTCATATGGTAAAGAGAGGCACTCATGGCATCCAAAAGACTCTTCCAATTCATCATGCTGGTCGTTATTCTCGCCGCATCTTTTGCGTCCACGGGCTACGCGCGGGCGTGGAGCTGTACCAGCACCATTACCGTCCAACGGGGTGACACCTTAAGCGGCCTTGCCGCCACCTGCGGCGTCACCATCGATGCCATTCGCGCGGCCAACCCCGGGCTCGGCTGGTGGGTATATGCCGGGCAGGTGCTGTGCATCCCCTACGGAGTCTCTGCGCCGGTTTATGTGCCCCCGTCCGGTGGAGGAACTTATGTGGTGAAGTCGGGAGAGACGCTTAACATCATTTCCCGGCGCATCGGTGTGAGCGTGAATGACATCCTGGTGCTTAATCCGCAGATCTCGAATGCAAGCCTCATCTATGCCGGGCAGGTTATCAGCCTGCCGGTGGTCCCTGTTTATTACACGGTGCGCGCCGGCGACACGATGCGCATCATCGCCAACAGCTACGGGACGTCCGTCTCTGGTTTGCAGGCGCTTAATCCACAGATCGCGAATGTCAATTTGATCTACGCGGGGCAGGTGATCCGCGTGCGGTAGAGCAGCTGTTGATCTGCAAATCATTGAACTAGCCCAGACGGGTGATTCGCCTGGGGCAGGCAGGATGATAGAATGTTCGAAATCCACGCGTCCGCAACGCATTCGGGTGCGAGGAATGTGGAGAATAAAAGATGGAGTTTATAGACCTATACTGGTCGCTTAATCGTTTTGGCAGTAGCGGCGAAGACATCCACCTGATGCGCGGGAGGTCCTCTCCGGTCGAACTCCTGGACGGGCTGAGAATCTTCGCCAAGGCGACCCCCACCTCCGGCCTGCATGATGAGTCGGTGGCTGATTTCCTGGGCAGTCACCCGAACGCCGAATGCACGTTCAAGCCCAACTACAGAGGCGGCTTGAACCCCGCGACTCACGACTACGAGGGATTTGGCGTCAAAGTGAATGCCCGCACGGGCGTTGTCAGTGCCGGGGCCAACCCGGCCCCTCAACCCCTCTACAATTTCACCGTGCTGGCCACCCTGGTGGCGGATAAGAACGACTCTGCCTCGCCCCGCAAACAGGCTTTCCTGCGTTTCCACCTGCACAACCACATTGCCAGGGCCTGGCTCACCCCTCACCGCCTGAGTGTCCCCAAGAACATCCGACCCTTTCTGTTCTCAGTCTACGCCCAGTTCGACGATCAGACGATCGCCGAGTTGAAAGGGCGGGACGATGTTTTCAGTTGGTCCAGCGATCCGCCCGATCACATCAACGACGTTGGTTTTCTAAGCTTCGACGATGCCGATACGGATGGCGACCCCGTCAATGTGGAAGCCCTTTTGTCGGCCGAATTCAAGGATGGCAGCGCAGGAGACGTCATCGCCCGCGGCGTTGCAACCTGCTATACCCTTCCGCAGGAGGCGCAGCTCATTCCCAACAGCGCGGGCTACGACAAGCGCGACGAGGTGCCCAACTTCATCTTCCTGGCCGACGGATTCAAGGACGGCGATGAATCAAAATTCAACAGCATGATCGATCATTTCATCACCAGCCTGCGGCAACATGGAAGTTTCAAGCCGTTCGATCATCTGGTCGGGCGCATGAATTTCTGGAAGGTATTCGTGCCATCAGTCTCGCGCGGTATTGGGACGAAGTACGAGGTGTTCGGTGAGCCGCGCGCCAGGCCGGTTCCCGTGTTCCCCGACGAGTTCGACCTGGAAAACGATTCGCCCACGTCTGAAGACGACCTCAACCTTGATCAGTGGGGCCCGAATCAGGTGCGCTTCTATTTTGGCCTGCCCGTGCTGGCACACCTGGGGATGTCGAACAGTGACATCAAAACCTACTGGAGACAGATCTCCCGCCTGCCCGGCGCGCTGATCGACGAGGTGGACGGCGACCTGATCGATGAATGGAAGCTGATGGGGGACAGGCGGATCGTGGAACAAAGCGATACGTTTATCGGCATGTACTACGGCGTGCCCACGATGGCCAAGGCCCGTCTGGATGAAGACCCGAATCTGCTGGAGATCTATTTTCACCGCTTCGAGCGCAACAATCTCAACAAGTTCCTGCTCGAGTTGCAGTACAAGGACGAAAATAACGTATTGCATCCCATCGGTTCCGTATGGGATTGGAGCACCGACCCCGTATCCGGCGAGCACCGCGGCAAAGATTACGACAATGTCGTCATACTGCTGTGTGCCAATTCCGGCCGGGCGCAGAATGAATCCGGGAATTTATGTACCAATGTGATCTCTGAATCACGCGATTACATTGGCATCCAGCCGGATGCCTCTGTGAACGCGGGTTTCCCCGGCGGGCGGGCGGTGAAGATGACCGACCTGGAGGCCAGCCGATTGCCTGCCGATATGCCGCTTATGCCCGGCAAGAGCACGCTGCTGCACGAGATCGCGCATTCGCTGGGCCTGAGCGACGAGTACGGTGAAGGCGGAATCACGAAGAAAAGCCGCTTGTTCCAATTTACCGGCACCTCCAATATCCGGGACGATCAGGAGTCTTCCAATGTGCAGGTAAAAAGCGACCTGGTCGTGACACCCGGCGGGGACCAGCTCGACGCGGATAAGGTCAAGTGGCGCTGGCACCGCATTGTAAAGAGCGCCGTCCTCGCGCCGCTGAGTCCTCCCGCGCCGGCAGCGATCACACCGGACGGTTCTGAATACCGCATCAAGCTGAAACCGCGGCAGGCTGCCCTCTTTGCCCGAGACGATATCGTACATCTGCGCCGTCGCAAATTGGGGGAATCGATCTTGAAGGACATCGAGTATTCCCAGATCTCGGCGCCGCGTTATCCGTTCGTCACGCGCAGTCCGGAGCTGATCGTGCGCCTTGTGGATCCAACCGCAAACGAGGTTGTGGTGGAACCTGTGAATGCCGGCGCCTTGACCGGGCATGATCTGGTGGTCGATTTCCCCGCTGAGTCCGTCCTGTACAAGCCGCTGCGCGCACCCCGGATCCTGGATGAGTTCCCGGCTGCCGGATCGTCCCTCGAGCTGACCGCGCCCAACATCCTGGGCTACATAGACAGTACCGGCCATCCCCTGCACGAACAGCTCGATAGTGATGGGAATCTGGCCCTGGATTTCGAGGCCGAACAATCCCCGGTCCTGGTCAGCATCAGCACCCCGCTGTGCGCCAAGAAGAACCGCAACATCGTGGGCCTGTATGCCGGCGGCAGGACATACCATCACGGAATTTATCACGCGACCGGTCACTGCATCATGCGCAACAATCATCAGGTCGCCGAGTTCTGCTCGGTATGCAAATACATCCTCACCGATTACATCGATCCCTCCCTGCATCACGAAGTGGACAGATTGATCCAGATTTACTATCCGTTCGAGATAGGCGATTGACCCAGCCGGGTCGCTTGCAATAGGTGATGCATAAATGACTGAGAGTACCTGGCAGATCATTACCCGGAATTTCGTAAACGCCTTGAGGCCTCTGGAGCGTTATGTTTCTGACGCCCAGAGTTTCCGGCAGTTCCTTTACCGACTCGGTTGGGGTGCCGCGAATGTGCCTCCGGAATATCTGACGTTGGGCACAATGGTCGCGCAAGCCGCAACTGAATTGGAAGCCCTGGCTGATGAACCGGAACTGGATGAAGTGCTGGCCTTGCTGGGAAAAGTGAGAGACGTCTACAATGGCATCACCACACTCTCGAGCGTGCCGGTCGGCATCCCTGCACCTGAAGCATCTGCATTCCTGGGCGAGATCACAGAGCGCCTGTTCGAGATCCTGTTGGTCGATTACCTGGCCACATACGCCAGCAGGGCATTCAGCATTCTGCAGCTTTTGGGGGTGATCGACCAGGAGCATTTTCCCGAAACACCAACGCGGCCGTCCTTTGTTCGCTCCAAAATTTTATGGTCGGAGTTCCCGGCTATTCTCTCGCATCCAGATTCCCTGCCCGAGCGCGTGATAGGCTGGGGCACGCCGGAGTTAAAGCTTGAGAAGTTCCTCAGCCTGCTTTCGGATTTCATCCAATCCGTTCATGCGCCGGTGAGCATCATCCAGGTCCCGCAGGATTTGGCCGGGGAATACCATGCGGTGACCGATCCGGACCAGAAGCGCATCCGCTATTTGTTGAAGATCCCCTTCTTTAATTTAAATATTGCCGGGCAGAACCGCGAGATTGCGATCGAGATCCTCGAACTGCCTGCCGATGGGCCGAAACTGCCGGGCTTTATCATCCAGCCGCGCATCCCCTCCGAGATCGGCTCCGAGCTGCGCGTGCGCGAGGATATCAAGCTCCTCATCCGGGCAGGCAGCAATATCAACGCACTGTTCGGGCTGATCATACGGCCGAACGAGTTCACCGTGAAATATCCCTTCTCGGATGGCACCACCCTGCCGGAGGCGGGCTTCGGCATGGGCGCCCTCTTCAATCCTGCAGAACCCTTCATCCTGGTCGGCGCGCCGGGCGATGCCCGCCTGCAGTTAAAGGGCATGCAAGTGGATTTCGATTTTCACTTTACCACTGAAGATCCCGAGGTCATCCTGAAGCTGGCGATGCAAGAGCTGGCTCTGGTGATCGCTGCAAACGATGGATTCCTGCGCCGCCTTCTGGGGGATGGGGAAAAGAAGCTCGATTTTTCGCTGACGGTGGAATGGTCCAACCGCAGCGGGATCAAGTTCACGGGCGGCGGGGGATTCGAAGTCGCGACTCATCCACACCTGAGCCTGGGCCCCGTTACGATAGACGACATCCTGATCCGGTTGATCGGCAAGGTCGATCCGCAGCCGGAGATCAGCCTCGAGGCCGGGGCGAACATTCGCGGGACGCTGGGTCCGCTGGTCGTCGTGGTCCAGAATATGGGCATATCGATGAGCATGGTTTTTCAGGGTGGCAACGCCGGCCCATTCGATGTTCAGCTGGGTTTCAAACCCCCGAACGGGGCTGGGTTATCGCTCGACAGCGGCGTGATCAAAGGCGGAGGTTTCCTGCGCCTCGATTCCGAGAAGGGCGAATACATCGGTGCCCTGGAGCTGGACTTCGAGGACATGTTCAGCCTCAAGGCGATCGGGATCATCAACACGCGCATACCGGATGGCAGCAGCGGCTTCTCGCTGCTGATCATCATCACCGCAGACTTCACACCGATCCAACTCGGCTTCGGCTTTACTCTGATGGGCGTGGGCGGGTTGTTGGGGTTGAACCGTACTGCCCGCATAGACGTGCTGCGCGAGGGGATCAAGACCAACGCGCTCAAGAGCATCCTGTTTCCGGAAGACGTGGTGGCCAACATCAATCGCATCGTCAGCGACATCACGCAGGTCTTCCCTCCGCGCATGGATCACTTCATCATCGGTCCGATGGCGAAGATCGGCTGGGGGACTCCCGCCATCATCATGCTCGAAGTGGGCCTGCTGCTGGAGATCCCTGAACCGCGCATCGCCATCCTGGGCGTGCTGAAAGCGCTTCTGCCGGACGAGGGCTCGGAGTTGTTAAAGCTCCAGATCAACTTCCTCGGCGTCATCGATTTCCAGAACAAATATATTTCGTTCGACGCCAGCTTGTATGATTCAAGGCTGCTGGCCTATACGTTGACCGGCGACATGGCCTTCCGTCTCTCATGGGGCGATCACCCTCTCTTCATCTTAAGCGTGGGAGGCTTCCATCCTTCTTTCAAGGATATACCGACCGATCTGCAGCACATGACCAGGCTGACGATCAGCCTGTTATCGGGCCAGAACCCGCGCATCACCATTCAATGTTATTTCGCTGTGACCTCCAACACGGTCCAGTTCGGCGCAAAAGCCGAGTTGTACGCGGCAGCTGCCGGCTTCAACATTTACGGCTTCGTCGGTTTCGATGTGCTCTTCCAGTTCGATCCATTCCACTTCATTGCGGAGTTATACGCCGGCCTGGCGCTGCGCCGCGGCACCTCGGTTGTGATGGGTATCAAGCTCCACGGAGAACTTTCCGGCCCCACGCCCTGGGATGTGCGCGGCAAAGCCAGCATCAGTATCTTATTCTTCGATATCACGGTCCGGTTCCACGAAACGTGGGGCGACTCGGCGGCTGTCATTGATTCCGAGGTGGCCGACCTGCTGGCTCTGCTCAGCGCGGAAGTGGACGATATCCGCAATTGGAAGGCAGATATCCCCGACACGAACAACCTGCATGTATCGGTCAAGGCGATCGACCAGCCGGTGGACAAGCTGGTTATACATCCGTTCGGTGTGCTCACCTTCAGCGAACGGTTGGTGCCGCTGCAAGTGCCCATCGATAAGTTCGGCAGCCAGTTGCCCAAGGATGCCAGGCAGTTCGAGTTGACCGATATCAAGAGCAATACGACAGACCTCTCTTCAGATACGGTCAAAGAGCAGTTCGCACCGGCCCAATTCTTCGAGTTGACCGATGATATGAAACTCGCGCGCCCGTCCTTCGAGCCGTTAACCAGTGGTTTCAAGATCGCGGCCTCCGGCGATCTGCAAGTCTCACTGCCGGTCAGCAAGAGTGTGGATTACGAACTGGCTTATTTGCGCAAGAAACGCTTCAGCCTTTCGTTTGCCGGCATCTACAAGCTGGCGAAGGATCTCTTCAAGACCGCGACGAAAGCCGGCGCTGCCTCCAAGGCCTCACTTTCTCATCTGAACAATCGCGTCTCCAGCAATGCCCCGCAAGCTGTGCATGTCAAACCGCTGCAATACGGGATCGCCAACCTGAGCGACCTGCATCTGCATAGCCCTGAACTGGTTGCCGAGAGTTACTCTGAGGCCGCCAGTATCTATCAGCAATTGATCGAACGCCAGCCGGAGCTTAAAGACCGGCTCCAGATCCTCTCAAGCCACGAATTCGAGACGGTGTAATCATGAGTGTTGAAATCGCCAGATACCAATTCCATTCCTGGGCGCGCAGAGGCATCTCTGCCAATATCACCGAGCCGGATGATCTGGGGAGCGGAAGCTCAACCCTGACAGAGAGGGCCGAGGTGCCCATTTCGGTGAGACTCAACGGGAATGCGATCAACAAGAATTTTGCGCTGATCGGCCCGGGCGATATCATCGGCATCAGCCGCGACATGATCGTGAGAACGGAGCCGCTGAACTGGATCACCGATACCGAGCCGAACTATCTTGCGTTCGTGGAATTCTACGACGAGGATTTTCCCTGGCGTTACACGCCTGCCGCGCCGCAAGGGGAAAAGCTGCGTCCCTGGGTTGTTCTATTGCTGTTGAAGGAAGACGAATTCGAACGCTCCAAACGCAGGTTCCCGTTGCCTTCGATCACCATCAAGGATAACGATGCGCTCCCGCCATACGATGAGACCTGGTTATGGGCGCACGTGCACAGCCATGCCGATATCCCGGATGCGGAACTGTCGGACTACGAAAGATTTCTGTTGTCGCTCAACCAAACCGTGAACAACGATCCGGATCAGATATTCAGCCGCGTGATCAACCCCCGCAAGCTGGAATCCAATACGGCTTATTGCGCCTTCGTGGTGCCCGCCTTCGAGACCGGCAGGTTGGCCGGATTGGAACAGCCTACTGCTGGAATCAACGCGCAATTATCATCCTGGGATAACGACGGCCCCAGGGGCGAGATGCCGGTGTATTTCGAATGGTTCTTCCGCACCGGGGTCAACGCAGACTTCGAAGCCCTTGTAAAACTATTGGAACCCCGCGCGATGGATAGGAAAGTAGGAATCCGCGATATGGATAGCTCGCGCCCCGGCTTCGTGAGGGCAGACGACCCAACCCTTGAAATCCCCGGCACCCAACCTGCCATTCTTGGATTGGAAGGGGCCATGAAGTCGCCTGAGACCCAGTCCACTATGTTTCCGGACCCGCCTACAGAGAACGATTTCCAGGTGGAGCTGCAGAAGATCGTCAACCTGCCCGAGACCATCGCGGCTAACCTTGATGAAGATCCCATCATCTCCACGCCCCTATATGGAAAGAATCATGCGAAGAAAAGCACTGCTGATGTAGTGCTGCTGGATATCACGCGGGACACCTGGGTGCACGACCTGAACAAGGATCCGCGCACGCGAGTAGCGGCAGGGTTCGGGACGCTGGTCGTGCAAAAGAACCAGGAAAAATTCATGCGCAAGGCCTGGGAGCAGGTCGCAAAGATCATTGAAGCGAACAAACAGATCAAGGCCACCAAGTTCATGATGTCTGTGGCATTTCAATACACACAAAAAACGTTCAGCAAGTTTCACGGTGTTGCGCTGCTGGCAGTGGGCAGCCCAATGTTAAAGAAGGTAAAAGGAAGTCCTGCCACTCTATATGCCATGCTTCGAGAGAGCAAGCTGCCAGCGGCCGTTTTCAGCGGGGCATTCCGCCGCGTTGCGCGGCCCAATGGTGCTGTCGCGCGCAGGCTCAGCCCGCGCACGAGGTTCAATTACCCGCAGCTGGTGGAAAAGATCAGTGAAGGCAGGGTCACGGCCTCGCCTCCGAAAGGAACCCCGCGCGGCTTGTTCACCACGCAGGATATTGCGGATGCAGTCTTCCCACCTCACCTGCCGGCCTGGCTGTTGTGGCTGCTCAAACACAGCCGAATGATCATGATCCTTTTATTGGTGCTGTTCATCCTGTTGGCTGTATTCACGGGAGCCTACGCGCTTTTTAGCGTACTCGCCATCGCAGCGCTCGTTGTTTTCATCGTCACCGTCCGCATGATCGAAAACGCGAACGCTTCTGAAAGAATGCTGGACAATCAAAAGCAGCTCGAAAGCATTCAGTCCGTTCCACCCCAGCCGGGTTTCACCCTGCGATTAAGTGACGAGCAAACGCCGCTTCCGCCCACCTCCACCGGACCCGGGCGCGACAGCCGCGAAGCCGCAAACTTCCGCACCGCGTTGATCGACATCAATAAGCGGCTGGCGGTTAAAGCCCCTGAAAAGCCGGTCCTTCGATTCGATCTGGACAATGCATATGCAAAACTCAGCAAGGCCATCCATCCGCATACGGCCTTCCCATTGCGCCTGTCCGCGTTCGTGCAGTTCCCCGCGTATATCAACATCGGACAACCAGAGAATATTTTTCCGGCCATGGCGTATCCCGATTTCGAAGACCCGATGTACAAGGGACTGAGCGATATCTCCGGCGAGCTTTTGCTGCCCAACCTGCAGCTCATTCCGCCGAACACCATTTCGTTATTGAAGAGCAACCGGAAATTTATCGAATCCTACATGGTGGGCCTGAACCACGAAATGGGCGGGGAACTGCTGTGGCGCGAATATCCCACCGATCAACGCGGCAGCTACTTCCGTCAGTTCTGGGATGTGAAAGGCATCATTCGCCCGGCCGAAGGAAAGACCGAAGCCCAATTGACCGAGGAGCACAAGGATATCAGCCCCATCGACACCTGGCTTACCGGCAGCTTGTTAGGCCGTCACAATAAACGCACTGCCGACGGCGGAGCGGAGCAGTTGGTGCTGGTTATTCGCGGCGACCTGTTGAAGCGCTACCCCAACACATTGATCTTTGCGCAGAAGGCTGTCGCAGGCACAGACGCCGCCGGCGAGAGTCCCGTGATCGATCAAGACCTGGATGAAGATGCGTTCGGCGTGCAGGTGAAATTCCCGTTGTTCAAGGCCGAGATCCTTCCGGATATCAAGTTCTTCGGTTTTGACCTGACGATCGAGCAGGCGCGTGGCACAGAGAAAACCCCGGGCTTCGACGATAACCTGGGATGGTTCTTCATCCTGCAGGAGATTCCGGGCGAGCCGCGCTTTGGCATGGACATCGAATTCGACCCGGGCAGTGACGGCGTCACCTGGGACGATCTTTCCTGGGACAGCTTCGGCACTGCAGATCTGAAATTTATCCGGGCTGGAGTGCATCCGACCCTTTCTCCATCCGACAATACACCGGATAAATGGGGAACCAATTCGGCGAACATGGCCTACATCCTGTTTCAAAAGCCCAGCATGGTTGCCGTGCACGCCAAAGAGATGTTGGAAAACATCTGACGTGATGAGAACGCAGTTAGTCAGTGAGGTAGCATGACCCGCTTCGATGAGCAATTAAAAAGAATCCAGGAACTTCGCAAGCAAAGAAACGCTTCTGAAGAGCATCTCTACGCCTCGCAGTTGGAGCTCTATAAGATCGCGGATCTTCTGCGCCAGTCGAATAGAAACGAAACTGTACCGGGCGATAAAGTTGCAATGGATGAGCTTCGCTCGCAGATTGCCCGGCTGGGGACGCGGCAGCACGAACTGAATCAACAGCTCAACGAGGCCGACCGGGTCCTTGAGAAGATCCGCGAAAACGAAAGCCAGATCCAATTTCTGAAGGATAAGATCGCCGTTACGGAATCGCAGCTGCAGGCCGCGCGAAATAATTTGAGCGAACAGTCGGGGGCAAGGATCGAACAGCTTTCGGGAATGTTGGCTGAGTTGAAGCTCAGGCTCGAAAAGGTCGAAGCAGTGAGACAGTCCCTGGCGCAGCAGCGAGCAGACGCCCTGGCCAAACGGGAAGCAATCACCATCGAGAAGAATCAGCTGCACGACGAGATCGCGAGTCTGGAAAAACGTTTGTCCATATCGGCAGCGCCCGCTGCGCGGGTAGGGAGCGAGCTGGAGGATAAAAGAAACCAGCTGCGGGCGGAGTATGAGCGCCGCAAAAAGGAGATGGCCGTCTATTCCGCCGATCTGCAGGCCGGGATCGAGAGCATCTATGTGGACCCGCATCCGCGCGGATCGATCGACGAATTAAGTGATGAGATCCCTTTCCTGCTGATGCCTGTGCGCATCGAGATCCGCTTCATCGGCGTCGAAAGGGGCAGCGAACTATGGGTGCGCATCTATCCGGACGATATTGCGATTCACACTCACGAGGAACTGCTGACCGACGAAGAGGTGGCGGACGGGACGAAATACTGGAAGGCATTGTTCAACGCGGAGAAGAACGGCGGTGAACAGAAAGAGGATCAGAAAAAAGCAGCGTGGGGAAAGCTGGCCTCTGTGTTCGGTCCCCAGCGCTCGACATGGATCGCCAGACAGACCAAACCGGTTAACTGGACTCCCGACCTCGGCGGCCTCACAGACGAAGACCAGCTTCAATTCCCGCCTCACGATCAAACCAAGACGCATGCCTGGAGCCGCGCGCCGCGCACCAAAGTCCTGCCGGATAAGTTTGTGGTCATGCTCTATCAGGGCGAGACAATTGTTCACGAAGAGATTGGCCGGGTGATACCCGATGAATTGTCCGTCGGCCCAGACCCGTTGGAGGCAGACGATGCATTCAAGGAAGAAAACGGCAAGCTTGTGTTTGGAGGATCGTTCGACTGGGCCTCGAATTTCGATAAAGCTGTGGAACTGGGTATGGGTTTCAGAATTCCACTGACCGGCGCGCAGGCTTCCGCCGGATTCGATAAGATTCTGGTGCTGGGCGTTACCTTGTCAGCTGATCAGGCCGAGAGCCAGCAGCGCCTCGAAGAGCTGATCGATAATCATCATTACTCGCCCAAGGGTTTCAGCCTGATCCTGCAGGGGACGCCGACCAACAACACGGAACAGGATGGTTCAGG
>CAZJYB010000010.1:0-41157 GCA_964549865.1 uncultured Anaerolineaceae bacterium
TATATTTCAAGTTGGAACGCGAGATCACATGAGGTGTGTCCATTTTTTCGCTTTGCAGACCAATCTGCAGGTGAACGTCGTATCCATAAGCGGAATCAGTTTGCAGGTACGCGAGAGACGGCGGGTCTTGTTTGGGCCCAGTCACGCGAAACGGTTCAAGCGCATCCATCGTCACCACCCACGGAGAGACCGAGGTCGCAAAATTCTTGGAGAGAAATGGACCCAGTGGCTGATACTCCCAAGCCTGAATGTCGCGTGCGCTCCAATCGTTGAGCAGCACCATTCCAAAAATATGCTCGTGCGCGTTCTTTATAGAAATGGGTTCGCCGAGGTCGTTTCCGGTGCCGACGAAGAATCCCATTTCCAATTCAAAATCCAATGATCGCGATGGTAATAATTGCGGCACAGATTCGTTCGGGTGAAGCACTTGCCCGCGCGGACGACGGACATCTGTACCTGAGAGTACGACTGAACTTGCGCGCCCGTGATATCCCACCGGCAGATGCAACCAATTGGGCATTAGCGCATTTTCTTTTCCGCGAAACATAATGCCCACGTTATTCGCATGTTCACGCGAGGCATAAAAATCGGTGTAATTGCCGATCGCAACCGGCATATGCAACTGGACTTCCTCGACCGGAAAAAATACACGCGACTTGAGCGCCTCATCCTTTAGCGGAGAGCCGTCACTGCTCAACAGCTCGGTCAAGCGCCCACGCACGGCCTTCCAAACCTCGCGTCCTGCAGACATGAATTTGTTTAGGGTTGACTCGTTGAAAAAGTCATACTGTTCATCGAATAATTTTTCGGCATCGAGGATGGAAAGGTCTACTACCCAATCACCGATACGCGTTCCGATCCTTGGGCTTGGATTGGATTTTGTAGAGAAGGCGCCATAAGGCAGGTTTTGAATTGGGAAATCCGAATCCACATGTACTTCGATGAACGATTTCAGAGTCATGGCCTTAGTAAACCCAACGCCCGCAGATCTTCGCGCGGTTCGTCGAAACTGCAACTGCCAAATGAAAGCAAGCCTTTTTTGCGCGCATCCGTGATCTGATCATTGTTTGCGGCAAAACTCTTCCATCTAAAACCGGTTTCGTCAAACTTGAAATTCACAGGGTCTTCATCTTCAAGGATGGCACGGACATCCTGGGAACCAAGTCCATTGACGTAAGCCAGCACACCCGCGCCAAAGACATTCAGGAAACCGTGCATTTTTGTTTTCACGCTTTCATCATGATGTCGCATCGGATGATGAAGCCCAGCTGTGGCCTTTATTGGAACTCCGGCATCACGCGCAACTGCGATCGCCCAGGCAACCTGCTCCGGCGAAGGGAACTTCTCTGCTTCCACGCCCCCCGTGCGCAGCTTGAACCCGACATTATTTAATTTTTGTAAGGATCCGATCAGGGTTTGCGCCCGGCCTTCCCACCCATCGCCAAATGAAGCCTCGAAGAAAGGCATTAGCCGCTCTTTATGAAGAATATTTGCGGCCTTTGTTACAAGTTCATCTGAGCGCGATGGGTCATTCAACTCGGATGCAGGAACAGCTGTCTCAAACATATCGACAAGGACGCTCGAACCATGCGTCTCGCGGAAGGTATTAATATCAAGGATATCAAGAGCGAGATTCTTGAAAAATTCTTGCGCGCTGTTCCCACCACGTCCTAACGCGGAAAAAGACAGTACACCTTTGGAAGGAAATACCTGCGCTGCCAGCTGGGAAAGTTCAGTAAACCTTTGGGCAGGGATAACGAAGCGGGCGAGCATCCAGACTTCGGGATCGTTCTGATAGCGCACAAAATTCCTGAACGCCTCTTCAAGCGGCAGGCTGGCCGGCGGATAAAGGCCGGCGTAATCGATAATTTGTGTCAGGAATACATGCAAGGAAGCAGCATGTCCGTTTTTCGTCACCATCAGGTGATTATAGTCTGAAAATTTGTGTCAATTCTTCTTTACCATGATCTGACCCAATTGAAACTCCAGCAAGTCGCGTGGGCTCATTCGCCCCAAAATTGTATGTGAGATCTGTCCTTCCAGCAACAGCGTGATAAATCCATGCACAACCCCCCAGGCTGATAAAGCGACCAGATCAGAGGGCCCGGCTCGCAACACGCCTGCGGACTGGTTGAGCTCCACGAGCTCCACAACCTGCCGAAAATTATTCTGCGATTCAGCCACAAATTCAGGATGCTCTTTTTCCTTCTCCAAAACGCCTGAAAACATGACCTTGAATCTACCGGGATCATCCATTGCAAATTGCACATATTCCCAGGCAACTTCGATCAATTGCTTTCGTGGTTTTCCCTGGTATTTCCCCATAACTGCGTGGGTGCGCTCATATAACTGACGAAACCCATCTGTTGAGATCGCGGCGATCAGGGCCTGTTTGTCTGCAAAATGAGAATATGGCGCGGCATGGCTGACGCCTGCCTTGCTTGCCACCTTGCGCAGGGAGAGACCACTTACACCATCTTTCGCAAGCATCCCCAGGCCTGCCTTGATAAGCGCATTCTTCAAGTCGCCGTGGTGATAGGTTTTCTTCTTAACCATGATCCCTTTCAATCTTGACACTGTAAAGATTGTAGAAGATAATCGGGCCGCTGTCAAGAAATTAAACCGCCAAGAGCGCGACACTTGCGCCGCACTGCGTTTGTTGCACTCGCCGTTTAAGGCTCGCAGGTGAGAACGCAAAGAAAACCAAAAAACTTCGCGAGCTTTGCGTCCTTCGCGGTTCACAAGGATATTTTCATGTCTGAATTTCAAACTTACAAACAACAAGTAGTCGAGACCTGCCACGCCCTCCTGGAACGAGGCTATCTCAAGGCCACAGAAGGCAATATTTCCACGCGGATCAAAGGCCAAAACGCCTTTGCGATCACGCCATCAAATTACGATTACGCAAAAATGCAGGCCGATGACATCTGCATCCTGGATTATGAGACAAAATCGATTGAATCCAAAATGAGACCTTCGATTGAAAGCGGGATGCACGCAGGCGCATATCAAACGAGACCAGACGTCCACGCCATCATCCATACGCATCAAGCTTACGCCAGCGCACTGGCCCTGATCAAGATGCCCATCCCTTCATTGTTCGATGAACAAGTACGCTTTTTGGGAAGGACTGTGGATATCATCCCCTACGCTCCATCTGGGACGATCTTTCTCAAGGGCGCGGTCAAATCGAAGATCAGGAACGGCAACAACGCCTACATTTTACAAAACCACGGTGTCCTGGTCTTCGGCGGGGACATGGAACACGCCATCCACAACATGGCACTGCTCGAAAAATGCGCACTGACGTATTTATTGGCACTCCTTTCAGAGAAGAAGGTCAGCAAGATCCCTTTTCCAATTCGCGAGATCATGTTCGCCAAGTTACGTGAGGATCAAAAGAAATTCGCGGAATTATCGTAAGGGCACGATATATCGTACCCCAACCCAATGGATAAACAACAATACGCCATCTCCGAATATCCTAACGTGGACAAGATCTACAGGCAACTCAACACGCTGATTAGCCAGCCAATTCGTCCTGTACGGCGCGAGAAGATGAAGGAATATCTCGATTACTTTGATAATAAATGTAACCGTTCAAAAAAATTAACTGACGAAGCGAAAATTTATATTCCTGGCGGTGTACAACATAACCTCGCATTCAATTATCCGTTTCCGATTGCAATTGAAAAGGCCGAGGGGGCATATCTATGGGACGCGGATGGAAATAAATATATCGATTTTTTACAGGCCGGCGGCCCGACCGTTTTAGGGAGCAACTATGCGATGGTGCGCGAAAAAGTGACAGAAATGCTGCAAAATTGCGGCCCTGTCACCGGACTTTTTCACGAATTTGAGTTAAAACTGGCAAAATTGATAAATGGGTACATGCCCTCAATAGAAATGTTCCGCATGCTGGGCTCAGGGACAGAGAGCGTCATGGCCGCGATCCGCGCGGCACGCGCTTATACAAAGAAGAAATACATCATTAAAGTCGGTGGCGCCTATCACGGCTGGAGCGATCAAATGGTATACGGCTTGCATATCCCGGGCACAGGCCGTTTGGAAGCCACGGGCATCCCGCTTGGCGCCAGCAGCAAGACGCGCGAATTTTATCCGAATGCGTTGGCCGCGTTGAAGCGTCAGCTTTTTCTGAACAGGTTTCGGGGCGGCACTGCCGCGGTGATCGTCGAACCGATCGGCCCGGAAAGTGGGACGCGCCCGGTTCCAAAAGATTTCAATCAAAAGGTACGCGAGCTATGCGACGAGTTTGGTACGTTATTGATCTTCGATGAAGTCGTGACCGGCTTTCGTTTGGGTATGGGCGGTGCGCAGGGCTATTTCAATGTGAAGCCAGATCTTACTGTTTTTGGAAAATGCATCACAGGCGGTTATCCGATGGCGGGTGGTGTTGGAGGCCGGCGCGATGTCATCATGACTTTCGCAGCCGGTATCGGCGGTACGGGTGAACGTGCATATATCGGCGGCACACTATCAGCAAATCCGCTTTCGTGTGTCGCCGGTTATTATGCGCTTCTTGAAATGGAAAAAACAAACGCACCCGTTCTCGCAGGCAGGGCTGGTGATCGTTTAACACAAGGACTGCAAGTCATTACCGAAAAATATTTACTGCCCTTTGTTGCATACAATCAAGGCTCGATCGTTCATCTTGAAACCGCCGGCACGATGCTGCTTGATTTCAAAAATCCATTTCGATTGTTCAAGGAACTCAAGCTGCGCAAACACATGATGGAGGAAATGGGCGCAGCCTACATGGCCAATGGTCTGGTCACCCTCGCCGGTTCGCGCATGTATACTTCGATGGCAGATACAGACGACGTGATCGACGACGCGCTCGAACGCTTCGAGTCTGTTTTGAAGGAATGTCATGCATAAACTCTTGATCCTTTCCACGCAGGCCGATATGTATCGCGCTTTGATCGAAGAAGCGCGTCTGCCTGATCTTATCTTCGAGTCGACTCCCACTCCAGAGATCGACCTCGTCTTCGGCGAACCCGGTTTAATTAAAGACGCGCTCGCCTCACTCCCCGCCCTGGCCTGGGTGCAATCCACCTCGGCAGGAGTGGAGTCCCTGATGGATCCCGCTCTGCGCCGCGATTACATTCTCACCAACGCCCGCAACGTCTTCGGCAGGCTCATGTCTGAATATGTCTTCGGTTATCTACTCGCGCATGAAAGACAGATATTCGCGCGGTTTGCAGACCAGCAAGCCGGAGAGTGGAATCATTCAAACACAGGAGTGCTATACGGCAAGACGATCGGTTTGCTTGGCGTGGGCTCGATCGGCGCAGAGCTTGCGCGCACTGCAAAGTTCTTTGAAATGAAAGTTCACGGATATACGCGGGGAAGCGAAACGAGCAAACATGTAGACAGGTACTTCCACCCTGTGGAGTCAGACAGCCCGCTGTTGCGTTTCGCAGATGGACTTGACTATCTTGTCAGCATCCTCCCCAACACAAAAGAGACCTACAAAATTGTGGACAGCAACATCCTCTCGGCTTTGCCTTCACATGCCCTGTTCATCAACGTGGGACGCGGCTCGACCGTGGACGAAATTGCCATGATCGATGCTTTAAATCAACGCAAGATCGCCGGCGCTGTATTGGATGTCTTCGAACAAGAACCACTTCCAAAAGATCATCCCTTCTGGGGGACACCGAATCTTTTAATAACTTTTCATACCTCCGCGCCGAGTCTGCCGCAGGATCTTGCAAAAGTATTTATCGAAAATTACGGGATATTTCTTGAAGGAAAGCCGCTAAAATATCAGGTTGATTTTGAGAGAGGGTATTAATAACATGGCAACAACACAATATAAACTCTATCCGTATCGCTGGACCGTTCTGGCCGTCTTCACCTTCGTAAATTTAACCATCCAAACCCTGTGGATCGCCTACGCGCCGATCACAGGCCCTGCCGCACAATTCTATGGCGTGACCGACCTGCAGATCGGCCTGCTGTCGATGGCTTTCATGATCGCTTTTATTCCCTTATCCATTCCGGTTTCCTGGGTCATTGACACCTACGGATTTAAGATCGCGGTGGGGATCGGCGTTGTCCTCATGAGTGTCTTCGGCATCCTGCGCGGACTGGCCGGCGCGAACTACACCCTCGTTTTATGGAGCACCATCGGGCTCGCCGCGGCGCAACCCTTCCTGCTCAACGCATGGACAAAGGTCCCTGCCAATTGGTTTGCCACCGAAGAACGCGCCACCGCAGTTGGAATTGTCACGTTGGGCAACCTTGTTGGCACTGCGCTGGGCCTGATCCTGACACCCCTTCTTTACGAGACCATGTCCATTCCAACGATCCAATTAATTTACGGGAGCGTCGCGGCGTTCTCTGCAGTTTTATTTATTATCCTCGCCCGCGAAAGCCCACCCACGCCTCCCGGCCCGCCCGGGCAGGAAGTCCGGGCTCTCATGCTGGATGGTCTCAAACATGCGTTTACTGTAAAAGCATTCTGGTTCACGGCTTTGGTTTCATTCATTGGGCTTGGCATCTTCAATGGCATTACGACATGGATCGAGAACATCATCCGCCCGCGCGGATTCACTCCCACAGACGCCGGCACACTCGGCGCGTTGATGATCGTCGGTGGCGTGATCGGAGCAGTGGCACTCCCGGCGCTTTCAGATAAACAGCGCAAACGCCAACTCTATCTGTATGTTGCATTTATTGGCGCGATTCCCGGTTTAATTGGATTGACCTTCGCAACCACATCCACCCTGTTATTTACATCGGCCTTCGTGATGGGATTCTTCCTGGTCAGCGCGCTACCGATCGGCATGCAATATGCCGCCGAAGTGACGCGGCCCACACCGGAAGGCACCTCGAACGGACTGATTCAACTTGTCGGCCAGGCTTCCGTGGTTTTCGTTTATATTATGGAGGCGTTGAAAAACACGAACGGTTCCTTTACACCTGCGCTCCTGTTGGCGATTGTGTTGCTCGTGCTCAGCGTGATCTTTGTTTCGCAAATGAAGGATCCGATAGCGCCGAATCTTCAAACTGCCACGTCGACAAAAGGCAAAAAGAAAACGTCAAGAAGGCCCTCACGCGCTTAGAGCCTTCGAAATCCTACCCCTAAGACACAAAAGCACAAGGTTTTTCTTAGTGTCTTTGAGGCTTTGCCGTCTCCCTCACCTGCGGTTTCGGGACAGGTGTCGCATCGGCGTGCCGCCGTGCTACGCGGCGCGAACGGTGTGCCTCACCTGCGAGCCTCAAACGGCGAGTGCAACGAACGCACGAAGTCCCTCGCGAACGCCGCACACTTGCACCATCACCCCAGCAATTCTGGGGTCACCCCAGCAGTTCTGGGGTCACTGCGTTCGGTGCAGTGCAGGTGAAGCGGCAGTCCCGAGCGGAGCGAGTGGGCGTAGCGCAGCGTAGGGGAAGTGCGGCGCAAGTGTAGTGGTACATTGTCGTGAGTTTTCGGATAGACTCCTGATCTAAATAAAGGAATTATATGTCTCCAACCTTGAAAGATATTTATGAAGCCGCGCAACGGATCAGACCTTATGTACATCGCACTCCGGTATTAACCAATGAAAGTCTGAATAAACTAGTGGGCGCGCAGGTATTTCTCAAATGCGAGAATTTGCAGAAAACAGGCGCATTCAAATTTCGCGGCGCGTGTAATGCAGTTTTTTCATTAAGTGAGCAGGAAGCCGCGCGCGGAGTTTGTACACATTCCTCAGGGAATCACGCACAGGCCCTGGCGCTGGCGGCAAAATTGCGCGGAATTCCCGCTTATATCGTCATACCGAACTTTGCGCCAGCCGTGAAGAAAGCCGCGGTCGCGGGCTATGGCGGACAAATCACGTTTTGTGAACCGACCCTTGAAGCGCGCGAAACCACACTTGCGAAAGTGACGGGCGAGACAGGCGCAACAGTGATTCACCCTTATAATGACGAGCGCGTGATCACAGGCCAGGGCACAGCCGCCCTCGAATTGCTCGAAGAAGTACCAAACCTTGACGTTATCATTACACCTGTCGGCGGCGGCGGATTAGTAAGCGGAACATCTGTTGCCGCGACAGAACTCAAAAAGGGGATCCGTGTCATCGGTGGCGAACCTGAAAGGGCAGACGATGCATATTGCTCGATGAAAGAGGGAAAAATCATCCCGTCAGCAAATCCAAAGTCAATTGCAGATGGATTACTGTCTTCACTTGGAACACTGACCTTTCCCATCATTCAGGAAAGGGTCGAGCAGATCGTCACGGTCAGCGAAGCGGATATCATCGAATCCATGAAATATGTCTGGGAACGTGCCAAAATCATTATTGAACCTTCAGCTGCCGTGGCGATTGGTGTATTATGGGGGCGGAAAATCGATCTGGCCGGGCTCAAGATCGGCGTGATCGTAAGCGGAGGCAATGTGGATCTGGAAAAGCTTCCGTGGCAACGATAGAAATAACACATCCTTTAATAGCGAGATGAAAAATGGCCAATGAATCACACACCGAAGATAAATTACCCTACCCGACACAACCCCTGGTTCTCGCGAACGGAACCAGCGTGGAGGAATTCATCATTCCTGCAAAGGATAAGGGAGCTGTCCTCGAACAGTTATATCCGTTTTCACCCATCCCAAAATTAACCGATGTACTCTACGATCTGCATGCAGATAAAACATTCATCGTACGGGATTTTCGTGTGACCTGGGAGCATGCCACGAATTATCTGGTCAGCCCATATTATCCTGAAAGCGGAGGAACGGTCTCAGATTGGGCGGACAAGGATTGGGCAACCGGGCAGGACGACGATGATCATCTCAATGACGATTCTGATGATGACGAGTCGGATTAAGCCGAAACACACAACGAATTCCGATTTTAGATCGCTGGAAATATCATGACCGAACCGATCATCCTCGCAGTGGACCTCGGCACATCCAGCATGAAGGTCGCGCTGATCGCTGCCAGCGGAAAAGTATTGGGCTGGGAAACAGAACCCATCCACTTGATGCTCACTGCGGATGGCGGTGCGGAGCAATCGCCGCACGAATGGTGGGGCGCATTTTTATCCGCTGCGAAGAGGTTAATTGCGAAGGACCAGGATGCGGCAGGCGCGATCCGCGCAGTCTGTTGTTCCACACAGGGCGAAGGCACAATTCCCGTCGATAAAGATGGAAGAGCCCTCGGCAATTGCATCCTGTGGATGGATATGCGCGGCGCGGCGCATCTCAAGAAACAACTCAAGGGGCTGATCAACATCGACGGCGCGGATGTTTTCAAGGTGCTGCGCTTTGTGCAATTAACGGGTGGCATGCCAAACCTGGCGGGCAAAGACCCGGCCGGGCACATGCTTTTTATCCGTGATGCAAACCCGGAAATTTACGCGCGCACTTATAAGTTTTTGAACGTGCTGGATTACATGAACCTGCGACTCACTGGCGAGTTCGTGGCTTCCTTTGATTCGATCGTCACTTCCTGGGTAACGGATAACCGGGACCCGAACGCGCTTCACTACAACGATGGGCTGATCTCCACTCTCGGCATTGACCGCGAGAAATTACCTGATGTAGCCGCATGTTCAACAATTATTGGGAATTTGAAGGCCGATGTTGCGAATACACTTGGGCTCTCGCAGGATGTGAAAGTTGTGGCCGGCTCGATCGACAACACCGCCGCCGCGATCGGCTCCGGTGCAGTGCAGGATTTCCAGCCGCATTTATATATCGGCACCTCCTCATGGGTCGCGGCGCATGTGCCTTTCAAGAAGACGGATATAGGTTCAAGCCTGGCGTCGATCCCTTGTGCGCTACCGGATAAATATTTACTTACTGCACTGCAGGCCACAGCGGGCGGGAATTTGACCTTCCTGCGCGACAATATTATCTATCATCAAGACGAACTTCTGCAGGAAGCAGACGTGCCGGATATTTTCAAAGTGCTGGATAAGATCACCGCGCGCGTTCCCGCCGGGGCGAATGGAGTAATGTATACACCATGGATCTGGGGCGAACGCGCCCCCATAGACGACAAAACAGTGCGTGCGGGCCTGTATAACATTTCACTGCACAACACGCGTGAAGATATCATCCGCGCATTCCTTGAAGGGATCGCGCTCAATACAAGATGGCTGTTAGCGCCGGTTGAAAAATTCCTCGGCCGCAAGGTGAATTCGATGCATATTGTCGGTGGAGGGGCGCAATCTGATGTGTGGTGCCAGATCTTCGCGGATGTGATGAATCTGGAGATCAAACAGGTGGACGAACCCGTTTATGCGAATGCACGCGGCGCCGCATGGATCGGTGCCGTCGGCCTGGGCGAGATCAAATTTGGAGATGTACCCGGGTTGGTGCAATTCAAAAAGACATATTCGCCGGATCCAGCTCATCGCGCGTTGTATGATGAGCGATTTGATGTGTTCAAACAGATCTACTCCAGGATGAAGGGTGTCTATAAAAGATTGAACGGATAAGGCATCCTTATCAACGCAAATCCGGAAGGAAACAAACATGCTCATTCTCTCACGCGATGAGATCCAAAAACTGCTCGACCCTCACGAATTGCTCGGTGCGCTGCAAACGGGATTCAAGGCGTTAAGCGCGAATCAAATGAACGTGCCGCCGCGCAATCAGGTGACGATGCCAAAGGGTATTCTGCTTGGCATGCCGGCCTATATGCCCGATAAAAATATCTCGGTCAAACTCGTCAGCGTCTTTCATGGAAATCACAAACTCAACATCCCCGCTCATCAAGCGCTGATCGCGCTGTTCGATTCCGAAACAGGCACGCCCATTGCCGTCATGGATGGTTCGTATGTCACCGCCATGCGAACCGCGGCCGGAGCGATTCTCTCGATCAAACTACTGGCACGCGAAAACAGCAGATCCGTTGCGATCATTGGTGGTGGCGTGCAGGGTGAAGCCCATTTAAAAATGATCGGGACATTGGCCGGCATCGAGGAGGTCCGCATCGCTTCGAATCAATTCTCCCACGCCCGCGCATTGGCGGCCCACGACTCACGCGCCCTCGCGCTTGATTCAATTCAAGAGGCAGTTCGCGCTGCGGACGTAGTCTGCCTGTGCACCTCATCCGCTGAGCCGGTCATCAAGGCAGAGTGGCTGAAACAGGGCGTTCATATCACCTCGGTAGGCTATCGCCCTCCCGGAGGAGAATTACCCAGGAACGTCATCGAGAAAAGTCGCCTCTTCGTGGAATCAAAACGCGCCTTCGAGGCTCCACCCGTTGGAAGTGCGGAGTTGCAAGGGTTAAGTGCCGAATTTGGGACAGAGATAGGTGAAGTTTTGTTGAAGCAAAAACCCGGAAGAAAGTCTGATAAAGAGACGACGGTCTACAAATCCATGGGGCATGCCATGGAGGACCTGGTCGCCGCGAATCTAGTATATGAAAAGGCAGTTGCTCAAAGATTAGGGACACAGATTGAATTATGAAGTTCCTCCGTCCTGAGCGGAGCGCCGCAAACGCGCAGTCGAAGGACAGGTTTGGAACACGATTCGACTGCGCCACCAAAGAACGGTGGCTCCGCTCTGCGCGGATAAGCCCTACTTATCAAAATGCAGAACCGCCATATTGCCGTCGAATGTCTTTGCCAGTTGCTCCGGTAAATGGCCCAATGTATCAACCACGCGTTTGCGCGAGCCAAACCCGGGCAGGACAATAAAACTGCTTACTGCTTCATGTTCCAATTTTTCCGGTTTGAGATGATCTTCGAGCATTTCAAGCTCAATCGGATGATCTGACTTGGCCATTGCGACCAGGGCTTCAAAGGTCTGCATATAGCTTGGATCTGTACGAATGATCAGGTCGACATTCAAGGCCTTCGCAAGCATAAGATTCGCTTCAAGCATGCGGCGCAAAATAATGGGCGGGACAGTTTTCGCCGGGACAATGAACACAACCCGTTGCATACTGTTCAACGGAAGCGAAAGCTTGCCAACCATCACAGGAGTGTCTGAGCCCCAGATGACCTCGTCCAGGACAGAGCCGAGCACGTTCTCGCGTAACGAACGTTTGCCGCGCCAACCCATCAGGATGAGCGATGCGTTCTTTTCATGTGCAGTTTGCAGAATCCCCTGTGCATACGATGATGCAAAGCGTGGGATCAATTCAATTTCAGTCTGTGGATCATTTAACAATCCAGGGACGCGGCCAAGAAGCTCCTTGTGAATGGTAAAACTGCTTTCTCCACTGAGGTTCGCATCCCGCGCCACACTGACGCATAACACCTTGCCCCTCGATGCATTCGCCAACAGGCTGGCCAGAGAGACGAGTCCCTCGGATTGTTTCGACTCTGCGATCGGGACGAGCACACGCTCGAAGAGCAGTAAAGGCCCGTCGTCGGCCGCGGCAGTTTTCAGGTCTGGAGCGAAGCGCTGGACGAGTAGAGGAGAAGTGATCGAGGTGAGCAGGATCATCAGGATGGCAGCATTGAAAAGTGTAGAGTCAAACAGTCCAGTTTCCAAACCGATCACCAGTGTGGGGATGGTTACCGCGGCTTGCGCGTGAGAAAGACCGTATACCGTCCAAAATTCTGATTTGGTATAGTGATAAATGCGCGCTGTGATCCATGCCGCAATAAACTTGGAAATGTAAGCAACGATGGTCACACCGATTGCAACAATAATGGTCTGCGGGCTCTTGAGAAAAGTCAGCGGATCCGTGATCAGGCCACTATAAAGCAGAAAGACGGGTATGAAAAACGATTCGCCGATAAAGAGCACATGACCGATCACCGGGCTGTGGCGCGGAAGCATGGAGTTAATGGCAAGCCCGGCCAGGAAGGCGCCAACCACCTCATGCACGCCGATGAGTTCGGCGGTGAATGCCGCCACAAAAAGCGCCACGATCACAAATTGAAACTCAAGCGCGCGGCCGCTAAGTTTTTGAAAGATCATCTTGCCAAAGCGCGGGAGACCAAAAATGATGGCAGCGGTGAACAAGGCAAGCAGGATAAGCAGCTGGACAAAATAACCGACTGTAACCCCACCGCCTGATTTCGCGCCAAGTACAACAGCAAGCACGATGAAGGCGCCGATATCGGTCAAGACGGTCGCGCCTGTGGTGACCGCAACGGCCTCATTACGGGTGACGCCCAATTTTGTAAGGATCGGAAATGCGATCAGCGTATGCGATGCGAAAGCGGAACCCAGCAGGATCATACCCAGCCAGTCGAGGTGGAGGATGTAACCGAGCCCCATGCCCATGAGTTGCGGGAAGATAAATGTGATAAACCCAAATACAAGCGCCCGCGCGCGTACTTTCATGAACTGGTTGATATCTACTTCAAGCCCCGCGCTGAACATGAGATAAACCAGCCCAATGGTGGAAAGGAATTGAATGCGGTCACTGTCGTCCATCAGGCCAAAACCGTGCGGGCCGATGAGCATGCCACCAATGATGATGCCGATAATGCCTGGCAACCTCACCCGTTCCGAAAGAAGCGGCGTGACGAGGATGATCGTCATGATCAGCAGGAAGAAACCGACGGGCTTGGCGAAAAGCTCAAGAATCATGAATGATTTATCCTTTAGTTGCAAATATTGGCAAATTGTTCAACCCACGAGCGTTTCGACTGCACTCGCCTACTGGCTCGTTCCGCTCAACGCGAAAGAGCCGATTTTAACCGCTCGATATGTGCGGGGGTAGTGCCACAGCATCCACCGACAATTTTCACGGGCCAGTTGACGGCATGATCACAATATGCCTTTGGATCTTCAGAATCTGTATTGACCCAGCCAACTTCATCATCCGCATATCCAATGTTCCCATAAGCGACCAGGGGAAAACCATTTCCACAAGCAATTTGCAATTCTTCAAGAGGTTTTACGATATTGGGAGTTGGCCCGCAATTGACCCCGATTGCAGAAATACCCAGTGGCAGCAACTCGCGCGCCGCGTCGGTAATCATTTCGCCTGAGAGCAGTTTTCCATCCTTATTGCATACAAAACTTACGACAACAGGTGCACCTGTGATAGTCGCGAGTTTCGCAATGATGACTGCCTCTCGAATGGTGTTGATGGTTTCAATAAGAATGAGATCAACACTGCATTCGATCAGATGATGAACACGTTCAGAATGTTCAGCGCGCAATTCATCATCGGATGGGACAAGATCGGGGCGGTAACAATCTTCGAGGGTGGAGATCGAACCAGCTACAAATTTTGGCGAATCAGATTTAACGCTTGAAATTGCATCTCGGGCAATATCCACAGCGTGGCGCGTAAGCTCGAGAGCGCGGCCTACATTGCCACTTGGAATTAACGCGCGGCGGTGCGTACGGAATGTATTTGCGGTGAGGATATCTGCACCGGCGTTGAGATAATCGACGTGGATCTGTTTGAGGATATTTGAGTCTTTGTCATTGAGCAGCGCGTTCGCAGACCACAGCGGCAGGCCGGTATCCACGCCGCGGCGATTGAGTTCCGTGCCGGTTGCGCCATCGAGAAGGAGCTGTTTGGGTTGAGAGAGCAGGGATATAAATGACATCATGAATTTTTATGTACGCCGCCGAGACGGCGGCTTGAGCTCTTGGTTAGGCAGACGTGTCGAACTTTTCCATCCAACGGGATGGGTCATTAAGCTCTGTAAAGCCGAACTGGTTGTACAGCCCGTGCGCGTCGCGCGTGACGAGGCACCAGCGGCGAAGACCCTGCAGTTCGGGGTGCGCCAGGATTGATTCCATCACCCATTTGCCGAGCGACTTACCGCGATAATCTTCGTGGATGACGACGTCGCACAAATACGCAAATACTGCATAATCTGTAACGACGCGTGCAAAACCAATTTGCTTCTCTCCATCGTACACGCCAAAATTCAACGAGTGCTTAATGGATCGCTCAATCGTCGAGCGACTGCGTTTATCGGCCCAATAGGCGCGCGAGAGAAAATCACAGATCGCGTCGATATCGAGGCGCCCAGGATCATCAGAGATCGAATATTTATCTTTTTTGAGTTCCATCAGGAGGCATTATAAACGAGCTGGGATAACGACGGTAATTGCACTTGCTTTCTCGATTCTATTTATATCAACACCACTTCCACCATTTGGCCGGCACTTAAGCCAGTCGCATCTGAATGAATGCGCAAGAGTCCATCTGCAGACGCGAGAGAGAAGATCAAATTACTTTTGCCGAAGATGGGCTCAGCCTCATAATTGACGATCGACGATTGTCGATCGACGATTAGCTTCACAGGCCACCAGTCTTCGCGGCCGGCTTGAGAAGAGAGATTTACAGTTAATTTCGCCATTACAGTTGCTCTTGGTTTTGGTAATGCGCCCAGTAATTTCTCGATGACCGGCACGACAAATAAATATCCGTTCACCAGCGCGCTGACCGGGTTGCCCGGCAGGCCGATCACCGCTTTTCCATTGCACACACCCAGGATCGTTGGTTTGCCGGGGCGCGTGTTAATTCCATGTACGAGCACGCCAGGTTCACCCAACGTGCGGATCACATCCGCAGTAATATCGCGTGTGGAGGCGGATGAGCCTGCAGTGATAATCACGACATCGCATTCAGCGAGCGCTTTCGCAGCCACCTCTTGCAGTACTTTAAAGTTGTCGCCAAAGATACCGTAGCGTTGTGCGGCACCTCCGTTTTTTTCGATCAATGCAGCGAGTGTATATGAGTTGACATCGCGCACCTGCCCCGGTCGCGGCGATTGACTTGGGTCAATGACTTCATCGCCAGTTGAGATAATTCCTATACGCGGCTTTCTGGCTACGCGCAAAGGGTTGATGCCCAAGGCCATCAACCCGCCAATTTCGGCAGGACGGATCAGAGTCCCTTTTGGGATGACCAATTGACCATGGGCCACATCTTCGCCGATGTGAATAACGTTTTCACCATTCGCAACGGATTTGAAGATCTCGATCTCAATTTGTGTAGAGTCTCCGTGCCCTGGGCGAGATGACCTCGCCCCTACGATGCGTTGTGTATATTCCAACATCACGACCGCGTCCGCGCCGTTGGGCAACATGCCCCCGGTATGGATCAAAGCACATTGACCTGCACCAATATCGAATGAGGGTGAATCTCCCATGGGAACTTCGCCGATCAACGTGAGATACGCAGGGAGCGAGTCACTGGCACCGTGTGTATCTTTTGCGCGTACAGCATATCCATCCACTGTGGTGCGAGGGAATTCCGGTAGCGCATGTGGCGCGGATATATCATCCGCCGTGACGCGGCCCAGAGCGTCGATAGCATCGATCGATTCGGGATTAGGCAGGGGCGACCTGAGATGCGAGAGCAGCAGACTCCGCGCTTCGTCTGGAGGCAGAAGCGTCAAAAATTCAGGCATGTTTATCGAAGCCAGAAAGTCAAAGTTAAAAAGTATGTCGTGAGTCCGAACACCGAAAGTGCGGTGGATGTCAGTAAAGTCCAGTTGGGGGGATTGCCCAGCGCAACCGCGCGCAACTGAACCATCTGGAAAATCGCAAAGGGAAGTGTAAGGAATGCAGGCCAGATCAGGTCGAATGCAAAACCGAACAGAGGCGCGACCGCAAAGAAGGCGTAAGCAAATAAAATGAGGCTGTGATGCAAGGGCACAGCGCGCTCCCAGGTGAGACGACGGAGCAGGGTGCCGCGTTGATATTTTTGGTCGGAGGCAAAGGACAGGAAATTGAGGATCAGGAAATATGCGAGTGCCAGCGCAGTCAGTGGGACGATGATGAAAATGAGCAGGCGATGGCTTTCCTCTGAACGCAGGAGAAAACCGATGGACGGGACCACATAGGCAATATGCGCGGCGAGGATCAATTCGCCGAAGCCGCGGTTGAGCAGGCGGAATGGAGGTATTGCATACAACACAACAAGGATCAACGAAAGCATCAAGAAGAGACGGGCCGATATATTCAAGCCCACATTCAGATAGAGAACAAAACCGATCACCGTAAAAACGGTCAATGCGGCGATTGAAATGTAGAGGGCGTTATTACGCAGCTTCAACCTATCGATGCGCGTTTCATTTTCAACGATGGGCTCGTTCTGCGGACGAAAGACTTCGGCGAGCAGGGCCATGCTCAATTGTGCGAGCAGCACGGCGAGGAGGCCAAGCCAGAATGGAACAAGTTGAAACGACCTGCCGAGATAGCCGGGGATGCTCGCGCCGAGGACGTAGGTCAGCGCGGCGAGGAGAAGGTGGAGAGTACGGGAAAGGCGGAGGATATTACGAAACATTTTTTTCTTTCTTGTTTTTGTCAATAAAGGCGTAAGTTAGTGCAATCGAAATTAACGAATACAATACCGGGCTTACAAGTACGGCAATCCAGTTAATTAGACTTGGCAGTAAAAAGTCAGAAATGACCACAACCATTACTCCTGTGAAAGCGTAAGAAAAATAAAAGGGGAAATGATTGTATAAATGTTTTATACCAGTCATTCCTGAACGAATGCCTAAATATTCGTTGTAGAACATCGAATGCCGCAAGCCTAGCGCAAAAAAGCCATAGAACACAAGCACCGAAAAAACAAAGCCCAAGATGCTATTTAAGTCAACATTTAACAGAGTCAACAGAACCTGAAAGAACACAAGAATTCCAAAACAAGCTGCAAACAAAAGAACGGCCTTGTCATAAAATTTCTTCAGCGTTTGCCAAATTGAGTGTGACGGATCAATTATTGCTTCTTTTGCGTAAACAGAAGCAATCACAACAACCTCAGTGAAACAAATAATCAATGAAACTCCAACTGGATAGACTGCCCGATTTACTCCTCCTCCCAAAGACCATTCTCGTACAGTCCGCCCAAAAGCAACAAACATGAGATATGGCAGTATCACGTAGAGGTTTTTTTGAATAAATGTTACAGCCTTGACATAATTGCTGTAGATCGATAAGAACATAGCTACCTCAATTTATCCGTCAAGAGGTGTTCTTCCAATCTCTCCACCGCCTCAGGGAGGTTCTTCCTTCCCAAACCCAAGCGAAAATGATTTCGAGAATCGTCATACATCGAGCCGGGCAATAACAAGACTCCTGCTTTTTTAACTAGGCTATCGCAGAATTCCTCCACATCGCCCTTCAACAATCGCGGAAAACCCATCGAGCCGGCCTGTGGGCGGACCCATGAGAATAGATCGGCACGCCGGGAGAAGAGGTCGTCTATTACAGCAAGGTTATGTTTGATGATACCAAGATTTCGTTCGGCAAGTTTTTCACGATGACGCATGGCGACCTCCGCGAGAAATTCGCTCGGCGCGGAATTGCAGATCGTCGTGTAATCCTTGAGCGCGGCCATGCTTTCGTACACTTTTTTGTTCTTTGTGGCGATCCAGCCAATGCGCAGGCCTGCAAGCCCATACGTTTTGGAAGTGACGCCCAGCGAAACGGCGTGTTCGCCCAGGTCACAGGCTGCTGGCAACCGGGTTGAGGCATCATATTCCGATTCACGATAGACCTCATCCGAGAACAAGAGCAGCTTCTTTTCCTGCGCCAGTTTATTCACAGCCTCAAAATCTGTGCGGGACATGAGATAGCCAGTTGGGTTGTGCGGTATGTTGATAATGATCGCCTTTGTGGAGGAACGCAGCAGGTGGCGCAGTTCGTCGATGTCCAATGCCCAGCCGTTTTCCTCGCGCGCGATCCACGGGCTCACCTGGCAGCCAATCCCTTTTGCAACTTCGCTAAGAGATTGATAGCCTGGCGAATGCACGATGATGTGGTCACTCTCGTTAAACATGGCATGCATGAAAAGGAAGATCGCCTCGCCTGCCCCGCTATGAGCGAGAATGTGCTCGGGCTGCATGGCCGTATATAGTTTGCAGATCTCTTTTCTTAAAGCAACGCTTCCCTGGGATTCAGTGTATCCGAGCCAGACTTGCTGAAATTTCTCCCCCGCGCCCGGCTCAAAAGCAAGCAGGTCCGCAACGGACATGGCTTCGCAGTCCGAGGAGCACAGCAGGAACTCTGTGTTGAATTCGTATTTGGCGAAGTAGCGTTCGAGTTTGAATGGAGGCAGGTTCATACTTATCCTTTTTAACCACGAAGGGCACAAAGGTCACTAAGGTTTGTCGGCTCGCATAACGAGAAGACTCCTTTTGGATTTTCCTTCGTGTACGTTGTGTCCTTTGTGTTTAAGCACTTAGGGTTTTCTTCATGTCTCGATAGTGGACCTGGTTGTGTACGTATAACATCTTGATCATTTCGCGAATAACAGTTTCGCCTAAAAACGGATGACGGCCCTTGATCTCTAGTTCTTCATCTTTCAAACCGGAGACCCAGGCAATTGAATCTGCACGCACAGATTTATATTGCTGGAGTAATTCAGCGGTATTCAACTCCTGCGTCTTGTGCTGTTGCGCGGCGTTATATCGATCTATGGAGAAATCATCCGTCGAACCCGCGCCACCCTGGCGGATCTGCTCGAATAATTTCAAAAGTCCACGCTCGGAGGTGACGAAGTGCGCAAGCACGTTACGCACAGTCCACGTGGTGCCCTCTGTGTAGACTTCCGTCAGCCATTGCGCCTCGGTCAATTCGGAAAAGAATTGTACAAAACGATCCCCATCGACTTTAAGTTTCCCGGCAAGTTCAGTGACTTCAGACATGAGGCCTCCTGTAAATTGTTGGTTTCGACACCTGCACTTGCGTGCGGTGCAAGTGTATGGCCGCGAAAATCACGCAGCCTACTCGACCAACGGGGATGCAAAAAATTACGGTTCTGGATAGCCGGCATAATTGATGGCTTTCTTTCCCGTTATGAACCAGTAATAATTTTTCATCTTCGAGATCTGTACCACCAACCGCTCGCTGTCTTCAAAATCTGAACGCACATAAAAATAATTCGTGTCGTATGGACTGTCACCAAAGATGGCTGCAAGGATATATCCGTTCTCTTCCGCATAAGTTTTGAGCGTGATCGTCATGCTGAACCAACGTTGACCAAGATTCGCCTCAGTCAATTTCGGCGGCACGAGCGGCGAGTAATAATCATGGAACATGATGATGTGCGGTTTATATCTGTCGAGATACTCCACGGTGATCGAACCGTTGTGCGCAATGAACTGATCGTTCAGGCCCCATGTGTCGATCGTGGTCCAGCCCGAATAATATGGGACGAGTCCCGCTTCGGTCGTCGCGAGCACATATCTCTTGTCACGATATTCGGCCAGCATGCGGCCCATTTCAAAACGCCCGTCGCGCTCATAAGGGCGCGCACAAGTTTGCTGGAAGGATGTCAGAAAGCAATTCTGGAACCATGAATAATAGACCAGACTCGCGGACAGACCGATCAATGCGACGACGTATACGCCTCTTTCCTGACCGTTGGCCTGCTGAGGCCACGAGAGGTCTCGGTCTCCCCCTTCGCCTCTACGAGATGCTTCGCGAGGGACTTCGCGATACGGGCTGGGAGAATCGCCCAGCCCTACTCGACCAACGCCACGCACGAGCGGAGTCCACGACATGAGCACGATGGGCAGGAGTGCGTATTGAAAGCGCGCGCCGAAGTTCATTTCATCCGAGATCAAGACAAACGCGGCGGCGAACCCGAAAATGGGAATGAGATAAGCGATAGTTTGCTTTGTCGTTTCACGTGAACGAAAACCCAGGATGAATGCAATCGCAAAAGGCAGGCATAGTCGCAGTGTATTCAACAGGGAATTATTGAATGAGTCCCAGTGCGGGCCGCTATCTCCTTTTTTGTAGAACGGGTTCGGCAGCGGATATCCGAAGTAATCCCATCGCCACAGAAAATACGCGCCGCCAAGCAAAAGAAAAATAACAACAAATGTAGCAATAATTGAAATGGAATTCTTGAGTCCACGCATCATGACCACAGCGAGCAGCATTAATGAAGCGAGGATGACCCCCTCGGGTCGAATCAGCCCGGTGACGAGTCCGCTCAGGGCGAAGGCGAGGGAAAGCCAGAAGGGTGGATTCTCTTTTTTGATCAGGAGCAGGCCGAGGGTCCAGGTGGAAGCGGCGGCGAGAGCAAAAAAAGGCGTCCCGAAGTACGCGGCCACATAGGAGAGTCCTGTGCCAACAGCGAGATAGAGTCCGCTAAATAATGAAAAGGGAATATTTGCATCCTGCACGCGTCGATTTGTCCAGTAAACGATCAAGACCGTGAGCAGGTGCGAAACAAAACCAACTCCGCGAACAGCCTGGCCAACGGTCGAACCAAGTTTGATGAACAGAGCTGAGGCGGCCATGAAAAGAAAATCGGTCGCGCCATCCACGGGAGGCTCGCCGATATTCCATACAACGCCATGACCAGCCGCGAGATGCTGCGCGTAGCGCATCAGCATGGCCGCGTCCTCGAACGGCGGGATCGCGAAATCCACATAACGCCGCGCGTAAAAGAGCGTGAAAACAATGAGAAGCAGGCTGACGAGGAGATCAGTACGAAGAGTCTTTTTGGAGGTCATTCGTTATATGTTAGCCCGGTGGTTGAGTAGCTTTGAGCGAAAGGCGTATCGAAACCACCACGTTTCAAAGCAGCTTCTGTTTGTATATAACATGTTGGTTTCGATACGCTCCTCAAAGGGCATTCGGAGCTACTCAACCAACGGGTTTAGATCAGTGAATATCCACCGTCCACGACAATGGTCTGGCCAGTAATATACCCGTTTTTGATGAGAAATTCGAGAGCGGACGTGATCTCTTCAAGCGTTGCAGCGCGTTTGAGAGGTAAACGCTCGACAAGTTTATCCCATTGCTCTTTTGTGACCACATCAGAAGGAAGCACAAGGCCCGGCGCGATGGCGTTGACGCGAATATTCGGCGCGAGCGCACGCGCAAGCAATTTCGTGAGCGATTCCAACCCGGCCTTGCTGACCGTATAAGACGGATAACGACTCCAGGCCTTCTGCGCGCCGATATCCGTGATATTGACGATCAGCCCACCGGAGGTCATTCGTTTTGCGGCCTGCTGGGCCAGCAAAAATGGAGCACGCAGGTTGAGATCCAGCGCTGAGTCCCAATCCTTCAATTCAAGTTCGCGCGGGCTGCCGGCTGGCATGACCGCGGCAGAGTTGACAACCACTTTCAATGGGGATTTGAATTCGTCCACCAGTGAAAACAGAAAATCAATTTTCTTTGGGACGGTCAGGTCGGCGCGGATCTCGAAACAATCCACGCCCAGGGCACGGATCTCCTTGACGGTTTTCTTGGCCTCGTCAGCAGAACCGCGATAATGCAGGGCGATGGAATATCCCATGCGCGCAAGGCAGAGCGCGAAGGCTTTACCAAGCCGCTGCGCGCCGCCGGTTACAAGGGCAAGAGGTGGGGTCATGAGAATATTTAAGTTTTTCTATTTTGCCGAACGACCTGTCTGATTGCGTTTCCAGCAGTACGGACAGCGGCTTCCGCGGAATTTATGTCCGCGGCTGCAGGTCTTCCAGGCGCTTTTGACGGGCTTTTTGGTGATTTTCCTTGTGACAGCCATTTTTACAACTCCTTATTACGGAATTACAATAGCTTATGATCGAGCAAGAGATCAGGCTTCGTATAAATTGTAAACGGAAAAGTGAAATGCGTGGTCAAACAGATGGCATCCGATGTAAAATACAGTTATGAACCCTTGGTTCTATAAACATCTCGGCGACGCCATGATGGCAGCCCAGCCATCTGACGAAATTCGCGAAAAATTCCTTTTACTTTTTGAATCTGCCGGCAATCCTGCAGGCATGGCTGTGTTCACGCGAAACGACTCTGTAGATCGCCTGCACTGTGAGGTCTCTGCTTACTTTTCCCCTGCCGCAGCTGAGATCGCACAAGCCTTCGATGCGAAACCATGCGAAAGGCCATTAAGACCCGGCCTGGATCTGCTGGCGGGCAACCAAGGTTGCTGGCCCGTGCTCTTCCCGCAAGGCGAACAACAATGAGCACGATGAGCATATTGAATCTCTCAAGCGTGCGATCTGTTTCAACAGCGAATCCATGCAAGATGGAGTAATCATGAACATCCCAAACAACACGAAATTCCACCGACGTCTGATTCTCCTGTCACCGCTCGCCGTTATTTCAGTGGGGCACCTGATCGCTCGCCTGACAGGAAGTGTGCTGGGCGTGTGGGCCTGGATCCCCTTAGCACTCGGCACGTGGGGAATGTTTGCCTTCCTGATCGCGTGGGGCGGCGGACGCGAGGCCGTTCGGCGATGGTTACGGCCTCCACAAGGCGCATGGGGCTGGTCGGTGCTTGCCGTCATGATCGGATTGATTCCTTTGCCGCTCCTTTTATGGAACTGGAAACTCTTCGACTCGGTCTGGCTGGTATTGGCCTGGATCATCTTTGCGCTGATCAATGCGCCTTTGGAAGAAGGCTACTGGCGCGGGCTATTGCTGGATAAAACGACCGGTTGGCCGGGTTGGTTGGGCGTGCTGTATTCCAGTTTTTTCTTTGCAATAAATCATCCACTGGCGTGGGGCGTGCATTCGATCGCGAACCGAGAACCAGCCACCGCGATCAGCACTTTTATCATGGGTCTGGTGTGGGCAATCGTCTATCGCAAAACAGGCAGTTTGCGCTGGGCAATCATCGCACACATTCTTGTAGATCTATTCAACCTCTCCATTCTGGTTTTTCTGAATGTGTATGTTCCGCCCAGTTTGCCCGGAAGATAAGAGTTATGAGTATTAAGCTACAGTGCAATTCTAAAGATATAAGCATGTGGCTTGAGTTCACAGCGAATAGCCGATGAACTGGCTCAAAAACTTTATTCGCCTTCCTCAGCCATTGCCTTTGGGCGCACCCTTTCTCACCGCCCTGTTTCGACGTCAAAAGACCAGCGGCTTTGCTCGCGTCTGCCTGGGTGCAATCCTGATTGGCTGCCTGATGGCATTGGCCCTGGCCGCGATGGATCACTTCCTGTTCAGTGGTCGAGGCGTGGCGCGCGTTGGACTTATCGCCACCCAGCCGCTGTGGGCGAGAGTGGTCCTGGTCATTTATTCGGGAGTCATGGAAGAGATCGTCTTCCGGCTTGGCCTGATGACGGTCGTCGCATGGATGACAGCCAAACTTCTCTCTCGGTCTCGGTTTCAAGCTGTCGGCCATGAGCTCGCGATTTGGGTGGGTCTGCTGTTCTCGGCTCTGGTGTTCGGTCTTGGGCATGTGCGGCCAGACGCCCTGGCACCCATCGATATCATACGGGCAGTGGCCCTCAACAGCCCGGCTGGAGTTATTCTGGGCATCTTGTATTGGAAGCAAGGCCTTGAAGCCGCCATGATCGCCCATATGGCTGCCGACGCTGTCATCTATCTGGTTTTAGCGAGTCTCCTTTAGTATGAAAAAAGTATCCCATCCTGGTAACTTTGAAACCCTGCAATTTAGATCAAAAGACGGCTTGCTCATTACCGCAGACTATTATTCGGTTGAGCAATCCAAAAACTTAATTCTGCTTTGCCACAGGTCGCATTGCAACAGGGGAGAGTATAGAGAAACTGCGCCCAAACTGAACAAACTGGGATTTGCATGCCTGGCGATCGACCAGCGTTCTGGAATGAACATCTTTGGAGTGATCAACGAAACATCGACCCTGGCAAAGAAGAAAGGGCTGGCAACTGGCTACCTGGATGCAAAACAGGATATTGAAGCTGCTGTAAATTATGCATATGAGCGAAATGGAAATAAACCCATAATTATTTTCGGGAGCTCTTATTCCGCGTCACTGGCATTGCTGGTTTCAACCGAGACAGACAAGATTAAGGCAGTAATCGCATTCAGCCCAGGAGAATATCTAAAAGGCGTAAAACTGGCGGAAAAAATTAGGTCATTGAAACAAACCACATTCGTCACAGGAGCCAGGAAGGAGATTAATGAAGCAGGTAAAGTTTTGAGATTCGTTAATCCGAAAAACATTACTGTGTTTAGGCCAAAAGCAGAGGGGTTTCACGGTTCAAAAACGTTGTGGGAATCCGTGAAGGGTCACGAAACTTTTTGGGAAGCCTTGAAGCAGTTCTTAGAGACTGTTTCTTAAAGACTTTTTAGGACACGGACAACGCGGATGACGCGGAGTTTCACGGAAAAAATCCCCTAAAAGCTGCCCTTTTCAATGTTATCCGCCGCAGGACCCGTGTACAAAAAAGAAGACGATAAGAACTTAAGAAACGCTCTCTTAGGCATATCATCCCTGAGTCTGCTCACATGAGCTACCAGAACCTGGTATCCATAAGGACCTATCTGACAAACCCGGAATTCGACGAAGCGAATGTTGCGTTACGTGCAAGAAATATTCGTTTGAACGGAGCATACAATGACAAAATTTCTTTTCACGACGCTCCCCACCAATGATCTGGGCCTGCTGACGCGATCCCTGCCGATTGCCCGTGAACTCGCAGCCCATGGACACACAATCTTTTTCTGTAGCCCCGCCAAAGCCCCCAGCCGTTTGATTGCAGAAGCTGGTTTTGAAAACCTTCTGCCTTTGCACCCACTCTATGATCTCGTAGCGGCGGGTCAGAGTCTCAGGGGCCTGGTTGGGTTCATCACCTCAGGACAGTGGAAGCAGCGCTATGGCAATCTTTTCAGTTTCCTGGGCAGGCTCATCCTGGCCCTGCCCATAAAATCAGCACCCAACACCCTGGAAGTCTGGAACATGGATCACGCGGGTGCGCAGATGGGGATGTTGAACGAAGGCTTCGTTCGCGCCAACGTTGAGGCCCTGAAAGAATTGATCACAAGTTGTGAAGCAGATATTGTCGTGGACTTTTGGAACCCACTGGCAGTGATGGCCGCCCGGACCATCAACAAACCCTTGATTACGATCATTCAGGCTGACGCCCACCCCGCCAGCCAGGGATTCATCTGGTGGAAGACGCCACCCGAAAATATTCCCACTCCCGTGCCAGTCGTAAACAAGGTGCTGGCTGAGTATGACCTGCCGCCCATCCGAACCTTGGGGGAGTTGTGTGTGGGTGATCTGACCCTGGTCGTGGGAATGCCGGAGTCAGACCCGCTTCCTAAAGACACCGATGTCACCTACATCGGCCCGCTCTTGTGGCAACAACAGGGAGCGAAACTACCGGATTGGATTAATGAGCTCAGTCGGGACAGGCCCCTGATTTGGGTGTATTCAGGCAATCCACATTACTCATCTAATAGTGAGACCCTCGACTCGATCGTTGTCTTGCATGCCTGTATTGCTGCGCTGGCGAACGAAAATGTACATGTTGTTATGACCACAGGGCATCATCCATTGCCTAAAGAGGTTCTCCCTTTGCCGGCCAACTTCCACCACGAACCCTATGTCCCGGGGCTGGCAATGGCAGAACGGAGCGACCTGCTTATCCACCACGGTGGTTATGGGTCCTGCCAAACAGGACTCTACATGGGGAAACCTGCCGTCATTATCCCTACATACTCGGAACGAGAGAGCAACGCTCGGCGGATCGCAGCTTTGGGCGCAGGAGCTTTTGTGCCGGTCGAAATTGCGTCCGGGAAGAAACGTGTCCACGTGGATGAATTGCGGGCAACTGTCAAACGAGTGCTTGCCGATCCATCCTATGCAGAGAACGCCAGGCGAACGGGTGAGCGGATGCGGTCTTATGGAGGAGTATCTCAAGCGGCACATCTGATCGAGCAATTCATCCAGAAAGCAGAAGCCGCATCAACGAGTTCAAAGTTCTGATGTGAAAATCGGGTGATACGTGGTAATAAAGATATAGACCAAACGTTGGAGGTATGGAGTGCCTGTCATTAAACATAATCCTGAAAAAGTTTATCCGCAGTATCAAAGTTACAGTCATGCGATCGAAGTCAGCAACGGCTCCCGTTTACTAATCATCAGTGGACTCAACGGGTATCTGCCGGATGGTAAATCCATGCCGGAAACGTTCGAAGAGCAGGGCGAGATCATATGGAAGTATCTGGGCACAATTCTGGAGTCTGCCCAAATGAACTACCGCAACCTGGTGTCCATCAGGACTTATCTGGCAGGCCCGGAATTCGACGAGGCGAATGTGGCGTTGCGAAAAAAATATTTGGGCGACCACGCTCCGTCATTGACCGTGGTTTGCTGCCAACTGCTTGATCCTGCATGGAAATTGGAAGTGGAAGCGATGGCTGCGGAATAGTTCAAGAAGGCGATATCATCCACAAGGATGGCAAATTCCGGGCCGCGCTCCGCGACCCGCATGGAAATATGATGGAACTATAATCCCGAAGAATAACTTTTATCGAGGCCTACACATGGACATTGTCGACAGACTGCTCGCTCACGATACCTGGACAACACGCCAATTACTTTTGGCCTGCCAGGCACTGCCGGACTCCCAGCTGGATCAGGAGTTTGACATCGATCACAAAACGCTGCGCGAGACTTTTATTCACATCATCGACAACGTGGAAGTGTGGACGGACCTGCTCTGCGAGCGCCCAGTTCAATATAAAGAAGGAACTTCGATTCCACAATTGATCGAACGGTTGAGCGTCGCAAGTCGTGATTTCTCGAATATCACGCATAAGATCGTGCGCGAAGCGCGTTTTGACGATTGTTTTATGGATGTCCTCGACAAACCGCCAGGGTTGAAGACCTTTGGCGGCACGATCGGGCACGTCCTCACACACAGCATGCATCACCGCGCCCATATCATGTGGATCATGGAACGGGTCGGTCTCAAGGATCACATCGAAGGTGACCTGCTCGGCTGGGAATCGAAAAGTTTTGGATGGTCATAGACAATATTATCAACAAAGGAGATCTGCAATGTCGCAACAACCTGCAAAACGCAATATTTTTAGGAGCTGTCTTGAGGCACTATTGTTCGGTGGGATATTCCTGGCGCTTGGGGGCGGCCTGTCTTATTGGGGATGGAATATCTTACAGGATGCGCAAGCCAGCTCAACCTGGCCTACAGCTGAAGGCAGGGTAACAAGTTCTGAAGTGGCCCGTGTCTCAGACGCAGACGGGGGTGTCACCTACAGCCCGAAGATCATCTATGAATACACTGCGAATGGTGTTCAGTACGAGGGCCATACGATCAAATTTGGGGAGAATACCTACGGCAGCAAGCGCAAGGCCGATGGCATCGCGGCAGATTACGCCATCGGAAAGACCGTTATTGTTTATTATGATCCACAGGAACCCGAGCGATCCGTGTTGGAGCCTGGTGTCAGCGGCGGCAGTTATATTGTATTGGGGATGGGCGTGCTCTTTGCGCTGATCGGGCTGGTTGCTTCGGTGCTCATTGTTATTTTCCGCAAATATTAAGCAGAAGCAATCAGGTCGCGATCAATATCAAATGAGAACTGCGGACATCGGCCGATGTCCGCAGTTCTCATTTGATTTCATCCTTTGAAGAAATTCGAAATAAAGAACCCGATGTTTGCAGGCCTCTCTGCAAGGCGGCGCATAAAGTACGGATACCATTGTGCCCCAAAAGGAACATACACCCGCACCGCATATCCTTCTTTCGCAAGTCCCTCCTGCAGATCGCGGCGGATGCCATATAACATTTGAAATTCAAGTCCTTCTTTGGGCAGCCCAACCTTCTCCGCATATTGCTTTGCAAACGCGATACGATCCTCGTCGTGCGAGGCGATCGCCGGCAGTGGCGGCACGCGACCATCTTCTGATAACCCGGATCCGTTCACAAGCGACGCGTCGATCAGGATCTTTGCAAGCAGGTCGTAGTTCGCATCCACGTCGGCCTTTCTGGGGAAGGCCTTATCCGGCGGTTCGTTGTATGCCCCTTTTACGATGCGAATCCTTGTTTCATCGAGGATCAAACGGCGCATATCTGCTTCAGCACGATAAAGGTATGCCTGCACAGCCAAACCGAGATTTGCATATCCCTTTTCACGCATTGCATAATAAATATTGATGGTTTTATCAGTATAAGGCGTATCTTCAATATCGATGCGGATGAACGTGCGGTTCTGTTTTGCGCGGGCGAGGATCCTCTCGAGGTGTTGCGCGCACAGGCTTTCGTCCAGACCCAGACCGATCTGGGTCAATTTAATCGAAACGTTGCCGCGCGCGCTGAGATCTGCTCCGAGGGCATCGAGAGTCGCAAAGATATCGTCTGCTGCCTGTTGGGCTTCTTCAGGTGTGTTCGTGTGCTCGCCAAGATGGTCGAGCGTGGCGTTGATCCCCTTTTTATTCAATTCATGGACGACCCGCATGGCATCGTCGAGTTTGGTCCCCGCAACAAAACGGGATGCCGTTTGCCAGGCAAAGCCCCAGCCTGTGACCAGCTTTTGCGCCCAAACAGCCTTTGACAAATAAATGAGCAGAGAGCGTAGCATTTCCATCCTTTTAAGAAGAGCCAGACCCGCAGGCTGGCGAACGTATTCTAGCACAAGCGGGTTATTTTGGTGTGTTATACTTTTTTCCTGATTTTGTCGTACCACGGAGGTAGATTGAGAAACCGTAATGCCAATACCATCCTTCGGGGTGTCTCCATATTATTCCTTACTGGAACGCTCGTGCTTGCGATCATGTCACTCGTTGGGTACAGCCGCCAGCGAAATAATTATCCACTCGGCATGACCATCGCGGGTGTTGCTGTGGGTGGATTAACCCCCGCCGAGACTTCTCAAAGGCTTCTCGAAATTTACACGTCCCCCATCGAGGTCTCCTATAATGAAGCCACCATTCACGTTGACCCCGGTGTTGTGGGGTTCGAAGCCGATATTGAGACCATGCTCGCCGCGGCCGATCTCAGCCGCACAGGTGGCCCATTCTGGGGCGGGTTTTGGGATTACCTGTGGAATCGCGATCCACAGACAACAGAGATTCCTTTAAGTTCAACGATCTCGGATGAACGCCTACGCGAATATTTGCAGAATGAGATCGCCGCGCGCTACGACCAGCCGCCTGCACCCGCGCAGCCGATTCCGGGCGGGACCTCCTTCCTGCCCGGCCAACCCGGTCAGTCTCTTGACCTGGACCGCGCCGTCCTGCTGATCAGTGACGCGCTACGCTCCCCCACAGACCGAAGGGTTGCACTTTCCTTCACGCGCAGTTCTGCCGCGCGGCCCACGATCGAAAATCTTGAGATTCTGCTGAAACAGATCGTAACTGTTTCAGACTTTGACGGCCTGATCGGCTTCTACATGGTGGACCTGCAAACGGGGCAGGAGATCCACTTTGGAATGAACAACAAGCAGGAGATTTCGATCGACCCGGATATTGCATTTACCGCGTCCAGCACCATGAAAGTCCCGGTGGTAGCCTCCTACCTGATCAATCGCGGAAGCGATCTCGGACAGGAAATTTTCAACGCCATTTCACAGACGCTCGGCAAATCTGATAACAGCGCCACAGACCGCGTCCTTGCAGCCATAGAACCAAATACCGGGCCGGTCATCGTTACACAGAATATGAAGGCGCTCGGTTTGGAAAATACGTTTCTGGCCGGGTTCTTTACCAGCCCGCAATATTTACTTCCCGGAGTTCCCGTTACCCCGGCCAACTCCCGCACCGATGTCACAACCGAACCTGATTCCTATTCACAGACCACACCCTCTGAAATGGGATCCCTTCTTGCTGATATTTATCAATGTGCACAAAATGGCGGAGGTGCCCTGATCGCGGCCTTCCCGGATAAGGTCAGCCCGGAGACCTGTCAACTGCTGATCGATTTCATGGCACAGGATAAACTCGGATCACTCATTCAAGGCGGCGTACCAGACGGAACACTGGTGCCGCACAAGCATGGATACGTCCCGGCCGGCGATGGCGTTGTTCATGATATCAGCGACGTCGGTATTGTTTATTCTTCCGGCGGGAACTTCGTCCTCACCATCTACACATATCACCCGCTCACCAACATATGGGACATCACCAACCCACTGATCGGAGACCTGACAGAGGCCGTTTATAACTACTTCAACGTTACAGTTCAATAATCACAAGACCCGTTTTCCAATGAAAACGGGTCTTTTTCTCACTCTTCGTATATAATTCATGCCATGAGTGCATCGCTCGGACTGTACCGCCTGCAACGCGTAGATCGTGAAATTGAGCGGGCCCGTGCACAATTGGAAATCATCCATAAAACATTGGAGAATGACGCTGAGTTGCGCGATGCACTTGGGAAAGCCGAAGAGGCCCAAAACGGGCATCACCGCGCAAGGCACGAACTGAAGAACGCCGAAGCCGAAACGCAAAGCCAGAAGATCAAGATAGAACAGGCGGAGGCAAGTTTATACGGCGGCAGGGTACAGAACCCAAAAGAGCTGCAGGACCTGCAAAAAGATGTGGCTTCACTCAAGAAACATCTCCTTACTCTCGAAGAACGCGAACTGGAAGCCATGCTCCAGGCGGAAACCACAGAAACGGTTTTAAAGGATGCCAGGGCTCAGCTCGAGCAGATCCAGGCACGCCGCGGGGATGAACACAAAAAACTGCTGGACGACCAGGCCGGATTTGTCAGGGACCTCGAGAGATTAAGCGAGGAACGCGAAGCATCCGTAAACCCGATCGAAAGCAGTTTACTCGCGGTATACGACGACCTGCGCAAACAAAAACGCGGCGTGGCCGTCACCGATTTTAGCGATAACACCTGCGCATCATGCGGATCGACAATCAATGCCGCGGTGCAGCAAAGCGCAAAGTCCTCAAAACAATTGGCATATTGCCCCACTTGTGGAAGAATTTTGTACGCGAGTTGACCCATGTTCAGTTTCGCACTCGACCCCTTCGCATTCATTATTGGCTTCCTGACGGCGTCGCTGTTCTGGTTCATTGTAGGGCGCATCCGCCCGATATGGGACGAAATGCGCGCGGGCGTGAAGGAAAATCGTGAAGTCGCGCGATCGCGCAAGACCAGTTCCGTGGAGGAAAATCATCGCCGCCTTACTTTGCGACGTGCACAAGCCATGCATCTCGCCGCTCCCTTATTCGCATTGGATGAGATCATTCTGGAACCTCTGCTGATCGCCCCGCCTCCTATTGTCGAACCGGGCGTATCACCAAAATTCGAAGACGTTATTTCGCAGACAGTTCCCTACCTGCCATCATGGCCGGAAATAGCCGCAGTCTACACCCCACAAACGCTCTCTGTTTCACAAATGTTGGGTGGCAATTCAAATCTCATCATCATCGGCCAACCGGGAGCCGGAAAAACGGTCGCACTTGCACACCTGGCGTCCCTTGCAGCCAATCGCAGTGAACAGCTTGGCGATCAACAAAACCTGGTCCCTTTCCTTTTACATGTTGCAGACCTGAATCTTCCGGTTTCAGATAACAAAGACCTGCTAAAACCGATCATTGATTCATCGTCGGAACATGCATCCATGCTAGACCTGGGACGCATACCGGCATTTGTTCAAAACGTGTTTAAAAGCGGCGAGGCCATCCTGCTGATAGATGGTTACGATGAAATTCCTCCCGCCGAACAACAGGTTGTAGCCGAATATATCAAGTCTGTTATACAGAATTATCCGACAGCGCGCATTGTCATCACCGGCGCCCCGGAATATCTCGACGGTCTGATCGGGCTTGGGTTTGCACCGCTCTCCATCATGACGTGGTCCCCTCTTCGTATGGACCAGTTCCTGGCCAGATGGGGCGAATTATGGGGTCAAACTGTTGCGCTGGAGGCCTGGGCACAAACCGGCCCGGAACAGGTAGACCCGATCCTGCTGAACATTTGGTTGGGTGCCGAAAATGCAAATTTAACCCCGCTTGAATTGACGCTTAAAGCATGGGGAGCCTATGCAGGCGACAGCATGGGTTCACACGTGCTCGAGGCAATTGCTACACACATCCGCCGCATTGCCCCGGCAAATACACCGCTGGCCGCACTCGAAACCCTTGCCATGCAGGTCATACTTAGTTCTCAACCAGTCTTTGACCCAAGAAAAGCACGGGACTGGGTAAGGTCATTTGAACCGGCAGAAGATAGATCCGAAAGCCAGCCGATAGAACCAGGCGGTGATAAACCAGCCGAGGATACGAAACCCAAAAAGGCGAAAAAAGGTGAGAAGGTCGCCACAGCCTCCTCAGGGCTGCTCGGAAAAATGACGTCCAGCGGGTTATTGTTAGCTTATCCAAATCACCGTATGAGATTCATTCACCTGGTGTTTGCCGGCTATCTTGCCGGCCGCGGGATGACGAATTATGCCGCTGAAGAGACGATTCTGAATCAACCGGATTGGTCCGGCAAGTATCTTGCCATGCGATATTTTGCCGCACACGGAGATGCCAGCAAACTCGTCCAATCCCTGTTGGAATTCTCCCGTTTGCCCATGCACCGTCCGTTGATGGCTGCAGCGCGCTGGCTGCGAGATGCGCCCAGGAACGCGCCATGGCGCGGAAAACTCTTTGGGACGCTCGCAGCCATCCTTCAAACGGAGGGGATCCCTCTCAGCTTGCGAGGCCAGGCCATGGCTGCCTTTGCAGTGAGCAATGACCCAAGCGCGGCGACATTATTCCGTCAATTTATCGTGACCACTTCATTCGAGCTCGTCCATCTTGCCGTGTTGGGTGCAGGAGTAATGCAAGACGTGAAAGCAATTCAGATATTGGAACGCGCCCTGGGGGCACCCAGTTTATCTGTGAAACGGGCATCCTGCATGGCCCTCGTCGCCATTGGTACGAATGAGGCGCTCGAGGTGGTTGCGCGTACCCTCCTAAGCGGTGACGAGGAAGTGCGGCGCGCCGCGGCTGAAGCACTTGCAAATGACCTGAATGAAGGACACCCCATACTGCGCGACGGCATTGTACATGCAGACATCCCACTGCGACGCGCCGTTGCTTACGGTCTTGGAAGGTTGAACGAACCCTGGGCAGTCGAAGCCCTGGAAAAGATCCGAATGGAAGACGATCAATGGGTCGTGCGAAACGCAGCCTCTGAAGTATTGGATGCGAAAACGAACATTGCAGACCGCGCCCCGCACAAACTTAAGGCACCCTCTGAATCTCCCTGGCTGATCGAGTTTGCGGGTAAACAAGGCGTGGGTATTTCGCCCGGTGCACACGCAACGGACATTTTGCTGCTTGCCCTCAAGAGCGATGATGCTGAAACGCGCCTGGCTTCCCTGCCTTATTTAAAATTCACTCCCACCGAAGGCGTCATCAAGCAACTATATGATGCGATGTATACGGATGATCCGGAACTGCGCGAAACGGCATATAACGCCTTGTGGGAACTTGGCACATCGGGCGTAAAACTCCCGCATCCCAGCCAATACGGATTCGGTTAACCATGCTGATTACAAATGCGAACGTCATTACATGGGAATCGCCCAATCGTGTCCTGCAAAATCATGCGATCTACATCGAAAGCGATCATATCAAGGAGATTGGCAGCACCAAATCTCTTGTAACAAAATATCCAAAAGCAAGGTCTCTGGATGCGGGCGGCCAATATGTGATGCCGGGCAATATTTGCGCGCATACACATTTTTACGGCGCGTTCGCCCGCGGCCTGGCCATCCCCGGCCCGGCGCCAAGGGATTTCCCGGAGATCCTGCAAAAGTTGTGGTGGCCACTCGATCGGTCGCTGGATGCGGAGGCGATCCGCTATTCGGCGCTGGTCTGCCTCATCGACGCCATTAAACACGGCACAACGACTCTCGTCGACCATCATGCCTCCCCGAATTACATTGACGGCTCACTTGATATTATTGCAGATGCGGTGGATAAAAGCGGGTTGCGCGGCGTCTTGTGCTACGAAATCACAGACCGCGATGGTCTTGAAAAAGCAAGTGCAGGGATCAACGAGAACACGCGATTCTTGAAACGCCTGGCCGCAAAACCGCATCCGCGTCTCGCAGGGACCTTCGGTCTACACGCCAGCCTGACGCTTTCCGGCGTTACCCTGCAGGCCTGCCGGGCGGCTGCACCTGAAGGAACGGGCTTTCATATCCACGTCGCCGAACATGAATCGGATGAATATGACAGCCTGACCAAAACAGAAATGCGCGTGATTGATCGCTTGCAAAAGCATGGAATTCTCGGGCCTAATACGATCGCTGCGCATGGTGTCCATCTCGATGTACGCGAGATGGAGATCCTCAAGGAGGCCGGTGCGTGGCTCAGTCATCAGCCGCGTTCGAACATGAACAACGGTGTGGGCGTTGCACAGGTCGAATCCATGCTGAGGATGGGGATCAAGGTCTGCCTTGGCAACGACGGTTTCTCGAACTCCATGTGGGAGGAATGGAAGGCGGCCTACCTTTTACACAAGTCTCATCATCGTGACCCACGCCGCATGGGCGGCTATGACCTGATGCAAATGGCAGTCTATAATAATGCCGCGCTCGCAAATATGTTTTTTCCGGCCGCGCCGATCGGCAAGATCGCAAAAGGCGCAGTTGCGGACTTGATTTTTGTGGAATACTATCCCTATACACCAGTTACAGACGAAAACCTGCCCTGGCACATCGTCTTTGGTTTCCAACAAAGCATGGTGACAACCACCATCGTGGCCGGCAAGGTTTTAATGAAGGATCGCAAGCTGCTTGTATTCGACGAAGCAGAGATCGCGGCGCGCGCCAAACAAGTGGCACCGCGCGTTTGGGAAAAATACCAGGAAGAAGTGGCAAAGGTTTTGTAATCTTTTTTGTGGAGATATTAATGAGCGATTCATCACTGGTATTAAGCATCGCGGTTTTGGGTGGAACAGGGAAGGAAGGCAAAGGCCTCGCCTATCGCTGGGCCAAAGCCGGCTATCATATTCACATTGGCTCGCGGGACCCGGCCAAAGCACAGGCCGCCGCACAGGAAGTGACCGAGCTGCTCGGAGGCCAGGCCATGATCGAAGGCCTGAGCAATCTTGAGGCCGCGCGCAAGGCGAACATCGCCGTACTCACTGTCCCTTATGCCGCACATAAAGATACGCTGGAATCTGTCAAAGCCGAACTTAAGGGAAAGATCCTTGTAGACGTTACGGTCCCGCTGGTTCCGCCAAAAGTCTCAACCGTGCAAATGCCCCCCGCCGGCTCTGCCGCGCAGGAGGCAAAACAGATCCTTGGCGATGATGTGCAGGTCTGCGCTGCATTCCAGAATTTATCGCACGAACATCTTTTAGATGGCCGGTCTGCAGAATGTGACGTGCTTGTCACCGGCACATCCAGGGAAGCGCGTGAAGAAGTGATCAAACTGGTGGAAGCCGCTGGCTTAGTAGGCTGGGACGCCGGCCCGATCGAAAACTCGGTCGTGTTGGAAGGGCTGACCAGTGTATTGATCGGCATCAACAAAAAATATGGCTCCACTCATTCAGGCATCAGGATCACCGGTGTAAACCGTTAGCGCGTTGATTCGTTCCAACGTTCGAACGTTTTAACGTATGACTCTTACCATCTCGCCATTACAAAAAATCCCCCTGATCCGCCGAGACGACAAGCTGGCGGATATTATTCTCGATTCCCTGGCAGATTCAGACATCCAACTGCAAAATAACGATATTATCGTGCTGGCGCAAAAGATCGTCAGCAAGGCCGAAGGACGAATGGTCAATCTTGCAGATATAACACCCACTCAAAAGGCGATTGAACTTGCAGCAAAAATAGAAAAGGACGCGCGCGTTGTGGAGCTTATCCTTCAGGAGAGCAGCGAGATCGTTCGCACGCGCATTGGCACCATCATTGTGGAGCACAAGCTTGGGTTTGTTTGCGCGAACGCAGGCATCGACCATTCCAATGTGGCGGGCGATGGCGATGATGAGGGAGAATATGTTTTATTGCTCCCGGAAAACCCCGAGGGTTCTGCCAAAGAGATACGCGAACAAATAAACGAGAAGCGAAACATCGATATCGGTGTCATGATCGTGGATTCTCACGGCCGCGCCTGGCGAAATGGCACCGTTGGCATGTGCATTGGCTTAAGCGGTGTCCCTGCGGTGATCGATGAGCGCGGCTGGAAAGACCTGTTCGGTTATACACTCCGCATCACTGTTGTAGGAGTGGCAGATGAACTCGCCGCGGCTGCCTCGCTTGTGATGGGTCAGGCAGCTGAAGGCACCCCCGTGGTTCACGTACGCGGTTTCCCTTATCCTCTGCAGAAAGGATCCTTCAAAGAACTCCTGCGCCCCAAAGACCAGGATATGTTCCGCTAACATAATTCCAATACGGCACTGATATCCTAAAACATAGAGGTCAACATGAAAAATTTTCCAACCGAATATCTCGACCTGTTGAAAGACGAAACAAAAGCATTTCTTTTTCTCGCCACCACCATGGCAGACGGCTCGCCGCAGGTCACGCCGATCTGGTTCAGCGCAGATAATGAATTTATCCTGATCAACACCAACGAGGGTCGTGTGAAAGACAAGAATATGAAAGAGCGCCCCAAAGTTGCACTAGTGATTCAAGACCCGCAGGACCCGTATCGCTACGTGGGTGTGCGCGGCGATATTGCTGAATATGTACGCGAGGGCGCGGATGATCACATCAACCAGCTTTCCATCAAATACGATGAAAAGCCATGGGAAACCCGCGAAGGACAAAAGCGCATCATCTATAAGATCAGACCCACCCACTTTGACCCCCACTGATCTGCACGCCTTTCTGCGGACGCGCCGCTCGATCCGCCGCTTCAAACCGGACCCGGTGCCTGATTCTGTTTTAAAGGAGATCCTCCACACTGCCACCTTCGCGCCGTCCGCACATCACCGCCAACCCTGGCGTTTTGTTGTGATGACGGAGTCTGCCACGAAGATGCATCTTTCTGATGCAATGGCAAAGGAATTCCAGCGCGACCTTGAAAAAGACAAACTCGCAGCAGATGAAATCGCAAAACGGGTAAGCAAATCGCGTGAACGGATCACGAACGCACCTGTTGTCATCATCGTGTGCGTTGATATGAGTGAAATGGACGAGTATCCCGATGAGCACCGTAAAAAAGCGGAATACCTCATCGCCACACAATCTGTTGCAAATGCCGGTATGCAGCTTTTGCTTGCGACGCATGCCGAGGGACTCGGTGGCGTTTGGGTGTGCAGCCCCATGTTCGCGCAGGAGACAGTGCGAATAGCACTGAGCATTTCAGAAACATGGGAACCACAGGCCATGTTCCTGATCGGTTATCCGGCAGATATCCCAAAGCCGAGGGAACGAAAACCGATCCATGAGATCGTCAAAACATTTGAGCGTTAATAAGAAATGCTCGGTGCGCCGTCCGCGGCGCACAATCATCTTGATCGCCGCCGGGGAAAGTGCCCCACAAGGGTACGGCGGCTGGAGCAATACAAATTGAAAATAGTAGCTTTAGCCGGCGGGGTCGGTGGTGCAAAACTCGCACATGGGCTCGCTGAAATCCTTCCACCAAAAGATCTCACGGTCATCGTCAATACCGGCGATGATTTCGAGCATCTGGGTTTATATATCTGTCCTGACCTGGACACTGTCTGTTATACCCTTGCAGGGCTGGCGAACTTCGAAACAGGCTGGGGACGCGCGAACGAATCATGGAATACGATCGCCAATATTGAAAAACTGGGCGGGCCCAGTTGGTTTCGGCTCGGTGACCAGGATTTCGCCACCCATCTGGAACGCACGCGTCGGCTTAAGCAAGGAAAGTCTCTTTCACAGATCACACATGAGTTTTGTGAGGCGTGGGATATCAAGCATACAATCCTACCCATGAGCGATTCAGCGGTACGCACCATTGTGGATACAGATGAAGGTGAACTGGCTTTTCAGGAATATTTTGTCCACAGGCGCTGTGCACCGAGGGTTAAAGGCTTTCGGTTCGACGGAGTCGATTCTGCAAAACCAGCTGCGGGCGCGCGCGAGGCGATCGATTCGGCGGATGCAGTGATCATTTGCCCGTCGAATCCCTGGGTGAGTGTGGATCCCATTCTGAAAGTCCTCGGAAAGATCAATAAACCTGTCGTTGCTGTCTCTCCCATCATCGGCGGGAAAACCGTAAAGGGACCTGCCGCAAAAATGTACGCAGAATTGGGCATTGAACCATCGGCGCTGGCGGTCGCTGAACATTATCGCGGCATATTGACGGGTTTCGTGTTAGATACTGTGGATAAAACATTTGCAAAACAGATAAATATAAAAACACTGGTGACTGATACATTGATGCAAAACATTGCAGATCGCGCCCGACTGGCGAACGATGTGCTACACTTTGTTGGGAGTTTATAGAAATGACACTTTGGGCCATTGTGCCTGTAAAACCTTTGCGGCGCGGAAAGTCGCGTTTGGCCGGAATACTTTCTGAAGATGAAAGAACCGTTTTAAATCAGGATCTGCTTGAACGCACCCTCAAGACGCTCTCGAGCATCAAAGAATTGGATCAGGTGCTGGTGGTAAGCCGCGACCCTCACGCGTTGACAATTGCACGCAACCACGGCGCAAGGACCGTACTCGAGGACGGCCAGCCGCATCTAAATACCGCGCTGACGCGCGCCACGGTTGTGGCGCAAGTCCATGCCACGCAGGGCGTATTAATACTGCCTGCAGACCTGCCTTTACTCGCTCCAGATGACGTGCTTGCTTTAATCGATCGCGCCATCAAGCCTCCTGTTGTGGTCATCGCGCCGGACCGGCATGGCAAAGGGACGAATGCCTTATTGATGATCCCGGCCGGTTTGATCGAATATGATTTCGGCGAAAATTCCTTCGAACGACATTGCCAGCGCGCCATCAAAGCGGGCGCGAGGCTGGAGGTCGTTGAGCTGCCTTCGCTCGGCCTGGACCTGGACCTGCCCGAAGACCTTGAAATGGTACGTAAGCTGGAAGCGTTGAAAATGTAAGGGTTATAGACCCTAAAGGTTTCCTTGATTAACCCATGATACAAGCCTTGCAAAGTAACATTGCTTATTGAGGCGGATTTCAACGAGAAAAACCTTTAGGGTCTAATGTTTTTTGAGGAGGCTACCGTGGCCAAAGAACGCGTCGCACTCTATCTTCAGGATTCGCACGATCTGCGTGATGGGTTGGAATATGCAAAGTACGCAGAGGAAAAGGGCTTTGAAGCAGTCTGGCAGGCGGAATCCCGTTTGGTACGCGATGCGATCGTACCGATGGCCGGGTATGCGGCGGTGACGAACAAGATCAAGGTCGGGTCGGGCGTGATCAACAACTGGACGCGCAACATTGGCTTGCTCGCCGCAACCTTCTTAACGTTGGATGACCTCGCCCCGAATCGCATCATCTGCGGTATCGGCGCCTGGTGGGACCCACTGGCTAAGAATGTGGGGATCGAGCGCAAGAAGCCATTGCTTGCCATGCGTGAGACCATCGAAGTCATGCGCCGTTTGTTGAATATGGAACGCGTCACATTTCACGGTGAATTTCACCACGTGGACGGCATCGAACTGGACGTGGTTCATGGCCGCCGCGAACCGCGTAACATTCCCATGATGATCGGCGCGACAGGCGATCTGATGATGGAGTTAACCGGCGAGATCGCGGATGGCTGCGTCATGAATTACTGTGTGCCGCCGGAATACAACGACAATGCCCTGCAATTCCTCGAAAAAGGCGCAAAAAAAGCAGGGCGCAAACTCGAAGATATCGACCGTCCGCAATTGATCGTGTGCTCCGTGGATCACGACCACGACAAGGCCATCGAATATACCAAGGAATTATTATGCCAGTACCTCGCGCAGCAGCCGCACATTGCCAAAGCTTCCGGCGTAAAGCAGGATGTTATTAATGAGATCCAGGCAATTTTAGGCTGGCCCGCCACGAAGGAACAGATCAATAAAGCGAAACATCTTGTGCCAGATGAATTGGTTCACAAGATCACCGCTTCCGGTACACCAGATGAGGCACGCGCCAAAGTGGATGAATATAAAAAACGCGGATGTACCTGCCCCATCTTGTATCCCGTCGGCGGGAATTTCAAGTTGTTGATCGATACGTTTGCGCATATAGGTGGACCTTTTGAATGCAATGTATCGAACACAATACGTCGCTGGACTGGGTAATAGCGCAGCCGGAGGGCTCTCGTAGTCAAGGAAGTGCACGTACACCTTGCGTATAATAGAGGTGACTGGCAGTATAAGGCGTTCGTCTTCCATGAGCACTAATTCGGGCAGAGAGCAACACCTCATCCAGGTGTGATCTGGCAATGGAACGTTTCTAGTTGCTGGAATGTCCGTCACCTGTTCAACAAGCTGTTGCCAAGCAGAGCGCCAGCCTGTTGGCATCTCATCTATCGGCAAAAGACGCTGAACAATTGCCACTTGCTTTCTTGTTCGCTCATCAATGGCAACTCCACTAACACGTCCTGTAACTTCCAGGCTGAGGTCCGAGGTAGGGTCGTGGAAGACAATGCAATCTGATGGGAAAAGTGGTTCAGAGC
>CAZJYB010000011.1:0-40279 GCA_964549865.1 uncultured Anaerolineaceae bacterium
ACAGGCCCTCATCGGTGGCCTTGCGGAAGTAATAAGGCGGCAGCACCACGACACCGTCATAACCAAGATCAAAAGCAAGTTTGGTCAACTCGATGGACTCGGAAAGACTGGGCGTGCCTGTGCCGGCCAGTAAACGAAAGCCGGGCAACTGACTTTTAAAGGCGCGCACAGAACGAAGCAGGGTCTCGCGTTCTTTTGAAGAGAAAGACGGTCCCTCGCCCGTGGTGCCGAACAGCAATGCGCCGTGGCATCCACGTGAGGCAAGGAAGCGCAGCAGAACCGGGATCGATTCGAAATCGATCGAAGTATCAGGTTTTAGAGGGGTGACCGCGGCGGCATATACTCCGGCCAGGGGGTGCAAGGCAGGCATCGATCCTTAATCCTCTTTTTCTTCGACGAATTGTCGCGCGGCCTGTGCCGGTGGTTGCAGGGGTTGACCTTCTTCAAGCGAGAGATGATGTTGATGGTCGAGTGTCCACAGATAAAGATCACCTTCGGTCTTGCCGGGGAAATCCTTCAGGATGTTGCTCTGGCGAATGACCTCAACGATGGGCATGTAGACTGTGTCGTACCAGTGGGTGACTGCTTCCTTCTCTTTAATATCCCGTTTCAGGTCGAGTCCCATGAAATAGCGATGGACTGCGATGTGTTCGAGCATGCGCTCGAAGCCATCGGGAATTGTGAGCTTGATGTTTGCACCCGGACGAAGTTCATCCAGGACTGTGCGTTCGAGGAAATTCACCTTGTCGCCCAGGATCTCGAGGTCTTCGGGTTTGATATCTGGTGTAATGTTGACGCGCGTATAGCATTCGCGCACCTCCGCGTCGATGAACTCCTGTCCCTGCTCACGAGCTACCGATACGCGGTGATGACCATCGACAACAAAGTAAACCTGGCCAATTTTGTAAAGAACAACCGGGGGCAGGTTGATATCCTGATAGAAAGCACGGTTCACGCTTTGCCAGCGATGGGCAAGCTGGTCTTCCTTGGGGAGGAAGGCGCGGTCGAATTCCTGGTAGCGATTCAGGCTTCCGGCAATTTGATCCACGCGGATGGTCTTGATGCCCCGATAGATCGGTCCGCCAATATGCAGCTTCTCCTTGACCTCATCGTAGGAAAGCAGCGTGTTGGCGTGCTGACCGGAGATGATGGAGAGGATCTGTTTGAAAAAAGCTTTTCGACGTGCCCGAGTAAAATCTGCACGTGCCTGGGAGGAGATATGATCGGACATGGTCTTCTTTCCATTCAATGTCCCGGGGAGTTCATTAAATCCCAGGGAACAATTTCTGTTGTTAGTGGGTTACTTCCATTGTTTTATATGGATACACGTTCACTACCTTTGTAATACCAACGGTCGTATCCGAGTTTTCAAGATTTCTCTTGAAAAAGTGGGTGTGACCATGAAAATGATAACGCGGCCGCGCAATCCGAATCAACCAGTTCAGCGCTTTTAATCCATGGTGGGCCGGGTCTACATCGTCATGGATGCCTTGCGGTGGCGAGTGACTGATGAGAATATCCAGCGAACGGCCAAATTGCATACGGTTTAGGAAAAGGCGTGGGAGCAGCCTGAAGGCCCGTAGATAGGCTTCACTCTGTGTGTATTGATTTGTTCCATCGGGTCGATAACGAATGGAGCCGCCAAAGCCGCCGATCAAAAATCGTTTGTGGCGAACCAGCTTGAGGTCCAGGTTTGAACCGCCCTCCGCCCAAGTCTCAGGACGGCGCAGGTCCTCTTCAGGGTTGTGATTGCCTGGCACATAGAACAAAGGCACATTCAAAACTGTGACCAGATATTCAAGATATTCATAGGGCATATCGCCGCAACCCAGGATAAGCTCTATATCCTGAAATTGCCCGTTGGATGCGAGAGTATACACCCGATCAAGAACCTCGTCGCTGATTGCCAGAATTTTCACTGCCTTTGATTTTGCCGTAGAAACGGTTTCCCTGCAAGGCGTTTTACTCTCAAAATTGCAACTAAGTGGGTTTGCAAATACACTTGGTGCACACTATAATCAAGGCACTTGATCGGTGGAAGCAGGAGAATCTTCTGGAAACAAGAAATATTTCGTCGTTGAGCGGATCGGAACCGGGGCGCGACAATACCCCGCAGCATCAGCTTCAATCTGGTTCCACATTGACCAATCGCTATCACATTCAAGATGTGATCGGCGTGGGTGGCATGGGGTCGGTCTATCGCGCCCGCGACCTGCACTTTCCAAACGTCGTAAAACTCGTGGCCGTCAAGGAAATGATCAATCTTGCGCCGGACCCGCTTGTTCGTCAAACCATTGTCCAGAACTTTGAGCGTGAAGCGAATCTGCTTGCAACGCTTAACCATCCATCGATCCCGCGTATTTATGACTATCTGTCACAGGATAATCGTTCGTACTTGATCCTGGAATTTGTCCATGGCAAGGACCTGGAGACCGTGATCAGTGATGCGAATGGCTTTTTGCCTGAAGACCAGGTGATCAGTTGGGCCATTCAGTTATGCGATGTGGTTTCCTATCTGCACGGACATAAACCAGACCCGATTGTTTTTCGAGATATGAAGCCTTCCAATGTGATGATCAATCATAATGGAGATGTGATCCTGGTCGATTTTGGGATCGCCAAAACCTTCCAGTCCGGCCAAAAGGGCACCATGATCGGAACGGAAGGTTATTCTCCCCCGGAACAGTATCGCGGCGAAGCCACCACCCTTGCAGACATCTATTCTCTTGGGGCGACCCTGCATCACGCCCTTACGCGGCGTGATCCGCGCCTGGAACCTCCATTCTCCTTTGATGAGCGTCCGATCCGTCGCATTAATACCAATATTTCAAGCGAGTTGGAAGCGGTTGTAAATACAGCGTTGAAATACAACCCGTCCGAAAGATTCCCAAGTGTTGCCGCCATGAAGGACGCTTTAATGGGTGTGGCGCGCAAGACCGGTGTGCTTTCAAAGATCACCACCAACCTGCCCACAAAAACTGGCAGCATTAAACCGTTATGGTCCTTCAAGTGCGAGGATGAAATTCGCAGTACACCGGTGCTGCATCAGGGATCTGTATTTATCGGATGCTATGATAACAATCTATATGCGCTTAACGCAGCAGATGGCCAGTTCCAGTGGAAATATGCCGCTGAGGGCGGGATCGTCTCGCGGCCGGCCCTGTATGATAACAATATTTATTTTGGTTCCGAAGATAAACGCCTGCATGTGGTCAGCACGCGCACCGGCAAAGTGGTGTGGACGTATTACACAGAGGGCAAGGTCCGTTCCTCCCCGCGTATTGCCGAGGGACATATCTTCTTTGGTTCAGACGACAATGACCTGCACGCAGTCAACGTCAATTCCGGCCGGGCAGTATGGAAATTTTCCACCGATGCGCCGGTGCACTCCACGCCGCTTGTTGTCGATGAGCTGGTATATGTCGGATGCGAGAACGGTTCGTTCTATGGGATCGATTTTCGCGGCACCTTGAAGTGGCGTTTTCAGGCCAAGCGTGCGATTACCTCTTCTCCCGTATCCAAAGGGCAGGCGATATTCTTCGCATCTCTGGATGGAACGTTGTACTCGGTGGATATGAAAAATGGCTGGGCGATCTGGAAATTCCGCCTTGGAAAAGGCTCGGTTTCATCCCCGGCCATAGCCGATGATTATGTGTTCGTGGGCGCCGCAGACGGCTTTATTTATTGTGTTGATGCTCATAATGCCAAGGAGATCTGGCGTTTCAAGACGGAAAATCAGGTAAGCAGCTCCCCGACCATCTACAAAGATTCCCTGTATTGCGGCTCTGTGGATGGCAATTTATATTGTCTCGAATATAAAACGGGTCGATTGCGTTGGAAATTCGAAACACAGGGTGCGATCACCGGGTCGCCGCTTGTCTTTGATGATATTGTTTATGTTGGCTCGGCAGACCATAACGTATATGCCTTGTTTGCCTAAAAGGAGTTTCTGTGGCTGATTTTTTTCGTAAATTATTTGGGAAAGAGCAAAAACCAGACAAGCCGAAACAGATCGATTCGGTGACCACCGCGCCGCTTTCAGATCAGCAGATCAATTCCATCATGTCCGGCCAGAACGTGCACTATGAAATGAAGCAACTGATTGCAAGTGCCGGCCAATCGGTGGGAAAGCAGCGCGAACATAATGAAGACAGTTTGCTTGCCCTTACCAATACCATTTCCGGGAATGCAGAGGCCATTCCCTTTGGTTTGTACATCATCGCGGATGGCATGGGCGGACATCAATTTGGTGAGGTGGCCAGCAACGCTGCAGTCCGCATCATGGCCGGCGATATCCTGAAGAAGTTTCACTCCTATCTTTATACATTGCCCACACAACCCTTGCAGGAATCGCTTCAGGAAGTGATGGAAAATTCGATCAAGGACGCTCATCGCTACGTTCAGCGTGAAGCACCCGGGAGTGGTACGACTGTGACCGCGGCATTGGTTCTCGGCCAGCAGGTAACCATTGCCCATGTTGGAGATAGCCGTGCGTATGCTGTCTATCCTGATGGAAGATTGGATACGATCACGCGTGACCATTCACTGGTAAAGCGACTTGAGGAGCTCGGCCACCTGAGCAAGGATGAGGCAGTAAACTTCCCGCATCGTAACGTCTTGATCCGCGCGTTAGGTCAGGGCGAAACGCTCGAAGCGGATATTTTTACCGTACCTTTCCCCTCCTCGGGTTATTTGATGATCTGCAGCGATGGTTTATGGGGTGTTGTCAATGAACACGATGTGTATCGTGCGATCACTGAATCGCCAAATTTGCATCGCGCTTGTCAGAGTCTGGTGGAGGCTGCAAACGCTGCCGGTGGCCCGGATAATATCTCAGTTGTAATTGTGCAAATGATTGGGTAAAAATGGGTTCGAATAAACCGGATCACTATGAAATCCTGGGTATTCTCCGTGAGGCCTCACAGGAGGAGATCAAGCGCGCTTATTTTGATGCTGCCCAGCGATTGCATCCCGATAAGAATGTGGCAGCCGGCGAAACAGAAATTTTTCTCGAAATCCAGCAGTCCTATGAGGTATTATCGAACCCGAAGCGCCGCGGTATGTACGATGCAACCCTGCCTCCAGAGATCAACACAAATGCCGCGGTAAAATATGAATTCCTGCTAAGCCGCTCGAATCTTGTAAAACTTGCCGAGCCACAATTGGTTTATGGTTTGCTTGAAATTGGTTCGCGTGAAGGTTCAGACAAGATACCGGCTCCGCCGTTGAATGTTTGTCTTGTTTTGGATCGATCGACCTCGATGCAAGGCGATAAAATTGATATGGTAAAAGGCGCGGCGACTCAATTAATCCGAAGCCTGCGGCCTCAGGATGTATTCAGCGTGGTGGCCTTTAGTGACAAGGCGGAAGTGATCATTCCTGCAGCCATAAATTGGGAGATAAAGAAGCAGGAAGCACGCATTCAGTTCATACAACCCTCTGGCGCAACTGAAATTTATCAGGGTTTGGAAGCGGGCATGCAGGAGGTCCGACGCTCGCTAAATCCCTCACGTGTGAATCACATCATTCTTTTGACCGACGGCCATACATATGGCGATGAGCAGGCATGCTTGAAGCTTGCAGAAGATGCGGCCCGCCAGAATATCGGTATTACGGGTCTGGGAGTTGGGGATGAGTGGAATGATATTTTTCTGGATGCCCTGGCCAGCCGCACCGGGGGCAGCTCTGTCTATATCTCACAACCAAAAGATATCCAGCGTATTCTTGTTGAAAAATTCAATGCACTTGCCAGCACATTTGTGGATGATGTTATTCTTGAATTCAAGGAGCAGGAGCACATCCGAATCAATTATGCCTTCCGGCTCCAGCCGGAAGGTGGAACTGTGGAATTGGAAAACCCCATGCATTTGGGGCCGATTTCGCGTGAAGTTCCTTTGCACCTTCTGTTTGAATTCATCATAAACCCTGTAGCCCTCGAGCAGGGTGAAGTTTTGCTTTTGGATGCGGCCTTGAAGATTTCTGTGACGGGCATGCCAGCGCCGGTTCCGCCGATCCGGTTGCGTGTGGTGCGAGAGGTGCATGAAAAGTCGTCTTCCGAGCCTCCACCCACGCGGATCCTCAGTGCACTTTCAAAACTCACCTTGTATCGAATGCAGGAACGAGCACGCGTCGCGGCGGATGGAGGAGAATATTCTTCGGCAGCCCGGCATCTTCAAAACCTTGCAACGCATTTACTTTCGCAAGGTCAAAATTCGCTTGCAAAGACCGCTTTAATGGAGGCGGATAACATTGAACGTATGCATGCCTTTAGTGCGAGCGGAAACAAGGATATTAAATACAGCACCCGCGCGCTTCTGTTAAGTGCACCAAAGGAGAAGGCAAGATGATAGTTTGTGCGAATTGCAAGCATGACAATATGGATGGGGCCATGTTCTGCGCGGAATGTGGAGCGCAATTACTTGGTCAGGACCCGTTGACAACCCAGAATATTTCCACCGACCAATTTCGCACCGCATTGCCACATGTCGAGCATGATATGTACCAACAATTCGATGGCCGCGATGCTTGGGGAAGCCTGCACCTGCTGGATACAGGCCAGGTTCTGCCGCTTTCATCCCGCAATGAATTCACGCTTGGCCGCATCAGTGAAGGACAACCGATCATGCCTGATATTGACCTGTCACCCTATCAGGCTTATGCGGGCGGGGTTTCGCGTTTACATGCGGTCATTAAACAGGACGGCGGCCGCATCGTTTTAATGGATCTTGGTTCGGCGAACGGCACCTATATTAATGGTAAACGGCTTCAACCCAATGTGGACCAAACTCTCAATCATGGTGATATTGTTGCTCTTGGGAAGTTGAAGATCCAAATTCTTGTAAAGAACTGATAATTTAAAGAGAGAGAGAATAAAACATGGCTTATACGGTCATTCTGCATATAGCAGGCGAGCCTGCGGTTGCCGGGGAAGTGGAAGAGCTGCCAAAGCCAACAGATAATATTATCGTGGTCATGAACCCGCGGCAGCGCGATGGCAAAGACCTGCACTATCTTGAAAACAATGTTACAAAAGTGATCTGGACGTTGGTGAATGTGAAATTTATTGAGATTCTGGAAAGCTCGGAAGAGGAAAAGATCATCGGCTTCGTGAGGGAATAAAAAAATGCCTGAGTCTTTTGAACGTCGCCGTATTCTCGTAGTAGATGATGAAGAACGCATGGTGCGTTTCATTCGCATGAACCTGGAGCACGATGGCTTTCAGGTCAGCGAAGCCTTCAACGGCAAGCAGGCCATTCAAAAAATTCGCGATGTTACCCCCGATCTCATCCTGCTCGATGTGATGATGCCCGATCTGGATGGGTTTGAAGTATTGGAGACCATCCGCGAGATCAGCAATGTGCCCGTGATCATGCTCACCGCGAAAGGCGAGGAGGATGATCGTGTGCGCGGGCTTGAGCTTGGCGCAGACGATTACATCACCAAGCCGTTCAGTCCGCGTGAACTTGTCAGCCGTGTCAAAGCTGTCTTACGGCGCACGGAGGGGGCCAGCGGCTCGATGCACGGCCTGCTCGAGATCGACAAACGCCTGAAGATCGACTTCGACCGCCGCGAGATATGGCTCGAAGGCAAGCTGGTCAAACTGCGGCCCACTGAATATCGCCTGCTTTTCCATCTCGTGCAGAATGCCGGCTGGGTCGTTTCACACGACCAGTTGCTGCAAAAAGTTTGGGGCTACGAATATCGGGATGAGCCGCATTACGTTCGCCTTTACATTAATTATCTGCGCCAGAAACTGGAGAAAGATCCTGCCAATCCCCAATATATTCTTACCGAGCGCGGCGTGGGTTACCGCTTTGTGGACTTCAAAAGGCAGAAGGAATAAAATTCCATTTTCTAACAAAATTTAAATATAGCGCCTGCGTGTTTCTAACGCAGGCGTTTTAAATTAAATGTGTACGTTCAAACCCACCAAATCAAAAGGAGGTTGCTATGTCCAATTTAATTCGTTGGGAGCCTGCCCGTGAGATGATGACGTTGCGTGAGGCAATGGAACACCTGTTCAACGATGCCTTCACCCGTCCGCTCAACCTCAACGGCGGCAACTGGTCCATTCCTGCGGTGGATATGTACCAGACCGATAACGAGGTGGTGGTAAAAGCCGCGTTGCCGGGCATCAAGGCCGAGGAAGTGCAGATCAATGTCACAGGCGAGACGCTTACCATCAAAGGCGAGGTCAAGCAGGAGCAAGAGGTGGAAGAGAAGGAAAAAGCCTACCACCTGCGTGAACAACTTTGGGGCACGTTCGAACGCTCCCTTTCCCTGCCCACAGAAGTGATCGCCGACAAGGCCAAAGCGGACTTTGACAACGGTGTGCTCACCGTCACGCTTCCGAAGGCCGAAAAAGTAAAACCCAGGTCGATCACGATCAAGACGAAATAACATCGAAGCAGGCACCAAAAAATGGGGCCGGGTAAACCCGGCCCCATTTTTATTTCTGGTTCATGATCTGCGCCAGCGCCCGTTTGAATACTTCGTACGGTTGAGCGCCAACGAGCGCATATTTGTCGTTGATCACATAGGTTGGCACGCCGGAGACGCCTATCTGATGGGCCTGCTGAACCTGCCCGGCAACTTCCTGGGTGTACTTTCCACTTTCTACAACTTGCTGCATTTCATCAGGGTTTAGACCCACTTCCCTGGCAGCGGAGCGAAGCACATCCCATTTGCTTATATCCTGCTCCTCGGCATAGACCTTCCGAAACACCACTTTGTGGAATTCATTGGCTTTACCGTGCGCGCGCGCGTATTCCGTGGCTTCATGTGCGAGGCGCGTGTTGTAGATCCTTTGCGTGGACATGAACTTCATTCCGTACGAGGTTGCCATTTGTTCCAGGCGTTCCTCCGAGCCCGATGTGCGGGCGCGCAGAATGTATTCGGGGAGGTCCATGCCTTCAGGCGGCGTATCAGGCCGCAGGTAGAAGGGACGCCATTCCACATCCACGTTGTATTCCTCTTGCAGTTGGTCAACCACACCCTGGCCGACATAGCACCACGGTCAGATATAGTCAGAGAAGATGGTCAGTTTGAAATCCATAAAGGCCTCGGTCAGGTGGGTTTGATGTAATAGGACAAAATAACCACATCCATTTTGTACACCTTACTGTATACTCGTGACATCAATTTATTACCACAGGAGGTATTCTCATGGAAATTCTTGCAGGCGGCACAATATTGTTCACTGTGGCGATGGTTTGCGGCTCAGTTCTTTGCACACTGGTCATTACCGTCGCGGCGGTTGCCATTCCCTTTTACTTTCTACGCAATAACCAAAAGCGTTCCCAGGAATTGATCGATAAGGGCACGCAGGGTGAAGCGACGATCCTTTCGCTTGAAGATACGGGCATGCGCATCAATGACAACCCGCGTGTGCGGGTGGAGCTGGAAGTCCGTATGCCGGGCATGTCCCCTTACAAGGTGACCAAGTCTGTGACGATTCCGCTCATTCGTCTCTCGCAGGTTCAGGTGGGCACGGTTGTCCCTGTGATGGTGGATATGTCTGACCCGCAAAACCCGGATAAGATCGGCCTGTTGTTAAAGTAATTGCCTTGACTTCTCTTTCGTACTTGAAACTTTTTTACCGCTAAGAGCGCGACACTTGCGCCGCACTGCGTTTGTTGCAGTGCAGGTGAGAACGCGAAGATTTACGTGTGCCAGCTTTATCGGTAAAGGCTTTCTTAGGGTACTTCGCGAGCTTTGCGGTTCAATTTTAAGGTGGAAGTTTTTCGCTAAAAAGAGCGCCGAGTTAAGGCGCTCTTTTCGTCTTAATCGGTTGGAATGGCATTGATGAAAGCCCGGAATCCGCCTGAAATCCAAATTGACCGAATCCAAACCCTCGCGGTATAATTCTGCGCTTATACCTGACAGCCGGTTCCCAGCCAAAAGTGGGACTTGCCCCGTAAGGGGACTAGCGCAATCATCTTTTACGAAATAAGGAACAAGAATGCCCAAGCGAACGTACCAACCCAAGATCAGACGCCGCGTGCGCGTGCATGGTTTCCGCAAGCGCATGGCTTCGGCCGACGGCCGTGCAGTACTCAAGCGCCGCCGTCTTAAAGGCCGCAATAAATTGTCCGTCAAGTCCAACCAGCACGTGAAGCGGACTCGCTGGTAAGCCGCACGGCTTAAGGCGCGGAGTAAATCTCTTTCGAGGCATGGGTGCAGAGGAAATTCCGCCTGACCCGGTCGGAAGATTTCAAGCGGGTGCGGCGAGCAGGCAAGTCTTATGCCCACCCGTTTGTCGTGTTAGTTGCCCAACCCAGCGAGCTGAAATTCATACGAATTGGCGTGGCCGCTGGAAAGACAACCGGGACAGCTGTGGATCGAAACCGGGCCAAACGACTGTTGCGCGAGGCGATGCGTCCATTGATACCTGCACTCGCCTCGGGCTGGGACCTGATCCTGATCGCCCGCCCCGCGCTTGTCACTGCATCCCTTGCAGATACCAGCAAAGCCCTGGCCGCCCTGCTCCAGCGCGCATCGATCCTCCCATCGGATGAATCCTGAACCTAAACGGGAATTCCATTTGCACGATTATTCGCACGAGCCTCACCTGCGAGATATGCCTCGCACATTGGCGAACTGGCCGCGCATCGCTGTGCTCGCAGTGATCCGTTTGTATCAAATGGCCGTCTCACCGGGCCTTCCGGCAAATACCTGCCGTTTTTATCCTTCCTGCTCTCATTACGGTTATCAATCTGTCTATAAGTACGGCGCGCTGAAAGGCTCCCTTATGGCTGCCTGGCGCGTTCTGCGTTGCAACCCGTTCAACCCCGGGGGCTACGACCCGGTTCCATGAATAATTCGTGGTAACGATGAATGTCGTTACCACTATAATCAGGAGTAATATAAATTTGAACATGAAAAAATTGTCATTAGTATTTTTGTTCGTGCTGGGTGTACTCGTCCTAAGCGCCTGCACTGGCGCCCCCCTCACCAATAACTGGCCCGGTCTTTCCACAGACTCACAACGCGCATATCTTGCCACCGGCACCTTCGTTTACGCCGTGGACCTCGAAACAGGCAGTGAAGTATGGCGTTATCCGCAGGAAGCCGATGCCAAACTTTTATATTTTTCCAGCCCGGTCCTGACGGCCGACAACCAATTATTGATCGGGAGCGCCGGCACGACCCATACTTTGGTAAGCATCAACCCTGAAACAGGCAGGGAGGTCTGGGCGAACCCATTCTCTGCAAAGGGCGCCTGGGTGGCTTCTCCACTGGTATTAAATGACAGGATCTACGCTCCTAATACCAACGGCTTTATTTATGTACTGGATATGGAGGGACAGCAGGCAGACAGTCCGATCGAGATCGGCGGCGCGCTCTGGTCCGCGCCTTCCATATCCGCAGACGGCACGCTTCTTTATGTGACCTCCCTGGACCATCATTTGCATATCATTAACCCGGTGGAAAACTCTGTGAAGGAAACCATTGACCTTGGCGGCGCTGTACCGAGCAGCCCTGTTGTAACCGACGAGGGTGCCTACGTGGGTTCGTTTGCATCGAAGATCGACCTGGTTAAACCCAACGGTGAGCATGAAGTCGTCGTGGAAGCATTGGATTGGGTATGGGGGACTCCTGCCATTGATGGCGAAACGCTTTATTATGCAGATCTGCAGGGCAACATCTTTTCCCTCGATCTTGCAAGCGGCCGGCAAAATTGGAGTGATGTGAAACCGGATGGGCCGATCGTCGCAAGACTGCTGGTCCTGGGAGACCAGATCTACGTTGCGACCGAAGACGGCACTTTTATCGCCCTGGACCGCGACGCAAAAGTCGTTTGGGAAAAAGAATTGGGTGGGAAGATCTACACTTCGCCGGTCGCTGCGGGCGAATTGATCCTCGTGGCGCCTTATCAGGCAGAGGACTTCGCGCTTGCTGCATACGACGCCGCAGGCAAACAAGCCTGGACCTTCACACCAGAGAACTAAGGAACCTGACCTATGGCTGATATATGGCAATTCATCATTATTCAACCCATGACCAATCTTTTGTTGCTGATCTATGATCTGCTGGGTCATGGTCCGCAAATGTTCGGCCTTGCGATCATTTTATTCACGATCGTGATCAAGCTTCTCACCTGGCCCTTGAACGCCTCCCAGGTGAAGGGCGCGCAGGCCATGCAGCAATTACAGAGCGACAAGGAGTGGCAGGATATCCAGAAGAAATACGCAAAAGACCGCGAGAAACTCGCTCAGGAACAAATGCGCATTTACAAGGAACGCGGGATTAATCCATTCGCCTCGTGCCTGCCCACCCTCGTTCAATTCCCGATCATTATCGGTCTTTATCAATGTATTATCCGCGCGATGGCCGCCACGCCGTTGGATATGCTAAATCTTGCGCGCACGATCTATCCCCAACTGAGTGTTGAAAATATCATCCCGCTTAATAGCAAGTTCTTGTGGATGAATTTGGGTCAGCCGGAAGGCATCCCTCTCCCGTTCGACGTTTCCTTTCTGCCGTATGGGTTTCCTCTTCTGGCGATCATTGTGGCCCTCACCACCTATGTACAGACCAAACTCACCATGCCGACTGCTCCAGCCAACCCGAACGATCAGGCGGCCGCACAAACAGCCGCCATGACCGGCATGATGAGCATCTATATGCCGTTATTGCTTGGCTGGTTCGCATTGAACTTTGCTTCAGGTATTGCGATTTACTTTATCACAAGCAACGTGCTGGGTATCATACAATACGCCGCAACCGGACGCGCCAACTGGCGCAACCTTTTGCCCGGCGGCAATAAAAAATCACCACAGAAAAAATAGGCAGGCAATATGAGCGAGCGAACCACGCTTGAGATCATCGCCCCAACTGTTGAAGAAGCCCTCGCGCAGGGCCTCGCGCAGCTTGGCCTTACCGCAGAAGCCGTTTCGGTGGAAGTTTTGGATTCAGGCACAAAGGGACTGTTCGGACTGGGTGGCCGCCAGGTGCGCGTGCTCATCTCCGTGAATCCCCCTCCCGGGCAGCAAAAGCCCGCTTCTCCACCGGACCCGAAACCTGTCTCCGGGAAAAAAGCAGAGTCCAGGCCGAAGGCGCGTGAGGCCAAACCGCGCCCGGAAAAGAAACCTGTTGAAGAAACAGCCACGCTAGCCAGGACCGAAAATCATGACCACGATCCGCTGCTCGAAAAGGCAGAAATCATCATTTCGAAACTGATCCACCTTCTTGGCATGCGGGCACAGGTCTCGGCACATTTTGATGAGAGCAGCACAGACGACCGTCGTAACGTCCTTGTGGATGTGCGCGGCGACGACTTAAGCGCCCTGATCGGCCGCCAGGCGGAGACATTGAACGCCTTCCAATATGTTGCCTCGCTGATCGTTGGCAAGGAAAGCCAGCAATGGGTGCAATTGATCATCGATGTGGAAGGATATCGCGCGCGCCGTGAGAAGCAGATCCGCCAGCTTGCGCTTCGTATGGCAGAACAGGTTATCAAAACCGGCCGAAAGACCACCATGGAGCCCATGTCTTCCAGCGAGCGCCGCGTGATCCATCTCGAATTACGCGGCCACCCCGCAGTGACCACGGAAAGCGTCGGCGAAGAGCCGCATCGCAAAGTGGTCATCCTGCCGAAGGAATGAACCTGAAAGGGACACAATAATACTGTGTCCCTTTCGTTTTAAAGTCAGGCCGGCCGTTGAACATCCGACCCAACTTTTCCCTACGGTATAATTCGTTCATGCGTGAACTCATCCCTGTTCAGCCGGTGGATTATCTTGCGATCGGTCATATTACCGTCGATATCCTGCCGGCTGGAGATCAACTCGGCGGCTCGGCAGCCTATGCCGCGCTAACCGCGCAGGCGCTGGGTTTGCGTGTGGGAATCGTTACATCGGTTGGGAAAGACGCGCCTTTAGAGGCTTTGCAGGGCATCCATATTGTCTCTGTCCCTTCTGAATTCAGCACAACATTTGAGAATATAAGAACTGAAAATGGCCGCAAACAAACCTTGCATCACCGCGCCGCGCAACTCTCTTTGGAACACATCCCTCATGGCTGGGTGAATACACCGATCATTCATCTTGCCCCCATTGCGCAGGAATTGGACGCGGGACTGCCCTCGCAATTATCCGCTGCGCTGCTTGGGATCACGCCTCAGGGATGGATGCGCGCCTGGGATGAAAATGGCCGGGTACGCGCCTGTGCCTGGGAAAACAAAGAGCAGGCTTTACGTCACGCGGGAGCCGTGGTGATGAGCCTGGAGGATGTCAATCGCGACCTCGAGCTCGTTGAGGCCATGGCGCATCAGACGCGCATCCTATGTCTCACAGAAGCAGACTCAGGCGTGGTCCTTTATTGGAACGGAGATCGCCGTCGTTTTCGTCCGCCGCAAGTGAAGGAAGTGGATGGTACCGGCGCGGGAGATATTTTCGCCGCCGCGTTCTTCACACGTTTATATCGCACGCGTGATCCCTGGGAGGCAGCCCGCTTCGCGACCAGCCTGGCCGCGCATTCCGTGACACGCGTCGGGTTGAATGGAATTCCGACTCAAAAGGAAGTTGAGGAGTGTTTGATGGAGGTTTTATCGTGACGCGTATTTATACGCTCGTGAATCAAAAGGGTGGGGTGGGCAAGACGACCACCACGATCAACCTGGGTGCGTATCTTGCAAAATTCGGCCAGCGCGTGCTCGTGGTGGATCTTGACCCCCAGGCGAATGCCACATCCTGTTTAGGTGTCGATAAACTTGCCGTACGCGGCGGTACCTATGAGGCGCTGCTGGGTGATTCACAGACCGCTTCCTATATTTTGCTTAATGAGCGATTGAAGTTATCCCTGCTGCCTGCCTCGCCATCACTGGCAGGCGCGGAGGTGGAATTGGTGGATGAGCTGGCGCGAGAAACGCGTTTGAAAAAGGCGCTTGAGCCGTTGAGCGATCGATATGATTACATCCTGATCGATTGCCCGCCTTCCCTTGGCATCCTGACTGTAAATGGACTCGTGGCCGCGTTGAACGGCGTGATCGTACCCGTGCAATGCGAATACCTCGCCCTCGAAGGGCTGGGTCAGCTCACCCAAACGATCGAACGCGTACGTTCGGCTTTGTACCCTCAATTAAAGGTGCGCGGCGTGGCGTTGACGATGTTCGATAACCGCACGAATCTTTCCACAGATGTTGTGACGGAAGTGAACAAGCATTTTCCAAACCAGGTGTTCAAAAGTATCGTGCCGCGCAGTGTGCGTCTCGCGGAGGCACCTTCCTATGGATTACCGATCTCGGAATACGCGCCTGGTTCGGTGGGTGCACTGGCCTATGAGGCGCTCGCGAAGGAATTGTTGAAAGGCGACGGCGTGAAGGCTTCAGGTTAAGAAAGTGTTTGAAAACCTTACCACCACACTTGCGCCGCACTGCGTTCGTTGCAGTGCAGGTGAGTCACCAGGGCACGAAGTCACGAAGTTATTTTTCCTTTGTGTCTTTGAGACTTGGTGCCTTTGTGGTAAAAAAACTAGACTTTTCAGACACTCTCTAAGGAGCAGATATGGCTCAACGTAAAGGTCTTGGCAGGGGCTTGGATGCGCTGATCCCATCCGGAAAATCCGGCGGAGATGCAAGCGCGGGCGGTGGAGGCGTGCAGCAGGTCGCGGTGGAATTGATCCAGCGCAACCCGCGCCAGCCCCGCATTAAATTCAATGAAGAAGAATTAAATGAACTGGCCGCCTCCATTCGTGAACACGGCGTGATCCAGCCGTTGATCGTCGCGCCGAATTCGAACGGTACATTCATCCTGATCGCGGGTGAACGTCGTTTGCAGGCCTCCCAACGGGCTGGTTTGCGGGCTGTTCCTGTGATCACACGTCAGGCGAACAACCAGGAATTGCTCGAACTCGCGTTGATCGAAAACGTGCAACGCGCGGACTTGAATTCCATGGAAGAAGCCGAAGCCTATCGCCAGCTTGTGGAGGATTTCGGTCTCTCGCATGAGTCTGTCGCGAAGCGTGTGGGCAAGAGCCGCGTGGCGGTGACGAATACTTTGCGTTTGCTGGGCCTCGCAGATGCCGTCAAACAGGCGCTTGTTGACGGAAAAATTACGGAAGGTCATGCACGCGCACTGCTGGCATTATCCACACAGAAGGCGCAAGCCTCTGCATTGCAGACCGTTTTAAATCTTTCTCTCAGTGTACGCCAGACGGAGGAATTGACAAGAAAACTTGCGGGGCAAAAGGCGGTCAAGGCCAGGAAGCCGGGCCGCAGCGCGGACGTGAGCGATGTGGAGAAGCGCCTGCAAAAAAGCCTGGGCACGAAAGTGGCTTTGAAATACGGCAAAAAGGGCGGCACGGTCACCATCTATTATTATTCCGATGAAGAACTGGATTCCCTGCTGAATAAATTGACATAAGACATGAAACTGCTTTTCAACGCGAATATCCATACGCTGGACGAATCCCTTCCACTTGCCTCTGCAATTTTAGTGGACGGCGCGCGCATTCTTGCGATCGGTAACAAGGATGAAGTAAAAAAGTACGCACATGTTAAGGTGGAAGAACAGGATATGAAAGGCAGACTGATCCTGCCCGGCCTGACCGACGCGCATATTCACATTCAACATTATTCGCTCTCGCTCGAAAAAATAGATTGCGAGACCAAAACAAAGGAAGAGTGTCTGCGTCGGGTTGCGGAACGCGTTAAGAGATCAAAACCCGGCGAATGGGTGCCTGGCCATGGCTGGAATCATAATGAATGGTCTGCGAGGGGTAATTGGCCCACTGCAATTGAATTGGATGCTATTGCACCGAACAACCCGGTCTATCTCACGGCAAAGTCATTGCATGCGGCCTGGGCGAACACCGCCGCGTTGAACCTGGCAAGGATTACAAACGATACGCCAGACCCGAAAGACGGCGCGATCCAACGTGATCAGAAAAAACGCGCAAGCGGCATCCTGCTCGAAACCGCCATGGAATTGGTGGGCGCGGTTCTCCCCGAAGCGGGCATCGATGAGATCGAACGCGCCATCGAAAAGGCCCAACCCATTTTATGGAAGATGGGTCTCACGGGTATTCACGATTTTGACCGCCGCGATTCTTTTATGGCATTGCAATCCTTGCACGCGCAGGGTAAATTAAAATTGAGGGTGAACAAGAACATTCCCGTTGAAAGCGTGGAGCAGGCAAATGAACTTGGTTTGCGCACTGGCTTCGGCGATGAATGGCTGTGGATCGGTTCGATCAAGGCCTTCATGGACGGTGCGTTGGGTCCGCATACTGCCGCCATGTTCCAGCCCTATGTAAATGAACCGCAGAATCGTGGCATCTTGAACATGGACGGCGAGGAATTGTTCGAACATTGCCGCAAGGCTGCGGACGTGGGCCTGAGCATGACGGTCCACGCGATCGGCGATCGTGCCAACCACGAAGTGCTCAACGCGTACGCGCAGCTCCGCAATTATGAAAAGGAAAAGGGATTGCCTCATTTGCGTCATCGCATCGAACACGTACAGGTTCTGCATCCCGATGATGCGCCGCGTCTTGCGCAGTTGAATGTGGTCGCATCCATGCAGCCCGTCCACGCGCCGTCGGATATGTTCGCGGCAGACCGCTTTTGGGGAGATCGTTCCGCGCTCGCGTATGCATGGCGCACCCAACTTCAACATGGCACGCCGATGGCATTTGGATCGGACGCGCCGGTGGAATCGCCCAACCCGTTCCTCGGATTGCACGCCGCGGTCACTCGCAGGCGGGCAGACGGTTCTCCCTCCGCCGACGGCTGGTACCCCGAACAAAAACTGACCCTCGCAGAAGCATTGCACGCCTACACCTTTGGCGCAGCATATGCAGGCAATGCAGAAAATCGAATCGGAAAACTTTCCACCGGCTATCTGGCAGATTTGATCGTGTTGGAAGAGGATATTTTTTCAACCGATCCTAATGATCTGTTGACCATTCAGTCTTCGGGGACGATGATTGCTGGTGAATGGGTCTGGCAGGGTTAGATCATGGCACAGGTTCTTCCAAAACTTTCCCCTGAAATGCTCATCCCTCGCATGGGCGAATACATCGTGCAAAAAGGGTTGATCTCCGAGGACGACCTGCAAAGGGCCCTCGCCCTCCAGCAGGATCAAACATCCACAGGAAAACAATACCTGTTGGGTCAGGCATTGATGGATCTGAAAATGCTCGATCGTGACACGCTCGATCAGGTGGTCACAGAACAGATCATTCAACTGCGCACTGCGCTTCAGGCTTCCAATCGCAGCCTGGAACAAAGGGTAAAAGACAGGACGTCTGAGTTGAACGATGCCCTGCAGCGTCTTTCTGAACTCAGCCAGATGAAGGCCAATTTTGTCGCGAACATTTCCCATGAATTGCGCACGCCGCTTACGCATGTGAAAGGCTATCTCGAATTGCTGGTTACCGGATCACTGGGCAAGGTCTCGGAGGAGCAGCAGCATGCTCTTGAGGTCAGTCAACGTTCAACGGCCAAACTTGAAAGCATGATCGATGATCTGATCATGTTCTCGCTTGCGACGCGCGGCGAAATGAGCATGCAGCTCGCCAAGGTTGATATCGGCCGTCTGGTGATGCTTGCCGCGAAATCGGCCGCTACAAAAGCCGAGGAACGCGCCGTAAAGGTGATCGCAGCCGGAGCGGAAAACGCGCCCCATGTACAGGCAGACTCGGAAAAAATCGGCTGGGTGTTGAATCAGCTCCTCGATAACGGGATCAAATTCACCCAGTCCGGCGGGAGCGTGGTGGTGTCCGTCCATCAGGAGGGAAATAATCTCGTATTGGTTTCGGTCACTGATACCGGAATTGGAATTCACCCAAATCGTATCAAGGAAATATTCGAACCGTTCCATCAGTTGGATGGTTCGTCCACACGGCATTATGGAGGCACAGGGCTCGGGCTTTCGCTTGTCCGCCAGATCGTGGAAGCCCACGGTTCATTGTTGGATGTGCAATCGACGGAAGGAAAAGGTTCGGTGTTCAAGTTCCCGTTGCTTGCCATGCGCGATTAAGGCCAATATGGATTTAAAGACTCTCTCCTCATTACACGATGTTTTCCGGGATGTGCACAGCAAGCAGGATTGGAAGGCTGCGCTGGATACGCTCTTTGCCTCCCTGCGCGGCGCTTTTGTTTTTGATAATGTGGTGATCTATCTGATCGATCCCAAAGCCAGGGGTTTGGATGTAGCTTATGCGCGCGCGGTGGGCAGGGGCAAAACTGCGGAAGCGGACATTGCCTGGGGCGAAGTGTTCGCCAACGAGGTCATCGCAAAGGAAAAGATGTTGTTAAAGGAACCTGTTGCAGGTGAGCGTGAGCCGGATCGCCTGATGCAGGATTACCTGCTTGGTTTCCCGTTGTTGATCGCGTCAAGGTTGGAGGGTGCGATCATATTTGTGCGTTTTGGCGGGCCCAAATATTCGGAAATCCATATCCGTCTTGCGTCTTTACAGGCGTTTTGGACAATGGCATTGATCGAGCGCAAGGAATTGCAGGAAGCGCGAACTGAGCTTGATTCTGTACAAAGACAGATGCGCCTGCAGGATGACTTCGTGTCCACCATTTCTCATGAGCTTCGCACGCCATTGGGTTTTATCAAAGGATACAGCACCAGCCTGTTACGACAGGATACTTCATGGGATGAGGCCACCCAGCGTGAATTCCTTACGATCATCGATGAGGAAGCGGACCGCCTCACCCGCTTGATCGAGGATATGCTTGAATCCGCGCGTTTACACAGCAAGACAGTGCAGTTCAAGTTCACTCCCCTCAGCCTGGATGCGCTTGTGCGCGATGTGGCCCAGCGTGTCACCACCCATCACACCAACCTGAAGGTCCTTTTCGATGTCCAGCCTACTTCCTCCATTCGTGGGGATGGATTACGTCTTTCACAGGTGTTCGAGAACCTTTTCAGCAATGCACTCAAATATGCACCCGGTTCCGAATTGACCGTCACGATCCTGCCCCTGGGCAATAAGATCAGGTTTTCCCTGACAGATCACGGTGAGGGCATCCCCGAGGATTATCTTCCGTTCTTATTTGAACGGTTTTATCGCGTGCCTGGCGAACGCACAGTCACCGGTACCGGCCTTGGGCTTTATATTTGCAAGCAAATTATTATGGCACATCATGGTAAGATTTGGGTGGAGTCGGTATTGGATCAAGGTACGACCTTTTTTATTGAGCTGCCCGCCGACCCAACACTTTAAGTTGCATTCATTTATTTCTTAAGGAGAATCGTATGGCCAAGCGTGTCTTGATCGTGGATGATGAGCCTCGTTACCTCCGCCTGTTGGAAGCGAATCTACGAACGGAGGGATATGAGGTGACTACCGCCCAGGATGGTGTGCAGGCCCTGGAAGTATTCTCTGCACAACCCATCGACCTGGTGCTGTTGGATGTGATGATGCCGCGCTTGGATGGTTTCGGCGTTTGCCAGCGTCTGCGTGAATTCTCCAATGTGCCCATCGTGATCCTTACGGCAAGAGGCGAGGAACAGGATCGCGTTCGTGGTCTGGATTTGGGGGCCGATGACTACCTCGTCAAACCCTTTTCCGCCACGGAGTTGTTAGCCCGCGTCCGCGCTGTTTTGCGACGCGCCCAGCCTCCCGCTGAAACCGGGCAGGCCCGCTTCTTTACACACAACGATCTCAAGATCGATTTTGCACGCGCGGAGGTGTGGGTGGCTGAAGAGGCGGTTTCTCTTTCTGCCACGGAATATCGCCTTCTGCTTCAGTTCGCGCATAATATCGGCAAGATCCTTACCTCGGAAGACTTGTTGACGAGTGTTTGGGGGGCGGAGTACAAGAACGACAAGGAGATCTTGTGGGTGAGTATTGCGCGCCTCAGGCAAAAACTTGAAGAGGATGCTCATAGTCCGCGTCATATTGTCACACGTTCAGGTCTGGGGTACCTGATGCCTCCCATTGAACCGTAAGTAAGATTGCGCGCGCGACGCACAAGAAAATGGTGCCATGCCCGAGAAAAAGATCCTGATCGTCGATGCAGATGTAGCCAGCCGTAATTTTATTGCTCGAAATTTGCTTGACCAAAAATATGAAGTGGTTCAGGCTGGCTCGGGGAAGGAAGGATTGATCTACGCCTGGCGCGACCGTCCGGATCTGATGATCATCGACCCGACCATCCCGGATCTTAAAGGCGAGGAATTGGCCGCCAAATTGCGACAGGACCCGCGAACCTCGAATATGCCCTTGATCGCCCTGAGCAGTGATCCAAGCGTGGTCCGCGTCAGATCCTGCCTGGATGCGGGTTTCAATGAATACATCACCAAATCCGGCCAGGCTGTGGAAACGCTTAAGGTGGCTGTTAATCGCCTGCTGGGAGTTACAGCTGAATCTGCAAAACAGGGCGGGTTGCTGATCGTATTCCTGAGTGCAAAAGGGGGAGCCGGCACTTCATCCTTATGTGCGAACATTGCGATGAACATTTCCGGATTTCAGCCCCAGGCGCGTGTAGCTGTGATCGACATGGTATTGCCCATTGGTTCCATTGGGCCCATTGTTGGTTATGAAGGCAGCCAGAATATCGTTTCAGTTGCAGATATGCCGGCTGCCGCGACCGGGCCGCAGTTTTTCCGGGATCAACTTAATGAAATTAAGCTTTGGCGTTTCGATCTGCTTGCGGGATCACCGGACCCTGAAAGCAGTAATTACCTGAATGTATCTCGTATCTGGGATATTGTCACATCCATTAAATCTGCGTACGATTATGTTTTCGTTGACCTTGGCCGTTCCCTATCCAAGATCAGCCTGCCGCTTATTCAAGATGCAGACCTTGTCACCCTGGTCGTCAGTACCGATATGAGCTCGGTCAACCTGACGAAAACGTTATTGGAATATTTAAGGGCCAAAGGGGTGAAGGATACGGGAATCTATACCATTCTTAACCGGGCCATTGGTCTCGAAGGCGTAAGCAGGACCGATGCGGAAAAAGAACTTAATATATCCATCAAAAACGCAGTTCCATATTTGGGCAGTAATTTTGCCCTGGCTAACAATCAACACCAGCCTTATTCGTTAAAATTTCCTAATGATACGGCCTCGATCATATTCATGGAAGCCGCAAAGGAAATGACAACGCTGGCCCAAAAATTACGTGCAGAATGAAAGTTGTTTGCCTGACATAGGAGCAATGCCATGACGATTGAATACGATGAAAAAGGGAAGTTTTACACGGATGTAGTGACGAAGGTGGCGGTTCCGGCGATCCTGCAGACCACCGATCACCTGATACGCGGTCTGGTTCATGTGCGTCAGGGCGAGCGATTGAAGGATGAACTGGAGAGCGAGGGGCATTTTTTAGCCGTGACCAGCGCCGTTATTTATGATCGTGAGGGACAGGCGGTCTTTAGGGGTCAATTTCTGGCTGTGCAAAGACAGCACATCGTCTGGATCATGCCCGCTGATGGAAATGAAAACAAGGATGCAGGTGCATGATTGCTTCACAGCCTTCCAGCCCCACGCAGCTTACCGGCCAGGATTTGATACGACTGAAAAAATACCTGTCTGACGGTTTGTTGCGCGCGCTTGAAACGGAGGGCATTCCGGCCGCGCAACGCAGCACTTTTGTCCAGCAGAATATTGTGCGCGTGTATGATCAGACCCAATTAAAACTTCCCGAAGACCTGAAAAAGGAAATATTCATCCAGGTATTGAACGACCTGCTCGGTTTTGGGCCGCTCCAAACCCTGCTCGATGACCCGGATGTATCCGAGATCATGGTCAACGGCCCCAAAAATATCTTTGTCGAAAAAAAAGGGCAACTGACCAAGGTGAACGTCACCTTTGATGATGATGATCACGTTTTGCGGATCATTGACCGTATCATCCTGCCGCTTGGCCGTCATGTGGATGCGGACTCTCCCACGGTGGATGCACGCCTGCCGGATGGTTCACGTGTCAATGCCGTGGTGCGGCCCGTTGCGGTGGATGGCCCATCCATTACCATCCGCAAATTCCGAAAAGACAAATTGAAGGTTGAAGATCTTATCAATTATGGCTCGATGACCGCGCAAATGTCCAATTTTTTACAGGCTTGCGTAAGGGCGCGTTTCAATATCGTTATTTCCGGGGGTACCGGCTCCGGCAAAACAACCCTGTTGAATGTCATGTCCGGATTCATCCCCGAGAACGAACGCATCATCACGATCGAAGATGCCGCCGAACTGCAGCTCCAACAGGATCACGTCATGCGAATGGAAACCAAGACGGCGAATGCGGATGGCAGTGGTGCGGTCAGTATCCGTGAATTGGTGCGGAATTCCCTGCGTATGCGCCCGGACCGTATCGTGGTTGGAGAAGTACGCGGTGGTGAAGCGCTCGATATGCTGCAGGCGATGAATACGGGCCATGATGGTTCATTGACGACGGTGCATTCCAATTCCGCGAGGGACGCATTATCGCGCCTTGAAACACTGGTGCTGATGGCAGGCATGGATCTGCCGCTCAAAGTTGTACGCCAGCAGATCTCCTCTGCAGTGGACCTGATTGTGCAGCAAACGCGTCTTAAAGATGGCCAGCGAATGGTCACAGCGGTGACCGAAGTAGCGGGCATGGAAGGCGATATTATTGTTTTGACCGATATATTTAAATTCAGCCAAAGCAATGTGACTGAAGACGGCAAAATACATGGTGAGCTCAGGGCAACCGGAATTCGCCCGAATTTTACGCCGCGTTTGGAGGCGGCAGGTTTCAAACTTGGTGCGGAGGTCTTTGCGACGGGGCTGCCGGAGAATCCAAAATCGCGCCGTTGATACACTCTGCTATAATTTGAACATCCCTTCCTGCTTAGAGGCACCATGAATAACACCCAGATCACCTTACGCGCAAAAAAACTCGGACTGCTCATTCGTGATGCGCGCACGTCTGAACGCCGAAGCGTAAAGGAATGTGCCGAAGCCATCGGTGTCAAGGCGGGGGTTTTTCGCGCCTATGAAGAGGGTGTCCGTTCACCGTCCTTGCCCGAGCTTGAAACGCTTGTCTATTATCTTAAACTTCCCATTACGAGGTTATGGGCCTCGGACGTCCGCTCTGATGCGCCGTCTCCCATTGAATCTTTGGATATGCCGCGCCTGATCTCGCTGCGCCAGCGTATCATCGGTGCGCTGCTCAGGCAGGAACGCACCAATGCAAATGTCTCTTTGCGGCATATTATGAATGAAACTGGAATTCCTCAAGCTCGTCTCAAAGCCTACGAATTGGGTACAAAGGCCATCCCAGTGCCGGAGTTGGAAGTGATCCTGATGGTGGTCGGCAGCCGCATCGAAACTTTCTTCGATCAAAGCGGCCCGGTGGGGCAATGGATGACGAGCCAGAACGCAATGCAAAAATTCCTGGACCTGCCCGCAGAACTGCAGGACTTTGTGTGCCAGCCCGTCAACAGACCCTATCTCGACCTTGCCATGAAGCTCAGCAGCATGTCCAAGGAAAAATTACGTTCTGTCGCAGAAGGTTTACTGGATATCACACTTTGACCTTATCGTTATGACGCCCGAACCTGCCCAACTCGCTGAACAAGGAAAGCGCGCTTTCGAAGATAAAAAATTTGGAGAGGCGGCCGAATTATTTAAACAAGCCGCGCATGGGTTTGCCTTGGGCCGTGCCGGCCTGATGGCGGCCGAAATGAAGAACAACGTAAGTGTTGCACTGTTTCAGGCGGGTAAACCGCAGGAAGCGCTTGAAGCTGCACTCGGTACCGACGAAGTTTTTGCGGGCGCACATGACCTGAAACGACAGGCCATGTCATTGGGAAATCAGGCTGCCGCGCTCGAAGCACTGGATCATCCGGAAGAAGCCATCGAAAAATATGAACGTTCCGCCGAACTTTTCCGCGATGCAGGCGAAGGCGATATGCGTGCAATGGTTATGAAATCGGTCGCAGCCATTAAGCTCAAAAAGGGCAGGATTACTGATTCCGCTTTTAAAATGATGGGTGCGCTTGAAGCAAAAGACAGACCATCCGTCTTTGAGCGCATCCTGAGATTCTTCCTTCGTTTCATAAAATGATCCATATCAATCTGCAGGTTCGTCGCGCCGTTGCCGAAGATCACCAGCAGATTGCCAGCCTTATGTTTCATGAGGCGAATTTACATCGTCATTTGGATTGGCGCTCGCCTCTCGACTGGCTTGGCTCTCCGAATTATTGGGTTTTGCAGGATGGTGGACGGATCGTTGCGACCCTGGCCTGCCCGCAAGACCCTGCCCGGGTTTCATGGATCCGGCTCTTCGGATACCTTCCGCATCTTTCGGGACCCGAGGCCTGGCATGCCCTGTGGGACATTGCCCGCGCCGACATCGCTTCTGCAGGCGGGTCACAGGTTGCGGCCATTGTAGTAAAAACCTGGTTCCAAAAATTCCTGCTTTCCAATGGGTTTGAAATAAAACAAAGCATCATATTGCTCGAGTTGAAAAACGAAAATTTCCGGTCGTTTCCCCCGCCGCAGGATGTTCGAATTCGGCACATGCTCAAAGAGGATATTCAAGTTGTATCGCAGCTGGACGTGGAAGCCTTCGGTGCCTTCTGGCATAACTCACAGGATTCATTGCAACGGGCGCATTCCCAGGCGATATATGCCTCCGTCGCCGAGAATGATTCGGGCATGGTCGGGTATCAGATCAGTACCGGGAATGCGTTCGGGGCCCACCTCGCCAGGCTCGGGGTTAAGGCTGAGGTGCAGGGCAGAGGCATAGGCGCGGCGCTGGTGAGCGATCTTATTCATAGATTGGATCCAAATCATCTGGCGCGTCTCTCCGTCAACACCCAGGCGGATAATGCCGCCTCGATATCCCTGTATAAAAAAATCGGATTCATGCCAACCGGCGAACAGTTCCCGGTATTGGTATACGCGGAAGGTGATTAATGGCTCAAGCTGTCTTTCCTGCGCGCATTATGCGCCGTTTTGTTGAGACTCTCTCCGCTGATGTAGGACATGAAACATTATCGGCCGTATTATCGAAATCGGGCCTGCCAGAAGAGTGGTCTCATGCGGCGCATTTCGGCGCGTTGAATGATGAGCAGACAGCCCAGTTTTATGCGCGTTTACAATTTGCCCTGAGAACATATTATGGGCGCGGTGCGCGCGGCATCCTGTTACGCATTTGTTCAAAATTGTGGGATGGTTTCCTGGAGGACTCGACGTTCGGATTAAAGGCGCAGGCCATCCTGATCCGAAGACTGCCAAAACCACTTCGCCGCAAACCTGCACTGGAGTTGCTTGCGAAAATCCTGAGTGCGACGCCGGGGAATATCTCGGTTCACTCGCAGGACCTTGACCTGTTGTTCGTGGATCGCGTGTCTGCCACTACATTCGAGCAGGCAGATGACGAGCCGATCTGTTTCGTGACCCTGGGTTTGATCCGCGAGTGTTTGTTCTGGGCGACGGGGCAGGAACATGATATTGAAGAACGCACCTGTCGTGTGTTGGGGGCGCAGCAATGTGAATTCAAGATCACCATCGGAGGGTGAAATGAAGCATTTTGAAACAAAATGGAAAGTGCACGACAATATTGAAATCTTTGCACAGGCCTGGGAGCCGGATTCTCGCGCGCCGAAAGCCGTGGTCTGTCTTGTGCATGGCCTGGGTGAACACTCCTCGCGTTATCCGCATGTGGCTGAAGCTTTCTGCAAGGAAGGATACGTTTTGTTTGCCGCAGACTTGCGCGGGCATGGGCGTTCCGCTGGTGGGCGTGGACACATCAACTCGATCGAGGATTTCATGAAAGATATCGATACGTTGTTGCAAGAGGCGCGCGCCCGGTATGCAGACCTTCCAATGATCCTTTATGGGCACAGCCTGGGCGGTGTCCTTGTGTTGCATTATGGCCTGAAACGCCGGCCAAATGTGAAGGGCGTGATCGCCACAAGCCCGGGTTTGCACAACGAATTGGAGAATCAACCCCTAAAGGTAATGGCCGCAAAGGTGCTCGGTGCATTGGTGCCGGGTGCAGCCATTCCGAGCGGGTTGGACCCAAAATCCATTTCGCGGGATGAAAAAGTGGTGCAGGCCTATATCAACGACCCGCTGGTGCACGACAAGATTTCACTCGGCTTCGGCAGGATCATGCTTGGCGTCACCAAATGGACCCTGGAGCACGCCGCGGAGTTTCCACTTCCGCTTTTGTTGTTACATGGCAGGGAGGATGTACTGGCTTTTTCGTCCAGCAGCACCGAGTTCGCGGCTCTATTGAAAGAGAAAAGCACGCTGATGTTGTGGGAGGGTGCCTATCATGAACTGCACAACGAACCGGAACAGGCTGAGGTGTTCAAAACAATGACGATCTGGATGGATGCGCGCCTTGAGGAATAGAAAATAAGAACCTTCTAACCCGATCCTAGACAAATCAATTTCCACATGGGACAATCTGTGGTCATCATCTAAAACATAAGAGGAGTCAGCATGAGTCAGCAAAAAGAAATGAGCAAACGGCAGATGCGCCGCCAGCAAATACGCAGAAAGGAAACGCGCGGGCGCCTGATCTGGATCGGCCTCGTTACACTGGGCGCGTTTTTCTTCGCTTTTTTGATTATTTGGCCGAATATGAAGCCGGTTGCCGATGTGATCGTTCCGGAGCCGCAATCTTATCCGCAGGCAGATAAGGTTGCATTGGGCGACCCAACTGCCCCGGTAACAATTGACGCCTTTGAGGATTTTCAATGTCCATCCTGCCGTAGATACACGCTGGAGATTGAACCTCTGATTATCGAGAATTTGATCGCCACCGGAAAAGTTCATTATGTTTTTCATAATTATCCCTTTCTGGATGGCCCTGGTGCAGGCAATGGTGGCGAGTCTGATCAGGCGGCGAACGCAGCCATGTGCGCTTCTGAGCAGGATAAATTTTGGGAAATGAACGCGATAATTTTTGCCAATTGGAATGGCGAAAACCAGGGTGCCTATTCTGACCGTCGCTTGCAGGCCTTTGCGGAAAAGACAGGATTGGAGATGGATAAATTCAATGCCTGCTTTGATGCCAATAAATACAAGGCAGATATTCAGGCTGATTTTGATGCTGGCACCGATCTCGGCGTAACTGGCACACCCAGCATATTTGTCAATGGAACCATTGTTAAGCCCGGGTTTATCCCATCCTATGAGGACATAGCAGCTGCTGTGGAAGCTGCATCGGCGAATCAATAAAAACTGTTTGGATAAAAAAGACACAGCGAAAGCTGTGTCTTTTTTATCCTATTTCTCTCCCACGCCGTTCCTTTGCACGATGCCCTGTTGCCAGGCATAGACTGCCACTTGTGTGCGGTCTGCAAGATGTAATTTGCTGAGGATGTTACTTACATGTCCCTTTACCGTGTTTTCACTGATGACAAGTTTCTCCGCGATCTGGCTGTTGGTGAGACCCCCCGCGATCAGTTTTAAGACATCCAGTTCGCGGTCTGTCAACTCGGTAAAAAGAGGCTGTTCTTCGCTGTTCTCGCCCCGAATATTCTGTAACACGCGTGCCGCGACAAGCGGGTGCAGGGTCACTTCCCCCTGCACAGCGCGATGCAAAGCATCCACCAGTTTTTCCATTTTCATATCCTTCAGGATGTAAGAGATCGTACCGGCCTTCAATGCCGGGAAAATGTGCACATCTTCATGATACGAAGTCAGTACCACCACCTGTGTGCGCGGGCTGATCTGCCTTACGCGCCGTGTGGTCTCGATCCCGTCCATGCCGGGCATGATCAGGTCAAGCAGGACGATATCCGGGATCAATTCGGAGACCATGCTCAAGGCTTCCTCCCCGGAAGAGGCCTCTCCCACCACATGAAAATCGGTGATCGTTTCCAGATAGGAACGGATCCCATTACGGACCACCTCGTGGTCATCCGCGATCAATATACTCGTACGATGATGCTTCATACTTTCTCAACTCCTGCCAGCACTTTAATGGGAATTTGAACGATCACGCGTGTGCCCTGGCCGGGCGCGCTTTGTATCTGTATGGTGCCGCGGATGCTGCCAATGCGGTCGCGCATGGAGCGGAAGCCGAGCCCTTTTGCTTTCTGGTTCATATCAAACCCCTGGCCATCGTCCGCGATGGTTACTTGTAAAGAATCAGGATTATAAACCAGGGACACATCCAGGCGGTTGGCCCTGCTGTGACGTGAGATGTTTGCAAGCGCTTCCTGGATGACGCGGTAAATGGCTTGTTCCGTCTCGAGCGGCAGAGGCCTTTCATTGCGAATCGTAAGATTGACCGCCGCGTCGTTGCGATTCTCCCACTCGAAGACATATTCACGCAACATGGTGGGCAGGCCCTTGTCCTGCAGTGCAATCGGATAGATCTCCTGGATCAGGAAGGTCAATTCCTGAATGACCTCGTAAACAAGTGTTTCTGCTTCGCGCAGATGATGTTGAATTCCATCAGATCTTGTCTTCCACATGCCGTTGGCCGTGCCGAGTTGTGCCAGTGCCGCGAATGCCTTTTGTTTGGCGCTATCGTGCAGGTCCCGTGCGAGGCGGTTGCGTTCTTCCATGACCGCCAGGTCCTTGGTTTGTTCGAACAGTTCCATGTTCGCGATGGATAGTTCAGCGCGATGCACCAGTGCAGTGAACAGGCGCACGGTATCCTCATTGAGCGCGTTCGGGCGCGTATAGCCAACATTGAAGACCGCCACCACCCTGCCATCCACTACGAGTGGAAAATGTGCGAAAGATTGGATGCCCTCTGCACGTATGACGGTTTGGATGTCGCCGCGCAGATCTTTGAGTTTGAGGTCCAGGACGATGATCGGCTCGCCCGTTTTCATGGCGCGGCCCACGAGGCCTTCCTGCTCTTCAAAGTTGAGCGCGTAGAGCGTTTCCGGCCGGAATCCCTGGCTTACGCGCGGCAGGATCTTGTCTTGTTCCTCGTTCCATGCAAATACCACGCTGCGATCTGCCTTAAGCATGGAGACTGAAACGTCCACAAGTGTTTGGAAGACCTGATTGAGAGTAACGTTACGAAGAATTCTCTCATCGGCCTGATACAAGGCCTCGATCTCACGTGTGCGTTTTTCCAGGTCCGCGGTGCGATTTTGGACGAGCCGCTCCAGGTCACGGTTGTGTCCCTCGATATTTTTTACCCGCCAGCGCAGGCCGCCGGCGATGGATGCGGCCACTAAAAGCATCATAAGGCTTTGGAACCACCAGGTTTCCCAGAAAGGGGGTACAACCACAACCTTGATGGAGGTGTCTGTATCATTCCAGGTACCGTCACTGTTCGAGCCGCGCAAGCGCAGGGTGTATGTGCCGCCGGGCAGGTTTGTGTATCTGCCATTGCGCTGGTTGCCGATCGCGATCCAATTTGAATCGAAATTTTCAAGCATGTAGGAATATTGATTTTTCGATGGCTGGCCGTAAGCGAGCGCCGCAAATTCAAACTCGAAGGAATCCTGTGGCCAGGCGAGCGTGATCTCCTGCAGGGACTCTGTGGTAATCTCGTCATTAAGGGCTTCGCCGTCCTGTGAAATGGATGTCATCACAACGGATGGCGGGACGGGATTATCCACGATCTCTTCGGGATCAAAAACATTAAGGCCATTGATGCCGCCGAAGTACAGGTTGCCCTCGGCATCCCTGGCGAAAGCGTTCTGGTTGAATTCATTGCTCTGCAGACCGTCACTCGCGGTGAAGTTCCTGAAGGTCTTTTTAAGCGGGTCAAAGCGTGAAAGCCCGAAGTTCGTGCTTAACCACAAATTGCCTGCTTCATCCTCGAGGATGCCGTATATCACATTATTGGGCAGGCCATCCTTTTCGGTGAATCGTTTGAAGGAGTCGGTTTTGCGATCGTACATGTTTAAGCCGCCGCCTGCAGTGCCGATCCACAAGTTTCTCTTGGAATCCTGAAGCAGGCTGAGGACCGAGTCGTTCCCGAGGCTGGCGGGATTTGTTGTATCGTTTTTGTATTGAATGATCCCAACTGTATTGGATGAGATGCGTTTTAAGCCGTCATCGAATGTTCCGACCCACAGGTTGCCCTGCCCGTCATCGAGGATGGTCGTTACAGAATTGCCGTTGAAACTGTTTGTATCGTTTGTGCCGGATTTATAGTGAATGAAGGACCCCGTTGTCCGGTCGAACACGTCCAGCCCTTTGCTGGTGCCGATCCATAATTTGCCGTGCGAATCCTCGTGGATCACATATATGGGCGCGCCGGAAAGGTTATTGGTGGTGTTTGGGTCCGGCTGGAAGCGGGTGAACATGCCGCTGGACGGGTCGAACCTGTCCAACCCTCGTATGGTGCCAACCCATAGATCACCATTGCGATCCAATTCGAGCGCGATAATATCATCACTGCCAGGCGTGTTTGTGTCGGATGGGTTATGCCTGTAATGCGTGAACTGCTCTGTTTTCGGGTCGAAGCGATTTAATCCGCCATCGTGTACCCCGATCCAAACGATGCCTTGTGTGTCGACCAGGATCGGGAAAACAAAATCCGCACTCAGGCTGGCCGCATCGTCTGGATTGTTACGATAGTAGGTGAATTTATCCTGCTGGCGATTATATTTGTTCAACCCGCCACCGAAGGTGCCAACCCACAATACATTATTCTGGTCTTCGTAGATCTCATATACCGTATCATTGCTCAGGCTGTTGCGTACCGTGGATTGGTGGCGGTAATGAACGAATTTTTTTGATCCCGAATCATAGCGGTCCAGGCCGTTATTGGTTCCAAACCAGAGACTGCCGGAATGATCCCTGTAAATGACAAATATGTTGTTCCCGCCGACGCTATCCGGGTTTTCCTTCGAATTCAGGAAACGGGTGAAGTATTTACCGGCTACTTCGAATCGATTGAGTCCATTGGCTGTGCCAACCCAGAGTTCATTGCTTTTGGCTTCTGCAATGCTTAGAACGCGATTATGGCTGAGGCTGGTGTCATCATCCTCGTTATATTTATAGACCTGGAAAGTGTTGGTGACCTGGTTGAAGGCGTTCACGCCCGCATTGGAAGTGCCAACCGGCGAACCACCCAGTTTGGTCAACCCGCCCAGGGGCTGTCGTTTCCATCCGCGCTGTTCAAGGATCATTGAGGGGTTGTGTGATGAGCAATTCCCTCCCGACTTTGAGCCTGAACCCGGGCATTTCGTTGCCTGCTGGCTGTACCAGCCAAAATGAGATCTCCCCGCTTCCTTCTCGGCCTCGGCCTGTTCCTGATGCTATTGGGCATCGTCATCCCCTTTTTAATGATCCTGCGCATCCTGCCGCTTGGTTTTGCGCTTAGCTTCTTCTCGTGGGGCGCTTCCGTGGCAGGTTTGGCTCTCGGCACGATCGGGGTGGCGATGATGGTGGGTACGCGGCGGGAATAAGACAGTATTTCAGAGGGGCGGTTTCATCTGCTGTAACCCTCCTGTAATTGCGGATTTTCTCCAGTGGGGAGATAATGGCTCTTATCTATTGGAGCCCTCAGTGCCTCAACCTAATTCAGAAAATCAGTCTAACATGCCGTTGGGACGTACAGATCGTGCAGGCCTTACGGCAGTGAACGAATTATTGCAAAATGGGATCAATGCCCTGGTCGCGTTGCTCATCACGCCTTACATTGCCCGGAAGCTGGGGTTTGAGCAATATGGCATCTGGTTAATGATCGCTCAATTGCTGGGCTATGTTACCTGGGCAGACCTCAGCCCGGGATCCGCGTTAAAACTATCGCTGGTCACGCGCCAGCATGAGGCGGATGCTGAATCAAAACGGCGCATTATTTCCGCATCGCTGCTCGTGGCCTTGATCAACCTTCCCATCTATGCGATCGGCTGGTTCTTGTTATATGAGTTCTTGCCCGTGCTGCTGAAGAATTCAACCGAGTGGGTGTCTTCTGCACGCCTGGCAATGACCATCATGGTGCTGGGCGGTTTTCTTTCGAATTTTTTCAATGTGTTTTCCAACATTTTGCGGGCAATGAACGCGGCATTCAAAGCGATGGGCTTGCGTTCTTTTGTATTACTCGGTTTAAGTATGGCCCAGATCCTGGTTGTGGGGTCGGGATTGGGCATGCCTGGTCTGGCTTTTTTACGCATTGCAGGGGATGTGGCGTTATCGATTTTACTATTTGATGTCGCGCGAAGATCCTTTTCGTGGCTGGGGCTCAGCCGCCCAAGGAAGCAGGATGTATTTGGCTTGTTAAAGTTCAGCCCATGGTTGTTTTTATATTCCTTTGGATATACACTCTTTCAATCCAGCGACCTGCTCATCATCGGGTGGATCCTGGGACCAACTGTTGCAGCTTCCTATGGCCTGACACGCACCCTGCCTCTATTGGCTGACCGATGGCTGCGCCCAGTGGTGCTCTCAACGACTGCAGGCATGGGCGATCTTTACGGTCGTGGAGAAATTGGACGTTTGGCTGCAGTGCGGACTGAATTGCATATGATCGTCCTGTTTTTGGCGTCTATTTTTGGCGCGTTTGCACTTGTATTGAACAGATCATTTGTCGATCTGTGGATCGGGCAGGGGCAATTCGCGGGTCTGGCAACGAGCACTTTGTTGATCGTGGCAATTGCACTTTCCTTATGCTCTGTCAACGACCTGACTTTGCTGGATGTATGCGGGTATTTATCGCAGCGTGTGCTGTGGTATACCTTGTGTGGGCTATTTGTGGTTCTCTGTGGAGTGGTACTTGGCAAAAATTATGGAACGACAGGCGTCGCCGGCGGGATTGTGTTTGGGCAGATTCTGCTGCTTTTTGGAATTCAAGTGATGGTGTTTCGCAAGGTCTTGAATGCTGATCTTTTTTTTAACTATTTCAAGGCGATCGCGCGTCCTTTATTTCTGGTCGTGATCATTTATGTGGTCGCTTTTGTAATAGGAAGCGGATCTTTTTTTTCATCATGGATGAGTTTGATGATTGCTGCCCTTTGCACAGGGATTTGCGCGGCCGCTTTGATGTGGCTGGTTGGCTTTACAACTGAACAACGCACGATGCTTCAAGCCCGGCTTTTCTCTCCCATATATGCATGGGTCAATCGAACAGGGTAATGGCATGAAAAGCAGTTTTTCAAAATACAAGACCCTCGGCGCTTATCATTGGGATCATATTAGCAGACTGCCGTGGAAACACCATTGCTTTACAGCAGCCCGTTATCAACTGATTCTCGAAGCAGCTTCTGCTCGGCCAAACGAAAATCTTTTGGATGTTGGATGTGGAGATGGTGCGCTGCTTTCCTTGTTTGAGCCTGGGGGTGTTGTTTGTGTTGGTGTGGAACCTGAGCCAACAGGACGGGAACTGGCACATGAAATTTTCACGAAAAAGGATTTGTCCATTACTTTGTTCTCTGATTTGAATGAAGTCGCTGATGATTCACAAGACGTGGTGATATGCGCCGAAGTCCTGGAACACGTGGAGAACGCGGCTGGCCTGTTGAAGGACATTTGGCGTGTCCTCAAGCCTGGAGGGCGAATTGTACTTTCCACACCTGTAAGAATTTCTGAAATGCCCCTCGATCAGGAACATGTTCACGAATATTTTCCACAAGAGCTTTCGTCTTTGATCTCGACCTGTTTTCGCGTTACATATCATCGTTTGGAGCTGCCGGTATTCGGTGTTGAGCTATATTACTGGAGACCTATGCTCTTTCTGCGGCTGCCGATCATTAAATATACAATGAATATTTTATCTGCATGGTTTGGTATTTCCGTGATGCGCCATGCCGGGAGACGTTACCCAATTCTGCAGATTTTGACTGCGTGCAAGGAGTAAACGATGGGCAGTCAGATATCCTATCGACGCAGTTTGCTGGACGACCTGCTTCATGAACGCCGAACACGAATACGCGGTGTTGTCCTTGATGTAGGTGGGGAACAAAAAGCACGGCGTGGCGCTTTCCGCCCTCCTGAAGATTCGGATAAGCGTACCTGGTGTTCGGTGAATATCAGCGCAGCCGCCGCACCGCACGTTTATGGCGACGCTCATCGATTGCCTTTTTTGAGTAATTCAGTGGATTGTGTTTTGTGTTGTGAGGTGCTGGAGCATATCGTGGACCCTCGCCAATGTTGCAGTGAAATCTGGCGGGTATTAAAACCTGGTGGCATTGCATTCATTTCAGCGCCGTTCCTATTCCCCATTCATGCAGATCCGCAGGATTATCAGCGATTCACGCCTTCTGGGTTGAAGATTTTGGTGGGCGATTTTGCCTCGGTAACGATCATTCCAAGGGGGGGTACGCTTGGTACGTTGGGTGAATTGATCGTTTCGGTTGGAAATTCAGCGGAAAAATATTCATTGATTCGCAAGCTCATTAAATTGATCGGTAAAATAATGATATGGTTCGAGAAAAGAATAGGAGCAAATAAATTTCAAGGCGCTTTTTCAACAGGGTACTTTGTCGAGGCTCGCAAGTCGTGAAGAACCCATGTTTGGACCGAGATAGCGATCAGAATTTTTGTTGCGTTATTTCAACAACCATGATGTCAGGAAGACGTGGATGAAAATAAGTATATTTGCAGATTTGTTGGAAGGACCATGGGGAGGTGGTAACCAATTCATTAAAGCCTTGAGAAGCGAAATTAACGAATTGGGTTGTTATGAGCCGGACCCCCAAACGGCAGATGTTATATTACTTAATAGCCATAAGCGTCTAATTAAAGCCGCGGAATTGAAATACAGATTCCCAAACAAGCATTTTGCGCACCGTTTGGATGGACCTATTCATTTGGGTAGAAGATATGGTTTAAAACTTGACAAATATATATTTTCGCATAACGAATTTGTTTCAGATGGGACGTTTTTTCAGTCTCCATTTTCTAGACAAGAATGTTTTCTGGCTGGTATGAAAACTCCTGCCATAGAGGCCACAATAATAAACGGAGCTGACCCGAAAATTTTTTATCCGCTTCAGGAAGAGAAGCAGTTTGGTGAAAAGGTGAAATTGATTGCTGTTTCGTGGTCTTCAAATTTGAAAAAAGGATTCAGGCTTCTTCAATATCTTGATAAAAACCTGGATTTTTCAAGATACGAGATGACGTTTGCCGGGAATAGTCCTGTTGAATTTACCAATATTCGTTATCTAGATCCTCTTCCAAGCCGCGAACTGGCGGACTTGTACCGACGGCATGATATTTTCATTGCAGCGAGCGAGCTTGATCCGTGTTCCAATGCGCTGGTGGAGGCTTTAAGTTGTGGTTTGCCGGCCGTTGCCAGGAATAGCGGTGGGCACCCTTATATTATGGGAATGGCAGGGGAATTGTTTGAAAATGAAAATGATGTTCTTAAGGCAATTGATATGGTTGCCGGCAATCTCATCAATTACAGGAAAAAGATAAAACTTCTTACTTTAAATCAAGTGGCTCGAAAATACATTGATACATTTGAAAGGATTTTACAGGGTAACCCTAAAAAATTAAGTCTCCCCGCTTTTTCCTATTTGGTGCTGAAGGGTATGTTTCTAAAGTTGAGAAGAATTTTATAGTCAGGAAAAGATCTATAGAGGATTCTGTATGAGCTTCTTGATACGCAAAGGTAAAATGAATGATTTGATTGAAATTCAGAGCTTGATTTATTCTGTTAATCAAGTGCATTTTTCGCGCGATTATTTGAGTTGGTTGCTTCAGGATCCTTTTGACTCTAGTGAATTGAATTCTTTGGTCTTGCTGGATAATGGGCGGTTGATTGGGCATGTAGGATATGTAAAATCGCGTTATCAAACAGAAGGTAATGTATTGAACGGGAGCCACCCCTTTTTACTGGCCATATTGCATGAATATCGCGGGCTGGGTTTTGGCAAAGATCTTTTATTACGCGCTGCTTCAATTGGAGATATTAGCCTCATCTTTGAAGGCACTCAGGATGCCATCAAGGTTTATCCGGGAGCGGGTTATAAAAAAATTGTTAACTTGGGGCTGTATCGAAAATGGTTGAATTGGCCCGCTGCAGAGCAAATTAAACCCCAATCATTGAAGATGTATGGCTATAATGTAATTACGTTGTTAATAGACATGTGTTTTTTCAAGACGCAGGTGTATAAAAAGACTGACAGGCCGTCGGTAATTTTCTCAGATTTTTCTTCGGAGGATGTGGAATTTTCTGCGCGCCGTGATTCGCGAATCACTAATGTTCCCTGTAAGCAAACTATCGAATGGTTTTCGAAATGTCCCGTATTAAAGACGCGGGCATTAAGAGTTGGCGATGAAAAATCCAATCTGGGTGTTTTGATGATCTATATTCACGATCACGGAAACTATAAAACAGGCAGGATATTACACCTGCCAAATTGTGATAATGACCCGCAACAATGGCGCCTCATTGTGAAAGAAGCAGAATTTTATTTACATGAAGATGGTTGCAATCAGATTTCGGTTTGCTCAAGCCATCCTGTGTATACAAAAACCCTTCTTGGCATGGGGTATTTTCCAATGGGCACAAGACCCATCTGGCTTCGCGACCCAAATAACCTTGCGCTTGACAGGGAATGGCATGTTACTTATCTTGAAGGGGACAATGGATTTCGAGGTGTATAGTGGACAGTGAGACGGATTAGATATATAGATTATCATGGTTTATGGGAGCCTTAATGAAGGGTGTATTTCTTTTTACGATCGATACCGAATGGGACCGCTATCCGGACGGGATGGAAGATATAACAACATATAATCTTTCCCGAATAAATTCATTGCATGCTTTGTGCCTGGAAGAGGGAATTCGCCCCACTTATTTTTGCTCTTATGAGGTGGCTGCTAACAATGGATTTGTAAAATTCGGTAATCGAATCCTTCAGAATAATGAAGCCGAGATCGGAACACATCTGCATCCATGGTCAACTCCTCCGTTTCATCAGATGGAATTTGCTGGACCAACTCCGTTTCCTAATGAATATCCATTACCGGTTTTTGAAGAGAAATTATCAACCCTGAAGACGATGTTGGAAAATCGATTTGGCCCCCAGTTTAGTTATCGAGCTGGAAGATTCGGGATAATAAAGGAGCATCTGGCATCGCTAAAACGACTAGGCTATATTGCGGATGCATCTGTTACCCCACATCTATCTTGGACAGGACTGGGTGGACCAGACTTTACCGTTTTTAGCGCTGATCCATTTTATTGGAATTTTGACTCAGCGCATTCTGATTTTATGCTCGAGATTCCGGTTGGCATTTTTTTGAAATACCCTATGTTGAATGAAATTGTGAAAAGAAGCGTTGGTAATCAATTTAATCGCCTTTTTTTATCTCCTGTTTGGTTGCGCCCTTTACCAAGGCAAATAAAAAGACTTTCGTCGATTGCTGCAATTGGAATTCGACAGGGGCATGATGTCTTACACATGATGATGCATTCCAATGAATTACATCCAGCCTATAATCCCTATTTCAGGTCTGATGAAGATGTGGAAAATCTACTGAAGCATTTAAGGAGTTTTTTTCGTTGGATACATAAAATGGAGTTTTTGCCCGTTACGGTTAATGAATTTGCAGGACTTTTTTCATCTACGATAGACAACCAGAGATGAGCATTTATACCTGTTTGATCGGCGGTGATCGTATTGGCTGGGCACTGGATATGGAGTTAAAACTCACGCGCCGGAGTTTTTCGTCGAATATCCAAACGTCGAATATTTTCCAGAACGACGTCCTGCACGCGATCCATTGGAAATCATTGTTGAACGTTCCGCGCGAATTACTGATTGGAAGGCGTGTCCTGAGTCATCTTACTCATGCGCCAGAAGCAGCTTTTTCCCAAACAGAATTTGGAGGTATTGAAAAACTGGTTCAACTATGGGTGGTCCGATCAAGCCAGGCCCAACAGGCATTTAATGCACGTGGTTTACGGAATATGCTGATTCCTTATGCTTATGATCCTTCCGTGTTCTTCCCGGTTCCCCGGAATGACCCACGTCTGCATTCGTTACGCGCTCGATGGAATATCCCCATGGATGCTTTTCTGGTGGGGAGTTTTCAAAGGGATACCGAGGGAAGTGATTTGAGATCCCCCAAACTGGTAAAAGGCCCGGATATTTTCCTCGAATGTGCGGATCTTTTGAAGAGCCACCTGCCTGATCTGCATATTCTTCTCGCAGGCCCTCGTCGTTTTTGGTTGAAGCGCAAACTCGAGGAAAGGGGCATTCCCTATACATATATCGGCAGGGAAATGCCTGGAGATGATATTAACCACAATACGTTGCCTCAGGAAACCATTAACCTGCTATATAATTTGCTGGATGTGTATCTTGTTACCAGCCGAATGGAAGGCGGGCCTCAGGCGGTGCTCGAAACCTGTGCCGCAAATTGCCTGATTTTGAGCACTGCGGTTGGTCACGCGGAGGATTTTCTGCATCCGGATTGTATTTTCGGTTCCCCGCAGGAGATTGTTGAAAAAATATGCGGAGAGGGTCAATTCGCCAGGCTTTTGTCCACGATCCCTCATAATTCAAAGGCTGTCGAACGGGCAACGCTCAATGCATTACGTCCATTATGGGATCAGGTCTATAATTCCCTGATGAGGATGCCTGCCATTTCGGTGGAAGACGCAAAGTTTCAGCCGCGCGCATGGCAGGTTGCGCTGAATCGGTTGAAGGGTCGTGAATGATACGTTCCCCGCTCGTTTCCTTTATCCTGACAGTTCAGACAAGAGTTCATGTTGAACAGTGGTTGATATGACGAATATCCAAAAAAATTCCGTGATCGCCCTATTCATGGCGCTGGGCATTTTGATCATATGGGTGGCAATTGTCTATCAAATGGTTGCCTGGTTTATTTTAGCCGGCGGCCTGCTGGCGATCGTTGGCCTTGTATTTGCAACAGCTGGAGTGTCTTTCAATGTCTTTATGCTCGTGATCGTCTTCATTAGTGAACTCTGGTTGGGGGATATTGATTTTGGCCCATTTTCATTACGCGTTTATTTGATGGTTGGGTTGCTCGTATATTTACTCGTCACACTGGCGATCGATCGAGACTCAATATTTGTTTCAGACAAGGCGCAAAATCTGGCAATTCTGTATCTTGTTTTCATTCTATGGATGATCCTGTGCAGAATGGCACAGGGTAATTCCTTCTACAATATCGCTGTTGGAATGATATCTACTCATGGAGTGGCCCTATTAGTATTTTTGTTGGTCCAAAAACAGACCGGCAAAATGCAGGACCGCCGTTTTTTTGTCGTCGCGATTTCCCTTGCAATCATATTTTCTTCACTTATCGCGATCTTGCAGTATGCCGGGATCGCCTGGGCCTTGGATCTAAAAAATTTGCTTCGCCCGGCTTCATCCAGTGCACTTCTATTTTCGGAGGAGGTCGATCGCAGGGTGGTGACGGGTCTTTCCCCAAGCGCTTTTGCCATGGGCTACCAGCTTGCGATTGGCTTGATTCTTTTAGTGGTCCTGTTCGTG
>CAZJYB010000012.1:0-39943 GCA_964549865.1 uncultured Anaerolineaceae bacterium
AGTGCGGAAGATAAACGCATCGTCGCGGACCTGCAGTCTGATCCCGCTCCATTTGCAGACGGCCGCCGCTCGATCTTCAATGAAACCCTCATCCGTCGGGTAGGGCAGGGTTGGGTTGCAAACTTGAAAGAGACCGAAGATGAGGGCCGCAGGTTGTTTCGCAGGAATTATTTCGGCTTGCGTTACGAAGATCTGCTGAACGATCCCTTCAAGGAGATGACGCGCCTGTGGAAATTCCTCGGCGTGAAGAAAATCGATAAATCTCTGGAGAAAAAAATAAAGGCGGAGATGGCCTCCAACCCGGATGAGGAATGGCAGGCGAAAAGAAACGAAGGAATTGCCTCCTTCCTTCCCAAAGGGCAGGCGGGGAATTGGGAACGGCTCTTTACCGAGCGGGACAAATCCGTGTTCAAGGAAATCGCGGGAGAACTATTGGTGAAGTGGAAATACGAGAGGGATCTGAATTGGTAAAGAATTAAACACAAAGGACACGACGTACACAAAGGAAAGTATTGAAAAACTTCGTGACCTTTGTGTCCTTTGTGTTTAGAAAAGGTCGTTTATGAAATTTTTAATTGCAGGTCTTGGCTCGATTGGACGCCGTCACATGCGCAACCTGATCGCCTTGGGTGAAAAGGATATCGTCCTGTTTCGTACGCGCAAGGCGACCCTGCCCGAGGATGAACTGGCTTCCTTTCCGCAGGAAACCGATCTGCAGGAGGCGTTCCAAAAACACAAACCGGATGCTGTCATTGTCGCCAACCCAACTGCCTTGCATCTGGATATCGCAATTCCCGCAGCGGAAGCGGGTTGCGCGATCCTGCTTGAAAAACCCATTTCCCATTCAACAGATCGATTGGATGAATTGCAAGCCGCAGTGCAGAAGAGCGGATCGAAAGTGTTGGTCGGCTTTCAGTTCCGTTTTCATCCGGGAATGCTGCACGCAAAACAATTGATCTCGGCTGGTGAGATCGGGCGGATCATCTCCGCACACGTCCATTTCGGAGAATACCTGCCGGCCTGGCATCCCTGGGAGGATTACCGTACAGGGTATGCAGCGCGTGCAGACATGGGAGGTGGTGTGGTGCTGACCCAATGTCACTCACTGGATTATCTTCCATGGCTGGTGGGGAAGGTCGAGTCTGTGTTTGGTTTCACGGCCAAGTTAAGCGATCTTGAAGTGGATGTGGACGATACGGCCAAGATCGCCTTGCGTTTTAGCGGTGGCGCACTCGGAAGCCTGCATCTTGACTACAACCAGCAACCTCCCGCTCATCATTTTGAGATCATCGGTACCAAGGGCTCCCTGCAATGGGATCTATCAGATGGCGCGACGAGAATATACCGGCCGGAGAAAAAAGACTGGGACGTGTATCCGCTCCCGGCGGGGTGGGAACGCAACGTCATGTTCATGGAGCAGATGAAACATTTTGTTTCGGTCGTGCGTGGGGAGCTGGAGCCTTCCTGCACATTGGAGGACGGGATTCGCGTAATGAAGTTGATCTCTGCAGTATTGGAGTCGCAAAGAACGGAACAGTTAATACGCGTAGATTGAATAATGAGAGAAGCGGGTTGATTTATATTTCATAGGTGACGCCTGTCTAATGGACGGCCTGTGCCATCCCGGGGGCGATAGTAGTATGAATAAGAAATCACTTTCGAAACGCACCGGGCAACCCAGAACTTCATTTGTACCCGGTAATTGCGTTCAAATAATAAAAATAAGGAAATTCCAATTCCAAAATTCACCCACTGAATTTTGGAGTATAATGGGCGCTTGTGTTTGAGAAATCGTCGGTCAAAACCGACGTTAAAAGCAATTAAAATCTTTATGGAGTAACAATGGCAAAAGCAAAACTCATTACCCCCTATGGTGGAAAACTGGTGGACCTTATGGTGACCGGCAAAGAGCGCGATGAAGTGCTCGCCCGTGCCGCGAAATTACCGTCCATCAAGATCACCATGCGCAACTTGTGCGACCTGGAATTGATCGCCACCGGCGGATTTTCACCGCTGACGACCTTCATGGGCAAGGCGGATTACGAACGCGTTCTCCACGAAATGCGCCTCGCCAACGGGACGTTTTTCCCGATCCCGATCACCCTGACAGCTGATCCAAAAGAACTGCCTACCGTTGGCGAAGAGCTCGTCCTGCGTAACACAAGCTTCGATGTGATCGCGGTCATGACCCTCGACGAGGTCTATCATTGGGATCTCGAAACGGAAGCGGCGCTTGCCTATGGCACGACGGATTCCAAGCATCCCATGGTCTCTGAGATGGGACGTTGGGGCAAGGTATGCATCTCTGGCCCAATGAAAGTGGTGAACCTGCCCAGGTATTTCGACTTTGTGAATCTGCGCCACACGCCCGCGCAGGTGCGCGACATGCTCGAAAAGATGGGGCACGATAACGTCGTTGCTTTTCAGACCCGCAATCCCCTGCACCGCATTCACGAAGAACTGACCAAGCGCGCCGCGGCCGCTGTCAAGGGCTCATTACTGGTTCATCCCACGGTAGGCATGACCAAGCCCGGCGATGTGGACCATTACACGCGGGTCCGTACTTATAAAGCCCTGGTGGATAACCACTACGACAAAAAAGATACCATGCTCAGTTTGCTTCCGCTTGCCATGCGAATGGCAGGGCCGAAGGAAGCCATTCTGCACGCCATCATTCGCCGTAATCACGGTGCGAATCATTTTGTTGTGGGCCGCGATCATGCCGGCCCCGGTAATGACAGCAGCGGCAAGCCGTTCTACGGTCCGTACGACGCGCAGGAATTAATGACCCAATACGAATCCGAAATTGGCGTCAAGATGGTCCCGTTCGAGATGCTCGTCTACCTGCCGGATGAAGATCGTTACGTGGAAGAGAAAGATGTGCCGAAGGGCGCAAAGACCCTCAACATCTCTGGCACACAGGTGCGCGATGATTATCTTGCCAGGGGCAAACTTTTACCGGAATGGTTCACAAGACACGAAACTGCCGAGATCCTGCGCGAGATGTATCCGCCGCGACACAAACACGGTTTCTGCATCTGGTTCACGGGTTTAAGTGGCTCGGGAAAATCCGCGACCACACAGGTGCTTACTTCCCTGCTGCTCGAACGGGGACGTGAGACCGCCATCCTCGACGGCGATGTGGTGCGCACACATCTTTCCAAGGGACTTGGCTTCAGCAAGGAAGACCGCGATACCAACATCATGCGCATCGGGTTTGTTGCCGGCGAGATCACGCACGCAGGCGGCGCGATCATTTGCGCGGCGATCAGCCCTTATCGTGCCACGCGTGAAGAAGCGCGCAAAATGGTGGGCGAGAACTTCATTGAAGCCTATATGGATACCCCCGTTGAGGTCTGTGAAGAACGCGATGTAAAGGGCCTGTATGCAAAGGCACGCCAGGCCATGGAGGATGGCAAGCCGATGGGCTTCACGGGTGTGGATGATCCTTATGAACCGCCGATCAACCCCGAGATCACACTTAAAGGATACGGCGCGACTCCTGAAGATAATGCGCGCATTATTGTCAAGTTTTTGGAGGAGCAGGGCTATCTCCTGCCAATAAAATAGTTTGATAAGATGGCAGTCGCTTCGTAAAAAGCGACTGCCACCTGTTTCTTATGAATGCGCGCCACGCTTCCTTCTTGACCTTTGGCCTGCTCGCCGTACTGGCGGCATTTCTTATCCTGTATGCCACTCCGCAGGGCCTCAGCCTTTCGGACGATTCGATCGCATATATCGCGGGGGCACGCAGCCTTGTAAGCGGGGATGGTTATCGCGAGGCATGGCTGGCCAGCAACGGCCCTGTTACACATTTTCCTCCCGTTTTTTCAACTGTTCTGGCACTGATTGGTTTGGGAGGGCTTGACCCGCTGCGCGGTGCACGATTCGTCAACGCGCTTTTATTTGGCATGAATACATTCCTGCTTGGCCTGATCGGCTGGCGCATGACCAGATCGCAGGTCGCCGGGATCGTGCTTGCCTTGTTGTTCGTTTTGAACGCTTCTCTCCTGCGGGTCCATGTCGTGGCAATGAGCGAACCACTCTACATCTTTTTCACTCTCGCTGCGTTTTTGGCCTTCTCGCAATATTTTGGAGTCCAGCAGCTAGGTGCCCCTCAAGGGTATGCTGCTGGGGTAAATAGGAGCAAGCTGCTTGACTCCAAAGTTCAAGACCTTTGGCTCGTCCTGACCGGTTGTTTTGTCGCATTCGCCTATCTCACGCGCTACGCCGGGCTGGCCCTGCTGGCCACGTTCCTCATGGCGTTGATCGTGCTTCACGGTGGCTGGAAAAAACGATTGACCAGCGCGGGGTTCTTTCTTGCCGGCGTTGTGCCGTTCTTACTGGCCTGGAGTATTCGCAACAAGCTTGTCGCGGATAATGCCACCAACCGCAAACTGGTCCATCATGCACTTACAGCGGAAAATATTGAAACTGGGATCTATAATTTTTCTGAATTTCTCATGCCGCTTGAAATATGGCGGCGTGCACTGATCAGGACCCCAAATTTCTTTGCGATCGTTTTATCGATCATTGGGCTGGCTTTATTGATCTGGCTTGTTCAAAAAGGATTAAAAAAATTCCTGCAACCTTCAACGGAATGGCCGGAAGTTTTGTCCTTTACAAACGGGCTTTATATCTTTGGCTACCTGGCGTCGATCCTTTCGTCCATGCTGCTGTTCGACGCCAGCACCAAGTTCAAGTTACGCATCCTTTCTCCGATCTACGTTGCTTTGCTTATTCTACTGGTTTACCTTGGATATTGGCTGTGGCAAAAGCGAACCGTATTCTGGCGCAGTTTGGTCATTGTCCTTGCCCTGTTTATTCTTGGGCTTTCTCTTTTTAACGTGTCCGATGTTATTGCACAGCTCCATAAGGGCGGGCAGGGATATGCATCCTTCCAATGGTATGATTCGGAGGCCATGGCTTTTCTGCGCGAACTTCCCGAGGGCACACGCATCTATACAAATCAGCCCGGGCCCGTCTACCTTTATACGGATCGTCCCACGTATGTCCTGCCTGACCTGATCGACCCTGTCACCGCCCAGCCGCGCGAAGGTTATGAAGAAGGTGTGCAGGTGCTTCAAGCGGATGTGCTTTCCGGCAATGCAGTCCTTGCGCTCTTCAAGTTCGGTTCCGAATCAGAGGATGTGCAATCCGTTTATTTACAGCTGGCCAATGGCTTGTACCTTGCGTTTGAAGCGCATGGTGACAAGATCTACACAGCCTATCCCTGAGGAATACAGATGACGATTCTCGATAAATTCAATTTGAAGGGCCGTGTGGCGGTCGTCACGGGCGGGGTGGGTTTGCTGGGTGCGGAATTTTGCAAAACGCTCGCCGAAGCAGGCGCGGCTGTTGCCGTTGTCGACCTTGATGGAGATGCGGCTGCTAAAATTGCGGATGGCCTTGTCAAAATCGGTCACCAGGCAAAAGGCATCGCCACGGATATCACCAGGCCGGACTCTGTCCACGCGATGGTCACTTCCGTCCTTTCAACTTTTGGCAGGCTCGACGTCCTCGTGAACAGTGCGGCACTTGACCCAAAGTTCGATCCGCACGCGGCTTCCAAAGGGATCGCGCCGGGTGCGTTCGAGGATTATCCGCTCGATCAATGGAACGCGGCTTTGAATGTGAATCTCACTGGCATGTTCCTGGTCACACAGGCCTGTGTGAAGCAAATGATCGAACAGGATAAAAAGGGAAGTATTATCAATATCTGCTCCACCTACGGGCTTAATGGTCCGGACCAGCGCATTTATATAAAGGACGGCGAACGCGTGGCTTACAAGCCCGTTTATTACACGGTCACCAAAGCGGGCGTGATGGGCTTTACCAAATATCTGGCGGCTTATTATGCAGGTACGGAGATCCGTGTGAATGCCCTCACCCCCGGTGGGGTGTTCAATGACCATGAAGATTATTTTGTGAAGAATTATTCCGCCAGGACCATTCTCGGACGCATGGCAAAGAAGGATGAAATGAACGGTGCCTTATTGTTCCTCGCGTCGGACGCATCCTCTTATATGACGGGGAATAATCTCATCGTGGACGGTGGGTGGACGGCATGGTAATTTTTGTAAGGGCAGGGTTTGTCCCGCCCACGGCGACTACGGTAAACATGCATGACTGAAATCCTTGCTCTCATTCCCGCGCGTGCAGGTTCCAAGGGAATTCCGCGCAAAAATATCCGTTTATTTGCAGGCTATCCACTGATCGCGTGGAGTATTGCCGCTGCGAAACGATCTGAATTGGTGACGCGTGTCATTGTCTCAACTGATAATGAAGAGATCGCGGCAGTCGCGCGTGAATACGGTGCCGAAACTCCCTTCCTGCGTCCTGCAGAATTCGCACAGGACCAGTCCACAGACCTGCCGGTCTTTGAACACGCGTTGAAATGGCTGGAGGAAGTGGAAGGGTATCGCCCGGAAGTCATTGTGCAATTACGACCTACATCCCCGATCCGCCCGCGCAGCATGGTGGACGATGCGATTCATATCTTGCTTGCTCATAAAGACGCGGATTGCGTACGCGGGGTGGTGCCGGCCGGGCAAAACCCGTTCAAGATGTGGCGCTTCCATGGCGAAGGCAAACCGTTGAATCCGTTGCTTGAAGCTGGCGGGATCGCGGAGCCCTACAATGCGCCCCGTCAGGTCCTGCCTTCTGTATACTGGCAGACGGGCCACATTGACGCAATCCGCGTTTCGACCATCTCACAAAAGCATTCACTTACCGGGGACGTCGTCTATCCTCTTGTGATCGATCCGCTTTATAGCGTGGATATTGACACGCTGGCAGATTGGGCAAAGTATGAGTCTTTGGTCTATTCCGCTGACCTGAAAATCGCTTCGCCGGGCAAAAGTTCCCGTCCCATGCCTACGGAGATAAAATTGATCATGCTCGATTTCGACGGTGTCGTCACGGATAACCTGGTCATCACCGATGAGAAGGGTAAAGAGGCTGTCACCGCCTCGCGTGCCGATGGTCTGCTCATCCCGAAATTGCGCGAGAAAGGGGTGGAGTTGATGATCCTTTCCTCCGAGTCGAACCCCGTGGTGAAGATGCGCGCAAAGAAGATGGAAGTGGATGCGGTTCACGGGATGGGTGTCACAAAAAAGGGTCAGGTGCTGAAGGAGATCCTTGAGAAAAAGAAAATCAAGCCCGAGCACGTGGTCTTCGTCGGCAACGACCTGAATGACCTCCCGTGTTTCGAGATCGCGGGCTGGTCGGTTGCGGTTGCAGATGCGTATCCCGAAGTCTTGCGCGCTGCGGATTTTGTGCTGACAAAGAAAGGCGGCCATGGCGCCGTCCGTGAATTGTGTGAGATCGTTTTGAAGCAATTATCTGACAAGGAGAAATAAGAATGGCCCGTGAGATCAAGTTTGGGAATCGTAAATTGGGTGACGGCCATCCCGCCTATATCATCGCGGAGGTGGGTATCAATCACAACGGCGACATGAGTATCGCAAAGAAGATCATCGATGCCGCCGTACACGCAGGCGCGGACGCAGTCAAGTTCCAGAAGCGCACGCCGCATGTGGCAACGCCACCCGAACAGCAAAAGCAAATGCGCGAGACGCCATGGGGCTACATCAGCTATCTTGATTATCGTCATAAGGTCGAGTTCAGTGAGCAACAGTACCACGAGATCGATCGCTATTGCAAAGAGAAGAAGATCGACTGGATGGTCTCTGTGTGGGACGAGCCTTCCGTTGATTTCATGGAGAAGTTCGATACGCCCGCATATAAAGTCCCTTCGGCCTCGCTCACCGATCATAAATTGCTGAAATACGTGCGCAAGACTGGCCGGCCCGTGATCATTTCCTCGGGTATGTCCACCATGGAGCAGATCAAGCGCGGTGTGGAGGTTGTGGGTGTGGATAACCTGATGATCATGCACTGCACCAGTACGTATCCCTGCGAGCCAGAGGAATTAAATCTAAAAATGATCGAAACCCTTCGCAGGGAATTTCCGAATAACCCGATCGGGTATTCAGGTCACGAAGTGGGCCTTGTCCCCTCGGCGGTTGCCGTCGCGTTGGGTGCATCTTCCGTGGAGCGTCATATCACATTGGACCGCGCCATGTGGGGCAGTGACCAGGCGGCTTCTGTGGAGCCCAGTGGTTTTGAGAGGCTGGTCAAATACATCCGCGTGACCGAGGCCTCACTTGGCGATGGTGTTAAAAAAATATACGAATCCGAAAAAGCTTCGATAAAGAAATTGCGAAGGGTCGTTAATGAATAATTTCCAGCCACAGAGCACACAGAGAACTCTGAGAGAAAAGTTCAAAGAGCTCTGCCGTCTCGCACCGGCGTGTCGCCGTGCTTCGCGGCACGAACGGTGTGGTCTCTGTGGCTGATTTTTTTACTATGGCACTCATACAAAAAATCCGTCGCACGTTACGCCCTGCCGCGAAAACCGCTCAAGCCATGCTGCGATGGAAGCGGTTTTCTTTTCAGGAAGCGCCGCCGATCTTTGGCAATTCCAAGCCCAAAAGCGGGTCGCATTTGCTGTTGCAGATCCTCAACGGCTTTACGCAGATCATGCCGTATAAGTATGTTGAAGCTGATCCCATTCGCATGATCGAAAAGAGCGGGAGAAGAAGGACGAAGGATGAAATCCTGGATGAATTGAAGCGCGTCCCACCCGGTGTGATTGGCTGGGGATATGTGGATGCGACTCCCGAAAACGCCTCTTTCTTGACCGAGGCCGGGCGCGTGAACTATTTCATCTACCGCGACCCGAGGGATATGCTCGTCTCACAGGTGTTCTTCGCCACCGATATGCACGAAGAGCATGGGATGCATGCCTACTACAAGTCCCTGCCCGATTTTGGTGCGAGATTGAACGTTGTCATTACCGGTATTGATAAGGACGGCCTTTACATGGTTGGCGTAAAGCAGCGTTATGAAGGCGTCTTCCAATGGCTGGAACAAAAGAACCTGATGTGTATCCGCTTCGAGGATCTGATCAACCACCGCGATGCCACATTAAATGCAATGCTGGATGAAGTGGAGAAGACCGGTTACAAGATTCCCGCGCCGCGCGAGAAGGCGTTGTCTGTGCTGGTGGAGGCGATCCAGCCGAAGAAGAGTCACACTTTCCGCTCGGGGAAGACCGGGGATTGGAAGGAGTATTTCACAAATGAACATAAGAATCTGTTCAAGGACGTGGCAGGGGATTTGTTGGTGAAGTTGGGGTATGAGAAGGATAATGGCTGGTAGGGGCGGGGTCCCGTCGCCCCTACAGTTTATGATAAAAGAATTTTTCACCCAACGCATCAAACGCGGGCTGGTCCGCAGGCTCAACAACCTGAAGATCGCGGGCATGGCGCGGCAGGTAACGAAGCGTGAACCCGCGCCGAAGGGACGGCCCGTTGCCTTCTTCAAAGCATCCACAGGCATCGATGACCTCTCGTGGAACAGTGCATTTCATGTGCTGGCGTCGTGGGGATTCCGTTTGCAGGGCATCCCGGTCGTTTACTTCGCATGCGAGTCTGGGATGAGTCACTGTGTGCTGGGGACGAATCGCGAAGACGTGTACAAAGCGCCGCCGTGTGCGTCGTGTGTGCATCAGTCGAAAACGCTTTACAAAAACGTTTCAACGTTTAAACGTTTAGACGTTCAAACGTCAGAGTCAAGCGTTAACTGGTTTAATTATCAACGCGACGGCGAACTTGCAACAGCGATTGAGGAACTTCGTTTGCAAGATCTTATAACATTTGAATGGCAAGACATTCCCTTGGGCGAGTTGTGCCTGCCCGGGCTGCGATGGATCCTGAGAGTCCATAATCTGCAGGACGATGAGTCGACGCGTTATCTTTTTCGCGAATATATTCTATCGGCGTGGAATGTGGCGGGGAAATTCTCAATATTTCTCGATGAGACCAATCCACGCGCAGTGGTCGTGTTCAACGGGCAGTTCTTTCCGGAGGCGACCGCGCGCTGGGTGGCACAAAAGCGCGGGTTGCGGGTCATCACGCATGAGGTGGGGCTGCGCGCCGAGAGCGCGTATTTTACCGATGGCGAAGCGACCATCTACCCGATCCACATCCCCAAGGATTTTGAGATGAGTGCGGTGCAGAACGCGCAGCTGGATGCATATTTACAGAAGCGTTTTCAGGGCGATTTTTCGATGGCAGGTATTCAGTTCTGGCCCGAGCTGCGCGGCCTGGACGAGGCCTTTCTCGCGAAGGCCGCACGCTTCAAGCAGATCGTGCCTGTGTTTACCAATGTCGTTTTCGATACCAGCCAGCCGCATGCCAATACTGTTTTTACGGACATGTTCGCCTGGCTCGATTCTGTCCTGAAAGTCATGAGGGCGCACCCTGAAACGTTGTTCGTGATCCGCGCACACCCAGACGAGACACGCACCCGTAAGGCGAGCCTGGAGACCGTGCAAGGCTGGGCCGAAGCGAAGGGCGTGCATAAACTTGAGAATGTCATATTCGTTGGGCCAAAGGAATATTTGAGCTCTTATGAATTGATCCAGCGCTCGAAGTTCGTAATGGTCTATAACTCGACCATCGGGTTGGAAGCGTCCATTATGGGGAAGCCTGTATTATGCGCGGGCAAGGCGCGCTATACGCAATATCCCATCGTGTTCTTCCCGCAAACAATTGAAGAACAAAGAAAAAAATTGGAAGAATTCCTTGAGGCGGTAACGATTCAAGTCCCGCCTGAATTCAGGCGCAATGCGCGCAGGTACCTGTATTACCAGGTGTTCAAGTCGTCGCTGCCGTTCGGGGATTTCCTGATGCCCTCCGTCCGCACAACCCAGACGAGGTTGAAGTCGTTCGAGCTGGATGAATTGGTGAGGTCAGAGTCAATTCAGGTTATTACGGGGGGAGTGTTGGATGGGGCGGATTTTTTGTTGAAGAAATAAAATCTTTTAACCACGAAGGACACGAAGTAGCACGAAGAAGTTTCGAACATAAATCCTCCCCAGATGGGGAGGATTATTTTTCTTTACCATGGCAATGGATCGCTTTCAATCTCTCGCATCCGCAACTCGCATATGTTTGGATTGTTTTCGCGCCAACCAAATGACCGCAAGCAGTGGAGCAAGTGCTGCAGATCCGCAGAGCGGCGATGAGGATCCTGGAGCCGGTTCCGCCTCACCAGGTTCGGGCGTATCCGTTGATATAGCGACAGGCGTAGCTGTTACGATCCCCGGTGTCGATGGAAGCGAAGTTGGTGTTTGGGTCAGCCACAGGAAATCGTAGCCGGTATCATCCTGCGACAATCCCTCCGGAAAAAAGTAATGGATCGTTTCGGCGATCTCCAAAACGATCGGGTCGTTTGGGGCCAACTGCAGGGCGGTATGAATTTCGTCCAATGCACGGTAGGTATCAGGGGTCGGGCCAGAAGACCAGGAATCCCAGTAGGAACGGTTTGCAAGCAGATCAGCGAAGCCAGCATGCCATTGAGCGTCTTTGGGGTTGAGCGCAAGACATTTCTCGTAAGCCTCAATGCTTAATTTATAGAGCTGCTCCCCGCTTGCATCGGTGCGATACGCTTCGCCTATGAGGAAGATCCGCTTGTACGCCATGGCAAGACGTCCCCAGGCCTCACTGTCGTTGGGGTTCTGGGCAACATTGTCACGCTCCTGAAGCACGGTTCGCCAGACGGCCGGCGCGACCAATGCGAATTCCATATTCTGAACCGGGCCATCCGGCCCCGGTTCTAAATTATCAAAATGCCAACGGACTTCGTTCCCATCGAAAACGCCCCCAGGCGTGGTCTCAGCCCAACCGATCTGAAGGCCCATGATCACGTTCTGTGTGCTGGCCGCATAAGGAAGCCGCAGGATCACATCCGCACTGCCGATCGTGTCCTTCCAGCCCGCGCCTGTCTCCAGGATGTAATAGTAGGCAGTGGTCGGAGCGTAGCCCGATCCGTCGAGCGTGTATGCAACCTGGATCGCAACATCCTGACTGACAGGAAAGGTTACGTCAAATTCCGCCCAGGGGACATCTTTTTGCTGGTATCGAATGTCCGGATAATTGACGCGGCGGTATGTGATCTGTTTCCCATCCACCTTGATAAGCATGTCTGTGATCTCGGGGTATTCGCCGCGTCCGTTATCTGTAGAGATCGGAAATCGGACGGCCATACTCTCGGAATCACTCCCGAGGTTGCGCATGGTGAAATCGGCTGTGACGCGGGCACTGCCCAGGCTGGAAGGTGTCGAGTCGTCCTGAACATCGATCAATACGGTCTCGGCAACCATGCGCACCTGGGTGATCTCAGAACCTGGCTCAAGGTTGGTACCCGGCGGATTATATGGCGGGGCAACGTCGGCGAACACAGGAGACGGGAAGGCAAATACAAAAAGGATTAGAAGGGTAAAAGCAAGTCGTTTCATTTTATTTCCTCTTGATTTATTTTATAGTTATAACGCATAACTGTGAAATTTTGTTCCTGCATCCACAAAAAACCGCCACTTTTACAGTGGCGGTTTTTTATCTCTACCAGGGCAACGGATCGCTTTCGATCTCCTTTGCCCACAGATCGCGCATGGATCGAACGACCTCAGGGCTGAGTTGTTTATCGGCGGCGGCGAAGTTATCGAGAGCCTGTTCCACACTTTTCGCGCCGGGAATGACTGTTGAAACCTGCGGCTGTGCCAGAACAAATTGCAGCGCGGCATGCGCCATGGATGTGCCCTGCGGCACGAGCGCTGCGAACTTTTCGACGAGCTCGCCTCGGCGCGCAAGTACTTCGGGCGACCAGCGGCTGCGTATATCGTCGAATTTATGGCCTCCTCGATACCGGCCGGAAAGCCAGCCAGAATCCAATGGCACTTTGATGATCAATCCCATGCCCTGCTTCTGTGCCTTCGCGAACGCGGGCAGCGTCTCCTGATACAACGCGTTGAAGAATACCTCGGCTGCCTTGCTCTTGGTTGTATCGAGCACCGTTTCCAATTCGACGCGCCAATCGAGCGAAACGCCGTACTCACGGATCTTTCCCTCGGCCTTGAGCTTCTCCAATTCCGTGTACAGCTCTGCAGAGACATGGCCATCCATCAACTCACGCGGCGGATTGTGCAGCAGCAATATATCCACGTAATCGGTCTGCAGGCGCTGGAAACTTCCCTCCAGCACACCGCGCACGTTCTTTGCGTGGAAGTCGCGCTGGTGATCTTCACCGTAATGACTGAACTTGGTGCAGATGATGATGTCCTTGCGCACGGACTTCAATCCCTGGCCAAGCAATTCCTCGCTTCTTCCCCCGCCGTAGCTCGGCGCGGTGTCGAAGAAGTTGCATCCCGCCTCGAGCGACTTCTGCACGATCTTCAACGCTTCCTCTTTATCGTTGATTCCCCAATCCGGGTTTGCCAGCTGCCAGGCGCCCAGCCCGATCTCGCTAACTTTCATACCCGTATTCCCAAATGGACGAAGTTTCATGATGTTCTCCTTTGATAAACGTCCCGCAGGTTGAAACATGGAACCTTGGCTCTTCAACCCCAACCTGCGGGACGGTGAGATGGTGCGATAAAATTCGATCATGCCCATCATAATCCGAAAACTGCTGCCGCACGAGTCCTCCATCTATAGAGAAATCCGCCTGGATTGTTTGAAAAACGCCCCCGAACATTTTGGGTCAACCTATGAAGAGGAAACCAGGACCCCAAAATTGAAGTTCGAGACCTTCATCGAAAACGATTCGCAGGACCACTTCATGTTCGGTGCGTTCGACGATGGCAGGTTGATCGGCCTCACAGGTTTTGACCGTATGGAACGCCAGCGGGCACGGCATCGCGGCGAAGTGGTGGGGATGTACCTGTATCCTGATTATCGCGGCCAAAACGTCGGTGAGATGTTGCTTCGGTGTTTACTGGAACATGCCTTTAGCCTGGACGGGATCGAGCAGGCTCAGTTAAGTGTCATCGCAGGAAACAGCAGGGCGATCAAACTATACGAGAAGGTTGGCTTTCAGGCGTTTGGTCTCCAGCCGAAGTATTTCAAGGTGGGAGATAAGTATATGGATCCACAATTCATGCAATTGTTCAAAAAAAACTATGCTTGAATCTTCAGCAAGATCGTCTCATGCGGCTCGACGCGTTGCGTGATCTCAACTTTGAAATCGGCAATGTCCTGTCCGCTCCATAAGTTGCGCGCGAGTTTGGGGGTTTCGAGAAAACCGATATCGCGCGATTTGAGGATCACATCTTCGCCGCGCGAACCGCGATTGATGACCGCGACAGCTGTCGATGAGTCCGCGAGGCGTTTTGTCCATATTTCACAGGTACCGATCTGCTTTACGCGGTGCGCCGGTTTTCCAAGTGAGTCTTGGTTGATCGCCAATACTTCACGATTCATCAGCAGGGACGCAGTTTCTGAATCCATCTTGCGGACGTCGCATCCGATCATCAGCGGGGAGCAAGCCATCACCCACATTGACATATGCGTCTGGTATTCGAGAAACGACATGCCCCCGCCGGAGATCTGCCCTTTGCCTTTCAGACCAACCACGAGCATGTCGAGATCGTTCCAGCCGCCGGGGCCGCCGTATTCGTGCAGGTCGTGTGCAATGTCCAGGGACACATCCACGCCAATGCCGTACGTATTCCAGTTCTTCATCCAGATATTGATCCAGCTGTCGAACACATCGCCTGAGACGCGCCACATATGGCCGCCGACATCCCGTCCCCACAAATGCGGACTCTGATTACCCCATTCGCACAATGAAAAAAGAAATTGGCGATCTGTTTTGCGGAGCGCCTCGCCCATGCGTGTGTATCGTTCGATGGCAATGGCCTGGTCGAACAAGGGCGCGTGGCAATAATCGTATTTGAGGAAGTCAATTCCCCATGAAGCCCAGAGATTCGCATCCTGTTCTTCGAATAAGTAACTGCCGGGATATCCGCCGCAGGTCTTCTCTGCCGCGTCGGAATAAATGCCGATCTTGAATCCCAGGTTGTGGACATGATCCGTCAGCACCTTGATCCCGTTCGGAAATTTCTGTGGGTCGGCCATCAGGTCTCCATTTTTATCGCGCCCGTCCTTTTTTGACCAGCAATCGTCGATCACGATATATTCATAACCGCAATCCTTAAGGCCTGATGAAATCAGCGCGTCCGCGGTTTCGCGAATGGACGCTTCGCTGATGTTATGCCCGAACATATTCCATGAGTTCCACCCCATGGGAGGCGTGGATGCAAGAGGTGCTGTCGCAGGTGTCATGTTGTTCCTCTGAAAAGGATTTTAGTTCTGTAGGGTTATATACTTTTTTCTTGGATCGATCCCCGCCATGCCGGTGAAAAATCCTTTGATCGTTTTTATATCTTCCTCCATGTTTTCAGTAAAATGAAAGACCTGCCCAACTCGTACAGTTTTCTTTGCGCCGTCCACGATCGCCATCACCATGGGGATCCCCGCATTCTTTGCGATGTGATAGAACCCCATCTTCCATTCACTGACTTTATGACGTGTGCCTTCAGGAGCGATGGTCAAAATGAATTTTTCCGATTTTTTGCTGGCCTGCACCATTTGCTCCACGAGTCCCTGAGATTTGGTACGGTCAACGGGAATGCCGCCGCACCAATGGAAGAACCGGCCAAATGGCCCGCGGAATAATTCTGCCTTGCCCATAAAACGGACGTTTGCCTGAAGGTGGAAGATCACGCCGAGGAACAACACAAAATCCCAATTGGAGGTATGTGGCGCGCCGATCAAAACAAATTTTGGAAGGTCGGGCAATTTTCCGTCCACGCGCCAGCCCACGATGCGCAAAATAGTATTTGCAAGATAATGAAGTAATTTACTGAGAATGGGCGTGTTGAAAATGGTGGTTTTCAATTTTTTTTTACCCTTGTCTTTGCTGTTGTACAAATCTCAAAACTGAACCGCGAAGCTCGCTAAGTTCGCGAAGAAACCCTTAAACCTTTGCGTCCTTCGCGCTCTCACCTGCACTGCACCGAGCGCAGTGATGGTGCAAGTGTAGCGGTTAAAAAAATGGCTCTGTTCTACTATTATATAACCCTGAAATTCCGTTTGCGTCTCTCAGGCAGCGGCGTGAACCAGCGTCCGCGTTCCACTTCAGGCTGAAAGAATCTGTGGTTAAATACCTGTATGGCTTTAAAATCCTCCCTTCGCTCCATTATTTATCAGACTGAAAAATTGATACAACAAGCCCGATTTGCTTCCCTGCCCGCACCGCAAACTGACTGGCCCATTTTGCTTGGTATTTCCTTTCCGAAAAGCGGCACACATTTGCTCGACCAGATCCTGCTTGGTTTTTCGAAGGTCGCGCCGTTCGCGCGCCGCCTGCATTCATTCTATGCTGAGTATGAAGGCGAAAGTGGACGTAAACGCGGGCCGCAACAGGCCCTGGCGTGGCTAGATTCCCTGGCTCCACGCGACATTGCCTCCGCCCACCTCTTTGCGCAGCCGCAGGTCATGGCTCGCGTATGTTCACGGGCTTTCGTTCCCTATTTTATTTTCCGCGACCCTCGTGATGTGGTCGTTTCGCATGTTTTTTACGTCACCGAAATGGAGGCGCGCCATGTCCATCACGATTACTACATGTCGCTGCCGGATTTTGGCGCGCGTCTCAAGGTGAGCATCCTCGGCCGCGCGGATTCAGAAGTAGAGTTCCCGGATATTTCCGGGCGTTTCGCTCCCTATCTGAGCTGGCTCGATCGTCCCGAAGTGATGAAGATCCAGTTTGAGGATCTGGTCAACGATCGCATACGAACGTTAAACCTGATCCTTGATCATTTTCTTTCCCGCGTCCCGCTCTCGATTCCCCGAAAAACGATCCTCGATTCCCTGGGGTCGTCCATCAACCCGGAAAGATCTCCCACATTCCGTTCGGGAAAAACGGGTGAATGGAAGAAACACTTTACGCCCGAGCATAAAAAGATCTTCAAGGATGTGGCCGGGGATCTGTTGACACACTTGGGGTACGAATCCGACAGGGATTGGTAGTGGTTTGGAATTGAGCCGATTTGCATTACAATAACGCCGCCATGTCATCTGACCATCGTTTTAATACGATCTGGAATATCTTTAAAATACTGATCGCAGTCGTTTTGGCGGGATATGTATTTACAAGGACGGACTTGAATGAACTGATCTCCCTGGGAGGGCAGATCGTGCCATCCCTGCTTGTCGCGACCTTTTTGCTTTACGCTTTGCTCACATTATTTAAAGCGGTTAAATACCAGATATTGCTGCAACAACAAACCTCCTACTGGAGGGTATTGAATGTCGTGGTCATGCAGAATGCGCTTTCCAATTTTCTCGCGAACAGCGTGGGAATTGCCTCCTATCTCACCCTTTTAAAGGTGGAGGAAAAGGTCCGCATAGGCAGGTCCGGGTTGGTGTTTCTCATCACGAAGATCGGCGACCTGTTCGCCGTTTGGACTGTAATGGTCCTGGCCAGTGTGTTGTTTTGGGGACGCATCCCCGAGCTTCACAAGGTCGTGTTGATCCTGGAGGCGATCATTGGGGTGGGGTTTGTATTCTTCTTTGCCGCCTTGTTCTTTCGAAAATTTTTCATATCCGTCTTCAATTCATTTTTGCAGCGATTTCACTTGATCAAACTGCCGTTCGTTGGGGATGTTGCGCAGGTGCTGGATGCATTTGCCGAGATGGAGGAGAGAAGCATCCTGCGGATCGTTTTTATTGCGTTTGGTCTGTCCCTTCTTTATTACATGTTCACGCTTTTGTGGATGGTGGCCAGCATGCGTGCTTTTGGTTTACAGGCCGAAACCTGGGTGATCGTTTTTGTAAGCGGGGCTCTGCAATTGTTCTCGTTCTTTCCTGTGACCATCTTTGGCGGGTTGGGCGTTACGGAAGTGACATCCCTGTATCTGTATTCCCTCTTTGGCGTGGAACAGGAGGGGTTGACCGCCATCCTGGTGGGGTGGCGTGTTCTTTATTATCTTACGAACCTGTTCGTGCTGGCTTATCTGCCTTTCTATACCCTGATGATCGAGCGGAAGATAAAACCCAGAACCTCTGATTGATAACTGGTTTGTAACACCGGCTTTCTCATGAATTGTTCCATTGTCATCCGCGCCTATAACGAAGAGAAACACATCGGTCGCCTTCTCGAGGGGATCCGGCATCAGACGCTCAAGGATACGGAGATCATTCTCGTCGATTCAGGTTCCACCGATCGAACTGTTTCGGTTGCTGAATCATTCGGGGCACGCGTGGTGCGCATCGCTTCTGCCGAGTTTACGTTTGGGCGTTCGCTTAACCTGGGGGTGAAAGCTGCGACGCGTGAACGTATCGTCATCGCCAGCGCGCACGTCTATCCTGTTTACCCGGATTGGCTTGAATTGCTTTTGCGCCCGTTCGCGCAAGATGAAAAAGTTGCATTGACCTGCGGCAAACAACGCGGCCCTGAGTCCGCGAAATATTCTGAACAGCAGATATTTCATCAATGGTATCCGGACGCAAGCAAACCGCGGCAGGATACCGCTTTTTGTAATAACGCCAATGCCGCCATACGCAAGAGTTTATGGGAGCAGAATCCCTACGATGAGACCTTGACCGGTCTCGAAGACTTGGCCTGGGCGACATGGGCGAGGGAGCAGGGATATGCCATTGCGTATGTGGCCGAGGCAGAGGTCGTCCATGTGCACAATGAGACACCGCACGGCGTGTTCAATCGTTATCGCCGCGAGGCCATGGCTTTCAAACATATAAATCCTGAATCGCATTTCAGCATTTATGATTTCATGCGCCTCACCGCGACAAATATTTTTAGCGATCTTTGGCACGCAGCGCGTGAACGTGTTTTGTGGAAAAACCTCGCTTCGATCTTTTGGTTCCGCTTCATGCAGTTTCACGGCACGCGTATGGGGCATCGCGAGACAAGCCTTGTCACGCCGCAATTGCGCGAGACGTTTTATTATGCCCGTGGTCGAATACCCAAAGCGGGCGCGAAGAGGGATGTCGAACCGATTCGGTATAATGAATAACCGCATCATGACCTTTAAACTCCAGCCTGCTTCAGGCTTTCCCATTGCCGAAGTCGCAGACCTGCTTACGCGCGGCTTTGATGGATATTTTGTACCCATTAATATCGATGAAAGTGCGTTGCTGACGATGATGCGCCGCGATGGAGTGGACCTGACAGAAAGCCGCGTGATCTCAAAAGATGACGAGCCGATCGGTGTGGCATTGATCGCGCGCCGCGGCTGGACGAGCCGGCTTGCGGCCATGGGAATTGTATCGGGCGCCAGAAATGGCGGCGCGGGTACGTGGGCAATGGAACAACTTCTGCTCGAAGCGCGGGCACGCGCTGAAAAGGAAATGGTTTTGGAAGTCATTGAGCAAAACACGGCCGGCGTAAAGTTATATCAAAAAGCCGGGTTCAAGCGCATGCGCCGCCTGGTGGGATATCAGCTCGAGAGGCCGCAGATTGAATCAATCGCTCAAGGCGCCGTCCTCGGCGCCGAGGACGGCGGCCGGAGCGGTGTTAATATTTTGGAAGAAATGGATATTCGCGAACTGGCGAAGTTGATCACCGCCCATGGCTTGCAAGACCTGCCATGGCAGCTTTCAGGCGAGTCCATTGCACATCACACACCTCCTTCGCGCGCTTTTCGCCTGCACGATGCGTGCTGCCTCATTGGCAATCCGCAAGCGGAGCATGTGGTGGTCTGGTCGGTGCTGGTAAAAGCCGGTTCACGCGGAGCAGGCCTCAGTCCCGTTTTGATGCGGGCGGTGTTCTCCCGCTTCCCAAATAAAACATGGCACGTCCCGGCGCTTTATCCCGAAGAGATGAGTGCGATCTTTGAAGAGCTGGGGATGAAGCGCGAGCAGATCTCGCAGTTGCAAATGTCGTTGAAATTGTAAGATAAAATAGCAGGCATGAAGCTTGCCGCCCTTGTCCCCATGCGCCATCACAGCCAGCGCGTGCCCGGGAAAAATTATCGCCCACTTGCAGGCAAACCCCTTTTTCATCATATCGTTGAAACGCTTTTGGCAGTGCCTGAAATCGAGCTCGTGATGGTGGATACAGACTCAGAGCCTGTGATGGACGGCTTGCACCGCTTCTTTCCTAACGTCAAGCTGATCCAGCGTCCCGGGCATCTCCGCGCCGACGATGTTCCCATGAACGACATTCTCCTGCACGACACTGCACAGGTGACGGCAGATTTTTATTTGCAAACGCACTCAACGAATCCATTGCTCAAACCCGAAACTGTTTCGCGCGCGATCCAATCCCTGTTTGCCAGTTACCCAAGGCATGACTCGCTCTTTTCGGTGACGCGCCTGCAAACACGATTGTATTTTCAGGACGGTCGCGCCATTAATCATGATCCCGCGGTCCTTATCCAGACCCAGGACCTGCCACCGCTATTCGAGGAGAATTCCTGCCTGTATCTTTTCACCCGCGAAAATCTCATGAAGCGACACCATCGCATCGGGGAGAAGCCTCTCATGTTCGAGATCGACGCGGATGAAGCGTGGGATATCGATGAAGAGCTGGATTTTGAAATTACAGATTTTTTGATGAAAAGAAACCCGCCCAAAGAGAAATAGAAATGCAGAAAAAGACCTGGTTTGGTGTGTTGACCCTTATTGCGATCTCGGCCATCGCGTATTTGCCGATGGTGCATAAGATCGGTTATCTAAACGATGACTGGTATTTGATGTTCGATGGTCATGTGGGCGGTGCGGATTTTTTCCACGAGATTTACCGCATCGATCGCCCCTTGCGCGGGTATTTAATGAGCGCAGCCTGGTCATTGTTCGGCTTGAATCCGTTGTACTATCATGTCAGCGCCTATTTTTTCCGTTTATTGAGCGGATTGGCGCTCTGGTGGCTATGCAGCCAGCTTTGGCCCAAAAATCGTACCACCAACTTTTTGGCGGCGCTTTTCTTTGTGATATATCCCGGCTTCCTTTCGCAGCTGAACCCGATCGATTATCAATCGCAGATCGTCAGCCTTGCCTGTGGGATGATCTCGGTGGCGTTGACCATCAAGGCGATCCAAACGGAAAATATAACGCAGAGATGGGTTTATACGATCGGCTCCATTCTGCTTGGCTGGGTTTATCTTGGGCTTGTGGAATATTTCCTTGGTTTTGAGGCCCTTCGGCTGATGTGTATTGGTGTACTCTTCTGGCGTCAAAGTGAAAAGACCATGGCTGTCCGCTTCTCCTCTGTATTACGCGCAGCCATTCCATTTCTTGCAATTTCAGGCGGCTTTCTTGTCTGGCGCCTGTTTTTCTTCGTAGCAGAACGGAAGGCCACCGATGTCAGCGTGCAGATCTCATCGTTATTCTCATCTCCCCTGACCGGCTTGTGGTGGCTGAACTATTTGATCCAGGACATATTCAATGTAGTTCTGGTCGCGTGGGCAATTCCCATGAATAACCTGGCTTTTCCGATGCGCCTGCGTGACGCATGGACGGGCCTGGGACTGGCGGCATTCGCTGGTTTCATCCTGGTCACTGCATTGCGTCAGGGGATGAAGGGTCAGGACGATTCAGATGGTGAGCCCGCTGTGTTTCGTGAACAGTTGTGGGTTGCCTTTGTCGCGATCATTGCCGGGTTAATGCCGGTGATCTTTGCGAATCGTCATATTATTTTGCCGGATTATTCCCGTTATACCCTGGCCGCTTCGGTGGGTGCAGTGATTTTACTGGCAGTCATTCTCGAGAAGATATCATTGCCCTCCCTGAGAGCCGCCATTGCAGGTGTTTTGGTGATGCTTGCTGTATACACTCATTATGGTAATTCAGTGAGGGCCGTGAATGAGACAAATGCCACGCGTGATTTTTGGTGGCAGGCGGCCTGGCGCGCGCCACAAATAATGGAAGGTACGACCTTGATCGCTTCGTACCCCGGCAGCCCTCTCAGCGAGGATTATTTTATTTGGGGGCCCGCCAATTGGATCTATTATGCAGAGATGCAGGATACGATTCCGCTCGTGGTGAAATTGCCATCCGCCATATTAACTGATGATGTCGTATTGCAGATCATCTCGAATGGAGGTACCGAAACCCCGTTGCGTCGCGGCAATACCCTGGAACGTGATTTTGGGAATGTGCTGGTGATGATACAAACCTCGCCGGCCGGATGTGTGCGATTTATGAATGGCGATGTGCCGGAGCTATCCCCTTACGATCAGCAAAGATTGTTGCTGGTCGCGCCTTATTCCCGTTTGGAGAATGTCCTGACAGAAGGTGAACTCCAAACTCCCCCCGCGATTATGTTTGGCCCGGAGCCTGAGCATGGCTGGTGCTATTTTTATCAAAAGGCCGATCTTGCGCGCCAACGTGGGGAATGGGAGCAGATCCCTGATCTGCTGAAGCAAGCCCTCGATCAGGGACATTACCCGGAAGACGGTTTGGAATGGATGCCTTTCCTGCAGGCATCTGCAGTTCTCGGCGAAGTGGATCAGGTGCGTAATACAGCGAAGCTGGTGGCGACGGACAAATTTCTGCGTGTGCAGGTTTGCGGGATCATGACAGAATTCATGCAGGGGGAAACATTGAACGAAGAAGTCAAATCAGTGATCGAAAAGAATATTTGCAAATAACATTGCCGCTCAGGAATTATTCATGAAAAAAACCTTGTCTCAATTTATTAATCATCCCTGGTATCCCATTGCGATCAGTGCGTATCCTGTCCTGGCCCTGCTTTCAGCGAACGCCGGGCAGATCCAGCCTGTCGAGGGGATCCGCTTGCTGGCGGTCTCTGTGGTGTTCGGGGGACTGTTGTTCCTCGTCGTTTGGTCATTTTTTCGCAATGTATATAGGGCCGCGTTCCTCACCACCCTTTTACTCACATTGTTCTTCACCCATGGGCACGCTTATATCTATATCGATGAAGCATTTCCTGAATCCAATTACACCGCCTGGCTGGCAATTGGGTGGGGCATACTTTTCATCCTGGCGGTGATCTGGGCCACCAGGCCGAAGCTGATGTTCGTTTCGTCCACTGCCGCACTGAACACGGTTGCACTCGCGTTGCTGGTCATGTCTGTGGGGCAGATCAATTTTGCAGGTCGGTCGCGCGGCGTTCATAGGCTTGCGTTGGAAAATGCCCCCATCGAGAAGGATCTCGTTCGCCCGCAGGATCCACCGGATGTTTATTTTTTCCTTCTGGATTCGTATGCCCGCGCCGACCTGTTGAGTCGCGCCTATGGCTTTGATAACAGCGGGTTCGTTAATGAACTCGAGAAGCGCGGTTTCTTTGTCCCAAAATGTAGCCAGAGCAATTATGTGCGCACAGAGATCTCGCTTGGTTCATCCCTGAACATGGAGTATTTACAGGGCTTGAACAAGGTCTTCACCCCTGAGAGCACCAGGCGCGCGCTCCTGTGGGACGCGCTCAGGCACAGTGCTGTGCGCTATAATTTTGAAAGCATGGGATATGAAACTATCGGGTTTGCAACCGGTTTCGCCTGGCTCGACATGTACGATGCAGACCATTTCATGAGCCCGCCGCCTCTTTCCTCCGGTATGACGGAATTCGAGGGATTATTCCTGCGTACAACTCTTGCGCGTTACGCGCAGGACCTCGGCTGGGTGGATCCTGATTACATGATGGGGGTTAGTTTTCGAGACCGCTTTAATTACGTGTTCAATAACATCGATGAGATCACGAAAATGCCGCAACCCACCTTCTCGTATATTCACCTCATTTCGCCGCATCCGCCATTTGTCTTCGACGCGGATGGCAACCCAACCTATCCGCCGGATTTCTGGAACGAGCAGCGCATGTATCCTCATGACCTCTATCAAAAAGGATATCTAAATCAACTGCAATTTCTGAACAAGAAAATGTTACAAGCCATTGACACGATCATATCCAATTCTGATACGCCGCCCATTATTATTATGTTAGGCGATCATGGTCCGTGGCTGCAGCCCAAGGATAAAAGGATGTGGAATCTCACCGCCATTTATTTCCCGGATCATGAAGACGTACTTTATTCAACGATCACCCCAGTCAATATTTTCCGCCTGGTGTTCAATTCCTACTTCGGTGGGAAATATGATATTCTCGAAGACGTCAGCTATTTCTCGCCGGTGCCAAAACTGTATGACTTCAGTGAAATGCCGTTTCCCTGCGAATTTCCCAATAACTAAATGAAATACTCAGTTCTTCTGACTGCCCCCTATATGCTTCCGTTCTTGGAGCGCTTCAAACCTGTGTTCGCGAAATATGGGCTTGATCTTATTGTTCCGCATGTGCAGGAGAGAATGGAGGAGGCCGACCTGCTGAAGTATGCAGGTCAATTCGACGGCGCCATTTGCGGGGATGACCGCTATAGCGCGCGCGTGTTGGATGCATGTTCCCCGCGCCTCAAAGTGATCTCCAAATGGGGGACGGGGGTCGATTCGATCGACGCCTCAGCCTGCTCCCGTTTGAATATCATTCTCTCCCGAACGTCGAACGCCTTCACCATCCCCGTCGCGGACACGATCCTCGGCTACATGCTCGCCTTTGCCCGCCGCGGCCCATGGATGGACGCCGCCATGAAACGCGGCGAATGGGAAAAGATCCCCGGGAAAGCTTTGAGTGAATGCACGCTTGGGGTGATCGGCCTCGGCAACATTGGCAGGGCAGTCACGCGCCGCGCATGTGCCTTTGGCATGAAAGTCTATGGCACAGATATCATTGACATCGATCACGTGTTCATTACTGAATCCGGCATACAAATGACCGACCTCCCAACCCTGCTCTCTGGATCTGATTTTGTATCCGTTAATTGTGACCTTAATTCAACATCACATCATCTCATGAATTCCGATGCCTTCGCGCTGATGAAACCATCCGCCATCCTGATCAACACTGCCCGCGGCTCCATTGTGGATGAAAAAGCGCTCGTGGGCGCCTTGCAATCAGGTCAAATTGGCGGTGCAGCCCTGGACGTCTTTGAGTTTGAGCCATTGTCGAAAGATAGTCCATTATTGAAAATGGACAATGTAATGCTCGCACCGCACAACTCCAATTCCAGCCCCACAGCGTGGGAGCGCATCCATTGGAATACGATCAGGAATTTGGTGGAAGGCCTGGGAATTGCTTATGAATAAAACCATCCTTGTTACAGGGGCCGCGGGTGGGATCGGCCGCGCAACCGTAAACCTCTTCACCGAAAAAGGCTGGCGCGTCATTGGCGTGGATCGGGCGGAATTTGGAGATGATTTTCCAAAGAACGGACTCTTCATCCAATCTGATATCTCGCGCCCCGAAGACATGGAAGCCATCTTCGAGAAGGCGCATGCCTTCACAGATGCGCTGGATGCGTTGGTTAATAACGCCGCAGTGCAGGTTGCCAAACCGCTGATCGAAACGACTGTTGAAGAATGGGATGCGGTCATGGCCGCCAATTTGCGCTCCGTGTTCCTCGCTGTAAAGCTGGCATATCCGCTTCTCAAAACGAATGGCGGCGCGGTGGTAAATATTTCATCGGTTCACGCCATTCAGACCTCTGCGAACATCGCTGCGTACGCCGCATCGAAGGGTGGGCTGCTTGCCCTGACGCGTGCCATGGCGATCGAATTTGCTGCTGATAATATCCGTGTAAATGCCGTACTACCCGGCGCGGTGGATACGCCCATGCTGCGCGCCGGCCTTGGCCGCGGTCATGTCGGTGGCGGTGATGTGCAGGACCGCCTCGATAACCTTGCGCGCAAGACGGTCAACGGGCGGGTCGGGACTCCCGAGGAGATTGCCCATGCTATTTACTTTCTCGCAGATAATGAGCAGTCATCGTTTATGACGGGTCAGGCGCTTGTAGTGGATGGCGGGGCGACGGCGAGGTTGAGTACAGAATAATGCCAAAGATAAAAAGATCAGATGCCCTTGCTCCAAGAATAGTAATTGTGCGGGTCCTGTTTTATCTGAATACATTTGTTTGGTTTTGCCTTGGAACTTATCTTGTGTTCGACATGCTCCAGCAAAAAAACGGTTTTTCCGCAGTACTGGTGGGCTTTTTTCTGTATATAAATGCGGGTGCCATGTTTGTCAGCGGAAAATATATCGGCCAGAGGGAAAATTGGGCTTATTATTTTGGCTTTTTCGTTTTGATCGCCAACGCCCTGGTGACTCGCATTGGTCAATTCGGTTTTTTTGACCTGCTTGCGCTGTTCTTTGACATCACTATTTTTTGTGCTCTTCTGTCAATTGACAGGGCTTATCTGAAAAAATAATGAAACAGGCTTTTAAAAGGATTATTCCCCAGCCTTTATGGCAATTTGGGCGCGGGATATATGATTCGATCAAGCGCATCCCCCAATTACCCGCTGCTTATCTCCATCCATGGAGGCGCGCGAGCATCCAGCGCCTCGCCGGGTTCAAGGATATCCATAAGGGCAGGCGCGCCTTTATCATTGGCAATGGCCCCAGCCTTAAACAAACCGACCTGACCAAACTCAGAACCGAATTCACGTTTGGGATGAATCGTATTTATCTACTTTTCCCCGAACTCGGTTTTCACACCACATATTTTGCGGCGACCAATGACCTTGTCATCGGGCAATTTCATGAGGATATCCTCGCGCTTCCCATGCCGAAGTTTTTAGCCTGGCGTTCGCATTATTATTTCCCGGCGCAATTACCAATTGCCCACTTGCCAACTTTTCTTTACACCTCCTATACCGGCCCTCGTTTTTCAGAGGATGTACGCGGGCGCGTATGGGAGGGCGCCACGGTCACGAATGTTGCGCTTCAAATTGCCTTTCACATGGGCTTCGAGCAGGTCATCCTGATAGGGATGGATCACAACTTCACATCCAAAGGGGAAGCCAATAAGACTGTCACCTCACAGGGGGATGACCCGAATCATTTTGGACCCAATTATTTTGGCAAAGGCGTCAAATGGCAACTGCCGGACCTCGAGACTTCAGAAGTCGGATACATCATGGCGCGTGAGGCTTACCGAAAGGCGGGGCGCGAAATCCTCGACGCGACCGTGGGCGGCAAACTGACAGTCTTTCCCAAAGTGGACTACAATTCTCTTTTCTAGGACGCCCCAGCCGCTGTTCGTGCGGCGATTTTCTTATGAATAACCCGCATCAACCCCAACCTCGAATCTGGTCTGCTCCGCTCCTTATTTTTCTCGTCCTCGGCGGACTCCTTCGCCTGATTGACATCAGCGACCCGCCGCTGGACTTTCAGCCCTCGCGCCAACTCCGCAACTCACTCGTGGCGCGCGAGGTTTATTATTCCCTTTTGCCAACGGCCACAGATGAGGAACGGGAGCTGGCTTCCTCCTTTGCACGTTCTGTCGGACAATATGAGCCGCCTGTCATTGAATCCCTTGTCGCGCTGACTTATTTTATTGCAGGCGGCGAATCGATCGCAGTTGCACGGATCTGGGAGTCTCTCTTCTGGCTGGCGGCCGGGGTTGCTTTATTTGACCTGGCGCGCCGCGCGATTTCTCCGTGGGCCGCACTGGCCGCGCTTGCCTATTATCTTATCCTGCCGTTTTCAGTGCAGGCCAGCCGCTCTTTTCAGCCGGACCCTCTCATGACAGCGGCATTCGTGGCCGGTATTTATTTTCTATATCGTTGGAGTGAATCGTTTGGAGTGCTGGAGCCAAGTGTCCCGAAAGGGTACGCGCCTGCGTCGAACAGCATACCCTTTCGGGCACGCCAGCTGTCCGACTCCAAAAAAGAAACCTGGAGATGGGCCATCCTTGCTGGAATATTTTTGGGCCTTGCCACATTCGTCAAGATCGTGATCGCGTTCTTTGCAGGCGGTGCTGCAATTGCAGTCGTCTTGTTCACGCTAAAAAAGGATTTCTGGAGATCGAAACAGGTATGGTGCATGGCTGCACTGATGATCGTGCCGGCCCTTGTCTATTATGTTTTACTCAACCAGGGCCGCTCCACCGAATATTTCTTGGCATGGACGGTGACGCTCATCAAGCTCATCACCAGCACGGACTTTTATTCGAAGTGGCTGGCATTTATCGGAAGCCTGTTCGGGTTAACCGTAATTTTTCTCAGCATTGCGGGAGCGTTGATTGCGACCCCGCGTTTACGCTGGTTGTTGATCAGCCTGTGGATCGGATATTTCCTGTATGGCCTCACGTTGCCGTTTCAGATGTACACGCATAGTTATTACCATGTTCAACTCATCCCCATCGTTGCGCTGGGGTTGGCCGCGGCGTTGGATCCGCTTTTGGAACGCGCGGCAGCTCAAGGCGTCGCGGGACGCGTTGTTTTTGTTGCAGTCATCGTCGCGGTGATCGGTTACCAGGCCTGGGTGGCACGCTCCATCCTGGTCGCCGAGGATTTTCGTCATGAGCCTGCATTTTGGAGTGAGGTGGGTGATGTGATCCCTGCTGATGCAGATGTGATCGGTCTGACGCAGGATTACGGTTTTCGGCTGATGATGTGGGGCTGGCGCAAGGTCAGCACCTGGCCGCTCACCACGGACTTGAGCGAAGCGCGCGGAGGTTCGCAGGATGCGGCCGATTTTGAGGACCTTACGGCGGGTAAGGAATATTTTCTCGTGACCGCGTTCGGCCAACTGGATAAACAGCCGGACCTTAAAAAAATCCTGGAGCAATATCCCGTCGCTGCTGAAGGCGATGGATATGTGCTGTACGACCTTCGAAAATGATCCTCGTCTCCATTGTTACACCCTCGTTCAATCAATCTTCCTATCTTGAACAAACGATCCTGTCTGTTTTGGATCAGGATCATACACATATTGAATATATCGTCATTGACGGCGCGTCCACCGATAGTAGCGTCGACATTATCAGGAAATACGAAGACAGGCTGGCGTACTGGGTTTCAGAAAAAGACAATGGCCAGGCAGACGCGATCAATAAGGGGTTTGCCCGTTCCACGGGCGAGATCATCGCCTGGCTTAATTCAGATGATTATTATTTGCCCGGCGCGGTGAGCGCGGTCGTAAAAGTGTTTGAAGAGAATCCCGAAGTCATACTGGTGTATGGGAATATGCTTGCAGTGGATGAACAGGGCGAAACTTTTAATACGTTGAATTACAAACAATTAACCCTTGAAGATTTGCTATGCTTCCAGATCATCGGCCAGCCGGCTGTTTTCATGCGTGGTTCCGCCCTGCAAAAAGCCGGCGGACTTGACGCTACATTTCACTTTCTTCTTGATCATCACTTATGGATCCGCCTGGCGCAGCAGGGCAAGATCCTGTACGTACCTCAATTGTGGGCGGCGGCACGTTATCATCCCGAAGCAAAAAACCGCGCCAAAGCCTCCGAGTTTGGACGGGAGGCTTTCCGTATTTTGAAATGGGCTGAACACGATCATTTGCTTGAGCCAGTGTTGGAGCGTGTCTCGCGTCGCGCCAGGGCCTCGGCGCACCGCGTGGACGCGCGTTACCTGCTCGATGGAGGCCAGCCCGCTGCGGCGCTCGCAGCATGGACAAGGGCATTATTCATCCATCCAGCAACCGCGTTGGCGCGTATTAATTTGTTCGTCTCTTCAGTACTCAACATGATGGGTTGGGGCAGGTTACGCGAGCTCGTGCTACAACGAAGAAAACGTAAATATCCTGCATCGACCTCCACGGAGAATAAATGACGCTGCGGCGGCGGATTATCATGTTAACGCTTGTCATGGTTTTGCTGGCCAGTTGCAGCGGGGAGATCCCTGGTGCGCAAACACCCACGGCGGTTGCTTATGAAACCCGCATTGCGGCTCCCACCGCCGCTGTTACAATCCTTCCCAAAGATGATCGCCCGAATATCATTCTCATTCTGGTGGATGATCTCGATAGTAAACTGGGAACGCTGGATTATATGCCCCATTTACAGGAATTGATGATCGAGCGAGGGCTCGTCTTCAGCGATTTTTTTGTATCAGACCCAACCTGTTGCCCGTCTCGAACCACGATCTTGCGTGGGGAATATACCCATAACCATGAGATTTATACAAGTTCTGCTATTGAGGGCTTTCAAAAATTCTATCTCCTGGGTCATGATTCATCCACGATCGCCACCTGGCTTCAGGCGGCAGGCTATCAAACGATGTATCTTGGAAAGTATTTGAACGGATATCCCATCAGTCTGGATCGTGCCTATGTGCCTCAGGGGTGGGATGAATGGTACAGCCCGGCCCGAGGCAAACCTTATACCGGGTTCGATTACACACTGAACATCAATGGGACGCTTGCGCCTTACGACGCTGATCCTGAAGATTATTTAATGGACGTTTTAAGCGTGCAAGCGGAGGAATTTTTACATGCTGCCGAGCAGGGCGATGCACCCTTCTTCATGTTCATGGCGCCCTATCAACCCCACGAGCCCGCTGTGCCGGCGCCGCGGCATGCAGATTTATTTGCGGACCTTCAGGCTCCCCGCACCGAGTCCTTTAATGAGATGGATGTACTGGATAAACCCGACTCCATTAAATACGACCCTCCCCTGACTGCAGAACAGATCGAGGATATCGATTTCCTCTACCGCCGCCGCATACAGTCCATGCAGTCGGTGGACGAAATGATCGCCCGGTTATTTAATGGTTTGGAAGAGACCGGGCAATTGGATAATACCTATATTATCTTCACGTCAGACAACGGATATCACCTGGGCCAGCATCGTCTGGCGGCGGGCAAAAGCACAGCGTATGAAGAAGATATCAATGTGCCGTTCGTAATTTTTGGGCCGCAGATCCCCTCGAATAAAGTCCTTGATGGGTACCTCGTGGGCAATGTGGATATTGCGCCCACCATCGCAGAGCTGGCCGGAGTTATGCCAGATCACATCATGGATGGGCGTTCGCTGGTCCCGTTATTTACTGCGCAGGAGTCGGACGCGCTGGAATGGCGAAAAGCGTATCTGATCGAATATTATTTTGGGAGTGAAGCGGAAGCATCCGATGTGCAGCTTGTCAACTTGCAGGATCCCACGGGCATCCTTGAACCCGCCGATCTGGATAATCAGACGCAGCAGCCTTCGATCTCTTATCGCGGCCTGCGCACAAAAGACCATCTTTATGTTGAATATGCAGGCGGTTTCATAGAACTCTATGATCTCAGAGAAGACCCATTTCAGATGGAAAATATTGCCGCTAAAGCAGAGCCGGATCTACTTGCAAACCTCTCGGCCTGGCTAAAGGATATGTCCATTTGCAAGGGCGATTCCTGTTTACATATCGAATCGAGATAATTTGCCCTCGCTGGCTTGCAAGGTTACAATAGGCCGGCTTGAGAGCCAACCGATGAACGACCCTTCCCTTCAAATCAAGTCATTTTTTGCTTCTCGTACCCAATGGATCATGGCATTACTGGTTATCCTTGGCCTGGGGCTTGCGATTCGTCTGTACGACCTTACCGACCTGCCGCTTGATTTTCATCCCACGCGTCAGTTACTATCCGCCCTTAAAGCGCGCGGCATGTATTATCAAACGCTCACCGATCTCCCCGAAGAAAAACGCGACTTTGCCGTTCAACAATGGAAAACCAGGGCCTCGGTTGAGCCGGCTTTGTTGGAACGTATTGTCGTATTCACGTATCGCTTTACTGGCGAGCAATTGTGGATCGCGCGCATATATTCATCCCTGTTTTGGATGATCGGTGCTGTCTTCTTATTTCTGCTTGCGCGCGAACTTGCATCAGTGGAAGGGGCGCTGGTATCCACTGCGATATATCTTTTTCTTCCTTACGCGGTGTTTGCCAGCCGCAGCTTCCAGCCAGACCCATTGATGGTCATGCTGATCGTCATCTTTTGGTGGGCGGTTGTGAGGTGGTCAAAGGATCCCACATCATATAAATTTGCGATCATTGCAGGCCTGTTCGGCGGTTTTGCCATTTTCATAAAATTCGTCGCCGCATTTTTTGTGATCGGTGGTGCACTGGGCGCAGCGCTCGGGCGTGGATCCATCCGCGAAACAGTGCGCAGGCCCCAGGTCCATGTGATGATCGCGTTGGGCCTCCTGCCGGGTGCGGCCTATGTCATCTATGGGGTCTGGGTGGCGGGCTATCTCGGTCAGCAGTTCGGCGGTCGCTTCATTCCATCCTTTTTTTTGAGTCCGGCTTATTATCTCGGCTGGGTTGGGATGCTTGATCTTGTTATTGGCGGTACGACCCTGATGATCGCCCTGCTCGGTCTGTTTTTCTTTGAGAAGCAAGAGCTTCGCTTCATGCTCGGACTTTGGGCCGCCTACGCCCTCTTCGGCATTTACTTTAACTACCATATTTCCTCCCACGATTACTACTCCCTGCCACTGGTCCCGATCGTTGCCCTGTCCTTTGCATCCGTTGCAGATCATTTTTTTGCACGCTTGCACACATCCGCATCCTTAAAGGTTGCGGTGATCATGATCTTATCGTTTGGCCTGTTTGCCTCGTTGTGGAGTACGCGCGCCCAGATGAAATCCATTGACTATCGTCCCGAATCCGGAATGTGGATCGAGATCAGCGACAAGGTTGGAGATCATAATCTTGCCGGTCTTACCCAGGATTATGGTGCACGCCTTGCATACTGGGGATGGAAGAGTCTTACCGCCTGGCCCACCTCGGGTGACCTCAACTATCATGTGGGTCTGCGCGGGGCACGGGACGATTTTGAAGAACAATTCGAGAGCCTTGCCCTCAAAAAAGACCTGTTTATCGTTACAGATTTCGACGAGTTGAATCGCCAGCCTTTTCTCAAAGAGAAATTAAAAGGCTATTCCATTTTTGCGGAAGGCGATGGTTATTTGATCTATGACCTCAACCATTAAATAATTTACCATAAGCTTTAAGGATAATTCCATTAATGCCATTTCTTGAAAAATACTTTTTCCGCGGTATATTGAGGGTCTGTATATTATGCATGCTTGCAGCCATGTGCATGTACATGGCTCTGGGGACTTTCTCGCGTTATATGTCAGACGATTTTTGTGAGACGATCCGGGTTAACGAAGCCTCTGCTCTTGGAGCGGTGATCGATCGTTATACGGAAGGTGAATGGAGGGCAGCCAATCGTTACTCGAACCTTCTCTTTGTGGGTTTTAGCGAATGGCTTGGCCCGAACAACGTGCAGATCACAACCCCCTTGATGATCTTCCTGTGGATGGCAGGGTTGATCTGGGCCATAAGTGAAATCAGAAGACTTGCAGGGATATCCTGGCGCATTGAAGTTGATCTCTTTCTGGGGATATCGCTTGCTTTTTTAACCATCCTGCAGGCTCCTCATCTTTTTCAGACCTTGTATTGGCGTTCTTCCATGTTTACGCATTTTGCCCCGCTCGTCTTTGGAGTATTTTTGCTTGCTTTCCTGATCAGACAGGCAGGCTGTGTACGTATCGAACCGCTTCCTTTGTGGAAACATTTGATCGTTTTTTTCGCCGCCTTTGTGATCGCGGGCTTTTCTGAACCTCCGGTTGCGACCATGGTCACGGCTTTGACCCTGGCCATTTTGGCAGTTTGGTTCTGCTCACATGGACCGGCCAGGGAACGCATTCTCAAGCTCCTTGGGTGGGCCTTCGCAGGCGCATTTCTTGGGCTGCTCGTAATGGTCTTCTCCCCGGCGAACCTGAACATGCCAGACGGATCCACACCCGGGCTGGTTGAACTGTTCAGAGATACTTTCCTGTTCGCATTTGTCTTTATCAATTCCACATTTAAAACCCTGCCTTTGCCTGCAATGATTTCCATACTGATTCCTGCCCTGCTTGTCTGGTTATGTGGGCAGATGAGCTTCTTCGAACTTTCACCGTTTCGTAAACGCCGCATTTGGTTGATCATTGCTGTTGCCCCCTTCGTCATGTATTTGCTGATCGCCGCCGGTTTTTCTCCAAGTGTGTATGGGCAGGGTTTTCCGGTGGAGAGAATGCGATTCGCCGCGCGTTGGATCATGACCCTGTGCCTGATGCTTGAAGGGGGGATGTTTGGGCTGTTATTGCAAAGTCTGTCTTTAAAGCCGTTTCAATATGCCGCGCAGATCGTGGTCGCAGGCTTATTTTCGATTGTTGCAATCGTCTACCCTTTAAGGGCCGCATTGAACATCTATCACGATGTTCCCGAATATCGCGCGCGCGCCGGGTTATGGGATCTTCGCGATGCCTATATGATCCGGCATGCCGCCCTGGGTGAAACAGATATTATTGTTCCCGGTTTTTCAGGTGTCTATGGTGTCAAGGAACTGGATGATGACCCGACCCATTGGGTAAATGTTTGTGCTGCGCAGTATTATGGTGTAAATTCCATCCGCGCGGTGCCGGTACCGGATGAATATATCAGGGAATATTTCAGTGAGTGATCAAAAGCCCATTCTCATCACAGGTGCGCATCGCAGTGGCACGACCTGGGTTGGACGTATGCTGGCTGCGAATGATGATACGGCATATATCAGCGAACCTCTGAACGTATTGCACCGCCCCGGCGTCTTTCGCGCGCCCGTCGAACGCTGGTACACCTATATCAATAGTGCGAATGAAGCCGAATACCTTTCTGCCTTTCAGGAACTGCTCGATCTTAAATATCATACCTGGCGTGAAATACTTTCCATTCGCTCATGGAGGGATTTCCTGCGGATGGGCCGGGATTTCCACACTTTTTTCATCGGCAGCATGCGCGGACAGCGTGTACTGCTTAAAGACCCATTCGCGGTTTTCTCCACACCATGGTTCGCACAAAAATTGAATTGTCATGTCGTCATCACTGTGCGTCATCCGGCTGCCCTTGCGAACAGTCTTAAGCGTCTCAATTGGCCCTTTGATTTTCACGACCTGCTTGACCAGCCTGCCCTGATGCATGATCATTTGGAGCAGGACCGCGCTCAAATGGAAACTATGAGGGCGGATGATCTCATCGGCCAGGCTGCATTGCTTTGGCGCATGGTCTACCGTTCCGTTCATTCAACCTGCAAGCTGCACCCGGATTTCAAGGTGCTCCGCCACGAGGATCTTTCTCTCGATCCCGTCGCGGGGTATGAGGGTTTGTACAAGTCTCTGGGCTTGAACTTCAACGATAAGGTTCGCGCTGTCATTCTTAATTCCAGCAATTCTGAAAATCCCATGGAACTATCGAAGAAAAAAACACACTCCGTGGAACTGGACAGCCGTGCCAACGTGAATAACTGGAAGAAGCGCCTGAGCATGGATGAGATCGATCGTATTCGCGAGATGACCGAAGGCGTCTCTGACCTGTATTATTCAGATGAAGCGTGGAAATAACCATGAAGCCTCTTCCCGTTCCCCTTGTTTCCATCGTTACGCCTTCGTTTAATCAGGCGCGTTATCTCGAAGCCACGATCCAGTCTGTGCTCGGGCAGGATTATCCCCGCATCGAGTACATTATCGTGGATGGTGGTTCAACGGATGGCAGTCCAGACATCATCAAAAAGTATGCAGATAAACTGGCCTGGTGGGTGAGTGAAAAAGACAAGGGCCAGACCAACGCGATCAACAAGGGTTTTTCACGGGCAAAGGGCGAGATCCTTGCATGGATCAATTCTGATGACATGTATAACGCGGGTGCGGTCGGTGCGGCTGCAAAATATTTGATGGAGCACCCCGAGATCGGCCTGGTCTACAGCGACTGCAATTACATCGATGAAGAGGGTCATGTCATTGGTAAATTTCCTGCAGCACAAACCGATTATCGCCGCCTGCGCGAGGGCTATGTACATATTCCCCAGCAGACGATGTTCTTCCGTGCAAAATACTGGAAGGAAGTGGGTCCCCTGGATCCTTCTTTTTACTTTGCGATGGACTATGACCTGTGGACGCGGATCGGGGCGCGCACGCCGTTCAAATACATGGCAGGCCAGACCTGGGCGAATTTCCGCATCCATCGCTCCGCCAAGACCACCACGCACGACGACCTGTGCTGGCCGGAGATGATCCGTGTCCACTATCGAGACGGCGGTGGTTTTTTATCGTTGATTGTGGCAAAATACTACATCAGAAAAATCATCGGCCCGCTATGGAAATGGCGCATCAAAACACCGAAAGCATAGATCATGAATTTTCTTTTCACAGCTCCATCCATCGAAGACCTCATCCGTGTGCTCAGGGCATGGCGATTCTGGGTTTTAGGCGCGCTCCTTGGGGCGCTGATCGGCGCGGCAGTTTATACCATCGTTCCACCACCCTATCGCGCAAAGGCAACGGTTAATGTGGATTTCAACCTCGAGCAGGCCTGGCCGCAGGATACCGATCGTCAGCAGTTCTATTATCTCGAACGCGAATCTCGAAAGCTCGAAGAGATCGCCTGGTCGGATGAGATCATGAATCAACTATCCTCCGGATTTGGAATTTCCGCGCAAGACCTGCGCGCGAACAGATTGCATCTCAGCCAACCCGCCGAGGCAGGCTGGCATTTCCACGCGGATGATGATGATCCACAAGTTGCGAGTTTGCTTGCATCAAAATGGGCTGAATCTTTTGTCCAAAAAGTGCAGACCGGGATCAATGATGGCAATATCAATGGATTTGTGAGGCTCGAAGCAACACAATCCGCAAATTTGCCGCTCGAACGAAATGTCCCATTAGGCGGGTATTTGCTGGCCGCTTCTGCAAGTTTTCTGACGCTGGCTGTTTTTGTGCTCCTGTTCATCAAGCCAAAGAATAAATGAAAAACTCAGCGTTCTCTCAGTTCTCTGCGGCAAATCTTGCTCGCATCCTCTGGGGGGCGGCTTTGCTGACCATTCCTGTGACAAGCTTTCGCTGGTTCCCATTTCTGGGAGAGGGTACGGTGGTTCGACCGCTTGCGTTGTATCCGCTTGCGTTGCTTCTGCCCCTGTTGATAGTTCAGGCCCGGCGTAAAGAAATAAACCTGCACTGGCCGGGTGCATTCGTTCCACTGGCGGCATTTGTATTGTTTGTATTTTCCGCAACCAGTTTTGGGGCGCTGATCGACCCGATCCCTTTGCGCGGGCAGGAATATGCCGGCCGCGCCATCCGGGCCCTGGCGACCCTCATGATCGGTCTGGTCTTCTTCATTTGCGCAGCCTGGATGAATAAAGATGAGAATGATCTTCGCTTTTCCGCGCAATGGATCCTGGCCGGCTTGTGCATCGATATTGCATGGAGCGGCCTGCAGGCGACCACATTTTATACGGGCCTGCTTGAGAAGGAAATGGTCACACACTGGCAGCTTGCGTTCTCGATGCGCGAACTCATCCGCACCAATCGCATCTCCGGGCTTGCTTATGAACCTGCATGGCTCGCAGGACAACTCGCCACGATATTCATCCCGGTTCTATTTGCCGCGGTGCTGACGAACGTCCGCCTCACGCGGCTGAAGTGGCTGGAGCCTGTTTTACTGGTATTATCCCTGCTGCTGCTTTTGGCTACCTACTCGCGCGGCGGGTTGTTAACCACGGTTGCCGCGGCCGTCCTCACATTTTTATTCCTCGGTCAGGACGTGATCCGCGCCCTGTGGAATTGGTTCATCATTGGGTTTCGCGGCCGCGTAGCCGATATCCTGTTTCGTATTAGTGTGGTCGTTGTTGTATTCGGCGTTTTTGCCGGGGTATTCACCTTCCTTGGCCAGAAGGAATTTTTTCGACGTTTGTGGGAGATCAACGCACAGAGTTTGAGCGAATACATGGTGGATATCAATGCCGGTGCGCGCGGTGCCTATTCTGCAGGGGCATTGGCGGCGTTCGAGAAATATCCATGGTCGGGGGTTGGCCTGGGCGCGAGCGGTTTTTATATTTATCAAAACCTGCCGGATTGGGCGCTTACCACGGTGCCGGAAATTGCAAGACAATTGAGCCCGGAGAACCGGCTGTATCCCAACCCAAAGAATCTGTACGTGCGTTTGTTTGCCGAAACAGGCTTGATCGGTTTCGTTTTATTTCTTGCATTTCAGTTTCATGTCCTCGGCGATATGCTTGTTCTGCTGCTTCGCAGAGACCCCTGGGCCCGCTTTGCCGCGACCGCTGGGGTATTTGCCTGGCTGGCGATCGCATTTTACAATTTCACGCAGGATTCGTTTACAACCCCGAATATCTGGCTTGTACCAGGAATATTGGTGGGGCTCTCTGCGGCTTTGTTGAACAAGGAAACCATATGATCGTGCTCTCTGTCGGGATGCCGCGTGCGGGTTCGGGCTGGCATTACAACCTGATCCAGGACCTGATGAAAACCAGCGGCTGTGCGAATGCTCGCGACATACGCGAGAAATATCGCCTGCAAAAAATACTGACCGAGGTCAACTCCAATATCGGCGTGCTTTCAGCACGCCGGCTTGCGATGGTGGCACTCCCTGCATTACTGGGAAATACGTTTGTGATCAAGGCGCACGCAGGGCCGACCAGCGCCTCGCGCCTGCTTTCAACCCTGGGCATGCTGCGCACCACATACATTTACCGCGACCCGCGCGACGCGATGCTCTCCGCATTCGACTACGGTCAACGCGCGCTCGTGAAGGGACGGCCAAACGCCTTTTCGCACCTATCCGATTTCGAGAAAAGCGTGGATTTCATGATGGACTATGTGCAGATCTGGGAAGGCTGGATGGGGGAGAAGAATGCACTCGTTACGCGCTATGAAGACTTGTTGATGAACTATGATGTCCAATCTGCCAGGCTGGTTGAATATCTCCGGCTGGACGGGAGCAGCTCCAAGGTCCGTGCAGTGATCGAAAATTACCGTCCTGAAGCCGCAGAGGGCCAGCAAGGTCTCCATTTCTTCAAGGGCAAGATCGGTCGGTTCCGGGATTCCTTTACTGAAGAGCAAAAATCCGTTTTGAGGGAGAAATTGGCTGTGTATTTGCCGGAGATGGGATATGAAGCCTGAACACGGTTTGAAGGTGCAATTCAGCTGTAACGTCTGCCACGCTTGCCCAGTCCTTCATTTTTCGTTATCATAGGCCAGTTATGATGCGTAAATACGAGACACCATATATGGCAGACTGGTTTGCCATTTCCTTCAGATGGATCATGCTGGTCGGGCTGATCGTCTCTCTGAGCCTCGGGGGGGAACTCGATCTTTCAAACTCCTGGCCTTTGGGTCTGATGATCGCATGGAACTTGTTGATGACCGCGTTGGCGGCTTTGAATGTACGTATGACCTTCCATCGCCGCATCAGCCTTTTCATGGACCTCGTGCTTGCGGGTGCTTTTTACTGGGTGCAAGGGGGAATTCGCGGCCCCGCGTTCTGGGCTGGCCTGCTGCCCATCCTGACCGGTTCCATTTATTTTGAGCTTTGGGGCGCTTTCATTGCGGCGATATTGTTCGGGGGGTTTATCTTTTATACTGGCACTCTGGAAGAGGGTCAGACGTCTTTTGCGGTCACCCTTGCGGCCGGCATGGCTTTGATGGGACTTGTTTTCGGGCTGATCGGCCGTCGTCTCGTTAAATACATGAGGGAAAATCGTGAAATATTTTTAAATTCAGAGGAAAAAAAGGGCGCCATTCAGAGTGAACGCTTGCGCGCCATTTACGAATTAACCTCCACACTTTCATCCACATTAAGTTACAAGCGTGTGCTCGAGTCTGCCCTGGATATGAGCGCCACAGCATTAAACCCGGACCCGGCCCAGCTGATCAGTGATCCGCTTGTGGGTGCAGTCATGCTGTTCAATGGGGGCAAACTGCGCGTGGGTTCTGCACGCAGGCTTACCAGCGCAGATATGCGAGTGACTTTCGATGGCGCAGAAGGCGTCCTTAAGAAGGCGCTTGAGGAAGGGGAGCCGGTTGCTTTCAAGGATGTTGGCTATGATCCGGAACTTGGAAGAGTGATCGCCCTGCGCAATTGTACGAGTGGTTATTGTTTTCCGTTACGCAGCGGCTTTAACGTATACGGCGTTCTCTTGTTCGCACACCCCGATCCCAAATATTTCAATGCAGACCGCCAGGCCCTGCTTGAGATCCTTGGGCGGCAATCCGTCATTGCGATCCAGAATGCCCGTTTATACCAGGACCTGGTCGAGGAGAAGGAACGCATGATCGAAGTGCACGAGGAGGCGCGCAAGAAACTGGCGCGCGACCTGCACGACGGCCCAACTCAATCCGTTGCCGCGATTGCAATGCGTCTTAACATTACAAAACGCATACTTTCCAAGGATGTAAACGCCGCAAAT